>NZ_JABZXW010000019.1 GCF_015265375.1 Rothia sp. (in: high G+C Gram-positive bacteria)
ATGAATGCTTGTGTGAATGTGTGGAACAAAAAACGAAAACTTCACAAATTTTTGAAATTATTGGACATTTAATTTAAAAAAACTGCATTAATTTTACAAAAAACAGCGTTTAAGTGCGGTATTTTCGAAAATGCTGTCAAATCAGAAACTAATAACCCTCAATTTAGCCCCTGTGGTTTTTCTAAGTATAAAAGATGTAAAGCAATTAAAGACCTGCTAACCTGGGCATCCTACGTCATAAACGCCTTAATAAAAGCTGGAAACAGCCTTAAAGCGGTACGATTAAGACACAGAAGTTCGAAATGTCGAACGAAGGGGTCGAAATGGGACAGAAACAGCGCAAGGATGCAGAGATTAAAGGAACAGCCCCGATGACAGCGATGCAATCGGACAATTCTAAAACACCGGAAAATAAAGAAGGAGAGGTTATGGAACATTCACAAAAGAATGTAGAGCCTCGCACCGGTGCTTTGCGTATGGAACCGCACGAACGTGAAGAGCAAATTCTGAAAATTGCTGCGGAACATTTTGCTCGCCGCGGCGTGCTGGGCGCCTCCATGAGTGCTATCGCCCGCGATGCCGGCATCACCCGTGCCCTGCTTTACCACTACTTCCCCGGCAAGGACTCCCTGGCTGCCGCCGTCACTCGACGCGAAGCCAAAGCGGTCCTCGAAGCCCTGGGCGAGCATCACGAAAACCCCGAAGAGGCCCTGCGCAATGCACTGCGCACGTACTTCCTCGTCGTAGCCGGTGTCCCCACCCCCGGTGGGGAGGACTTCCCGAACAACCCCACCGACTACCTCGAATGGATGCTCAAGCGCACCGGCATGCCGATTAATGACCGCACCCGCGTCATTCTCGGTGGTTGGTTGCAGCTCGTCGACTACTTCGCCCTGCACGTCGTGCAGCTCAACCCCCGCGATCAGCGCACCGTTCGCTCCCGCGGGCTCGGGCTCGAAGAAGCTATCGACCTGTGCCTGGGCGCTGTGGACACCCTCACCGGCGGCTACTAGTCACCCCGAGAGGCGACGGATCAACGTAGGACTTCCCGCTCCGATGTTTGGTTATGTGCTCCACGGCAAAGGCGGCGTGGACATCCGGGCGGTTATTTCTCCACCACGCCGCTTGCGACGTGGTGGACTCCGGGAACACCACCCGGATCGTGAGTAGGGAAACATAATGCCCCGCACCCCCTTCCATGAGGGTGCGGGGCATTGTGATGTTCAGGTTGAGGTTAAAGGAATTATTTAATCTGAGGTTGAGCTTTAGGGTGTGCTTGGCTAAATGGAACGGCGCAGCGACAGGCCGCGAACCGTCGCGTAGAAACCCTGCGCCTGTAGCGCCGCGCGCAGTGCCTCCACCGGATGCTCCACAACCTCGCCGCCGGGGGCGTTCAAAGTGTGCGTGCCCAAAAGCTCCACATCGTTGACCTTCTCTACCGAAATCTTCTCCGCACCACCGGCAGACACCAGGCGCGCCAGGGCGGGGGCCGCCGCCTCCAGAAGCACCGGGTCGGTGGTGAAAGCCAGCAGGGTTTTCGCGCCGCGCTCCACGTACAGCACCGGGGCGCCGTCCACCAGCACCACGCAGGCACCCGCCTTGCGCGCCGGGCGGTGCTTCACCGTGCCTTCGCCTTCGTGCGCAAAAGAAGGAATCGCGGGCCAGCTCAAGGCCGCACCGTACGGGTTCGCCGGGTCGGTCGCCGCCAGAAGGGTCACCGTGAACGTGCCGTACACCTGCTCGGTATCGGTACGCTGCGGGGTGTAGGCGCTCGCACCAAAACCCTGTGGACTTGTGGGAATACTGAGATTATCGGCGGCAGAACGCAACAGGTCCACCGTCGCGGGAGCGGCAAATTGTGCCGCGCCCAAACCCTCAATAAAGTATCCGCGACGCACCAGCGCACGATCCTCAGCCGCCGAATAAATCCGGTACAGTTGCGAGAACCCGCCGGCAGAATCCTCCACCTGCAGGCACCCGCGAGTCAGCACGCCGTAGCGGTCCAGCAACAGGTCGGCGCGTGCGAGCGCTGCAACCGTTGCTTCCACCGGCTCCTGCAGGAGCGTGTCCACGCGCGAGAAGCGGCCACTATCCTGCGGGGCAACGGCGGGAGCGGCGGCATGGAAGCCACCGCGTAGGGAACGCAGGCCGCGCCCAGCACTAGCGCCGTATCCGCTAGTCGGTGCCGAATAGCCGCCGGAACCATAACTGCCAGAACCGTAGCCGCCCGCCATGGCGTTACCCATGGAGGCGCGCGCCGCCGCAATACGCCCCGCACCGCGGCGACCCACCCGCGACAGACGCGCGGCAGGTGCCGGAGTCGGATGCGCACTGCGCACGCCCGCAAGCATCGCCCGAACCGGCGCGAAACTATCGTTCGTCACCGCGCCAGCCCACACCAGGCGCCACAGCGCCGCCGAAACCTCCGCCGCATCCGGGAAGGTCACCACCTGACCGGCGGGCGCCGCTGCACTCATCAGCTGCGCCACCCGCTCACGGAGCGCCGGAACGAACAGGCCGCCGTGAGCCAGCGCCTCGTAGATTGCGTGCTCCAGCGTGCCCGGAGTCTGCAGTGCCTCCCAGAGCTCGGGGTTCTCCGCGCGCAACAGCTGCTCCGGGTAGTCTTCGCCCAGAGTCAGCGAAGAACTCTCGCTCAAATGCAGGCGAATCCAGCCGTCAGACTTCTGCGCGCTACCGCCGCCCAGCTGACCGGCACCGGTGAAGAACACCCGACCGCTCGCCATGAGCTCGTCCAACATGTGCGGCTGGTAGCCGGGCACTCGTGCCGGCAGAATCAGCGTCTCCAAGGCGGAGGCGGGTACGCGCACACCCGCCAGCTGGTCGATGGCGGTGAGCAGATCCTCCGTGGCGGAGGCAGAGTTTTCGGTGGCGTTTTCTGCGCCGTTTTCAGCGGCAGGACTGAGGGGTGCCACCCTCTCGCCCACCACCGTGGCGGTGCGGCGGGAGGGGAGGAATGCACCGTAGGCGCTCGCCTCCGGCAGGGTCTGTGCAACCCGTACCGATAAAGAACGAACGTTCTGCCAGGAAGGTAGGAAAGCGCCATAGACCTGCGCCGATACCGGCTCAATCTCCTCACGTAGCGCCGCCAGGGAGCGGGCACGAATCGTACGCAAAACCTGCGCATCCACCCACTCAACACCGACCGCACCGGGCGTGCGCAACACCTCGGGCAGGAACTCACCGGAGCTCAAGCGGCGCTGCTGCTGAAGGCGCTGCAACACCGGGGTCAGTACACCCACACCCACCGGAGTCAGGCGCGAAAAATGCTCCGCCGCCTGCAGTGCCGTAAAAGGAATATGGGTGCGCGCATAGCGAGACACCAAGTCCTCAAGAGGCTCCGCAACCGGCTCCAAAAGGGCTGTAGGAAGTGCCGCGGCGGGCATAATGCCCAGTCCATCGCGCAGGCGCGCGGCATCCTCAACCACCGCGTAGTACAGCTGCGGCTTGGTGGTCTCCTCCGCGTTCTCCCCGGCACTGGAAGCACCCGCAAACGAGAACGCGCGGCGCGAACGAACCAGCTGCTCCGCCAGCTCACGCGCCTGATCCACGCTGGCGTGCGCGCCGTACTCCTCGCCGTAGTTTTCGGAGTCCTCGGACTCGCCGAAATCTTGAGAACCGTGCGGCGCAGATTCAGCCCGCAGGTTGTCGGCACGCAAGCGCAGACTCAACTCCCGCGCGCTCAACGGACCCAGCTGACGCAAAAGATCCGCCACGCCCTCCACGCCGGAGGCGCGGTAACGCTCACCGGTGCGCTGCAGGCGCTGCTGAGTCTGCACCAGCACCGCCGGGTCCAGCAGGTCACGCAGGCCGCTTGAGCCCAGCAACTCGGCAAGTAGCGCCGGGTCCAGGGAGAGCGCGGCGGCGCGGCGTTCGGCGGCGGGCGCATCGCCGTCGTAGAGGTGCTCGGCAACGTACTCAAAGAGCAGAGTGCGCGCAAAAGGCGAAGGGTCGTTCGTCTCAACCTCCAGCATGGACACCGCCCGAGACTGCAACGAACGGTGCACCTGAACCAGCGCCGGCACATCGTACACATCCTGCAGACACTCGCGCGCCGTCTCCAAAAGCACCGGAAAATCCGGGTACTTACGCGCCACATCCAGCAGCTGCGCCGCACGCTGACGCTGCTGCCACAGCGGGGTGCGCTTACCCGGATCACGGCGCGGCAACAGCAGGGCACGCGCCGCATTCTCACGGAACCGAGACGCAAAAAGCGCCGAATCGCCCACGCGTTCGGTGACAATCGCCTCCAGCTCGTCCGGGTCGAAGATGAATAGATCAGCGCCCGGCGGCACATCCTCCATGGCGGGCAGACGCAGAATCAGACCGTCATCACTCGCCATGACGGAGGCGTCCACCCCGTACCGCTCCTCAATGCGGGCACGCACCGCCAGCGCCCAGGGCGCGTGCACCCCGTAACCGAGCGGTGAGTGCAGGACCACGCGCCAATCGCCCAGTTCGTCGCGGTGCCGCTCCACAATCATGCGGGTGTCGGAGGGGACCGCACCAGTGGATTCGCGCTGCTCGCGCAGGTAGGCGAGCAGATTATCGACCGCCCAGATGTCCAGCCCGAGCTGTTCGAGCTGCTGGCGGGCGGCGGCGCTATCGGTGGCATCCAGGCTGGAGAGGGCGCGCGTGAACGCACCCGTCTGCACGCCCAGGGCGTAGGGGCGGCCCATGCGGTCGCCGTGCCAGAAGGGCAGGCGCGCGGGCTGACCGGGCGCGGGGGAGACCCGCACCGCGTCGTGCGTAATTTCTTCAATGCGCCAGCTACTCGCACCGAGGGTAATGACCTCGCCGGCGCGGGATTCGTACACCATTTCTTCGTCGAGCTCACCCACACGCTTGGGGCCGCGCTCCTCATCGCCACTGACCAGGTAGACCGGGAAGAGCCCGCGGTCGGGAATCGTGCCGCCGCTGGTGACGGCGAGGCGCTGCGCACCGGGACGACCCTCAATACTGCCGGAGGGTGCCTCCTCGGTGGGGGTGCGGTCCCAGATGATGCGCGGGCGCAGTTCGGCGAACTCGTCGGAGGGGTAGCGTCCGGCGAGCATTTCGAGCACGGAGTCGAAGAGGGCGCGCGGCAGCTCGGCGTAGGGGGCGCTGCGGCGTAGCGCTTCGTACCAGGAGTCCACGCTGATGGGGCCCAACGCGCAGGCGGCGACGGTCTGCTGTGCGAGCACGTCCAGGGGGTTGGTGGGGATAGCGAGCGGTTCGAGGGTTCCGCTGCGCATGCCGGCGAGGGTGACGGTTGCTCCGAGCAGGTCGCCGCGGTGCTTGGGGTAGAAGAAACCGCGCGAAATTTCGCCCACGCGGTGCCCGGCGCGGCCCACGCGTTGCAGTGCGGAGGCGACCGAGGGAGGCGCCGCAACCTGAATGACAAGGTCCACGTGGCCCATATCGATGCCCAGTTCCAGGGAGCTGGTGGCGACCACGCAGCGCAGGGTTCCGCCCTTGAGCGCCTCCTCGATGAGGGTGCGCTGCTCCTTGGACACCGAGCCATGGTGTGCGCGGGCGAGCGGCGGTACTTCGGCGATATCAGAGATGCCTGCCGCGTAGTCTTCGGGACTGATGCCCTGCTTCGCGAGGACGCGGCGCAGGTGAATATCGTTGAGTGCTGCGGTGAGCTTTTCCGCTAGTCCACGCGAGTTAACGAAAACAATCGTAGAACGGTTGTTCTCAATATGGTCAACGATGCGCTCTTGCACGCGCGGCCAAATAGAAGTCTCCGGGCGCTCGCTATCGGGAGTTTCGCGGAGTGATTCTTTCGGGATGGTGAGCGTATTTTTGGGCGCGCCAAAGCCCCCACTCACGTCTGCGCTCTCCTGCGCTGGGTTTCCCTGACCGGGGAATACGCCAATGGCGTCTTCGAGCGTGTAGGATGCGCTCGCCGGGATGTTTGTGGCGCTGGAAGCAGGCTGCGCTACGCCCTGTTGCGAGCCGCTAGAAGCTGAGCCCGCGCCTCCCTGCACCTCCGAGGGTGCGTAGAGCCCCTGCCCGTAGTCGTTGGCGCCTCCGAGTGCCGCCATATCGGGTACGGGCACGCTCAGGCGCAGGTCCCATTCTTTGGCGACCGGGCGGCTCATGATGGTCACTGGTTGAATGCCGCCGAGGAACCGGGCGACTGCCTCCGGGTTTTCGACGGTTGCCGAGAGGCCAATGCGCTGCGCGGGCTTCTCTAAGAGTGCGTCGAGGCGTTCGAGGGATACCGCCAGGTGTGCGCCGCGTTTGGTGGCGGCGAGGTTGTGAATCTCGTCCACGATCACGGTGGTTACGCCGGCGAGGGTGTTACGCGCGGCGCTGGTGAGCATGAGGTAGAGGGATTCGGGGGTGGTGATGAGAATGTCGGGTGGGTTGCTGATGAGCTGGCGGCGTTCGCGTGCGGGGGTGTCGCCGCTGCGCACGCCTACGGTGATGGTCGGTTCGCCCGTGTCGTTGCCGCTCAGACGGGTAATTCCAGCGAGCGGTGCGCGGAGGTTGCGTTCAACGTCCGCGCCGAGTGCTTTGAGGGGCGAAATATAAAGGATGCGCGTACCGCCCGCGGTGCCGGCTTCGTGTTCGCGGTGGAGGGCGTCGAGTGCCCAGAGGAAGGCGGCGAGGGTTTTGCCGGAGCCGGTGGGGGCGATGATGAGGGTGTTGTTGCCGTTGCGGATGCTCTCCCATGCGCCTTCTTGGGCGGCGGTGGGTGCGCTGAAGGTGGTGCGGAACCAGTCGCGTACGGGTGCGGAGAAGTGGGAGAGTGCGTCGGTCATGTATCTATTATGGCGGGGTTTATGGTGTGCGCCTCTTGAATTGTTGGGGGCTGGGGGAGGAAGATGTGCTTGACAGTGTCTCTACAGAGTATGTAATGTTTTACCTGTAAAGTAATCGACTGAGAGAACAACACAAAGGAGCACCACCATGACCCGCCTGAACGACGAACAGCTCATCAACCTCTTCCACGAACCGCGCACCGTCTCCTCCTTCACCGAGGAACCCGTCACCGACGAGCAGCTGCGCCGCATCCAGGAACTGACCTTCTACGGCCCCACCGCCTTCAACAGCCAGCCCCTGCGCATCACCTGGGTCAAGAGCCCCGAGGCACGCGAGCGCCTCGTCGCACACCTGGCTGACGGCAACAAGGCTAAGACCCAGGCGGCACCGGTGACCGCAATCCTCTCCGCAGACGCGAACTGGGTAGAGCACGCTGACACCTTCAACCCCAACGCTGCTGGCTTCATCAAGGGCTTCTACACCACCGAGGAGCTTGCCACCCCCGCCGCTGAGCTGAGCGCTCACCTGCAGGCAGGCTACTTCATCACCGCAATCCGCGCCCTTGGTCTGGACGCTGGCCCCATGACCGGCGCAGACTTCGCTGGCATCAAGAAGGAATTCTTCGCGGACAACGCAGAAATCCCCTTCCTGGTCGTCAACCTCGGTCACGGTGAGGCGCCCGCATACCCGCGCGGTGCACGCTTCAGCCACGATGAGGTTGCCCGCTCCCTCTAAGAGTGCGCGGCTACCGCATAGCTAAAGCTAAACCCTAGATTTAGGCTTATAGACAGTTCAAGGGCGGTTCCCCATCGCGGGGAACCGCCCTTGAACTATATGCGAACTATATGTGCACACAACGTGCCAGAGTATTCACATCTGCAATGCCGCGTTAGCGGGCACCAAACTGACCCACCGACAGCTGCGGAACAGACGAGGAACACGCGGTCGTATCCAGCGGAACAATCACGCCACCGGAACCGGAGGGAAGACCCACCAGGAAGCCCTGAACCGGGCGGCTGCCGCAATCGTCACCGAAGCGTGCCGGGTACACCGAACGCAGCACCGCGGTGGTGCTATCGCCGGGGTTGAGGGTCACACCCGCAGGGTTCATGTACTCGTCGGAGGTGGAAGCCTCACGACCAACCCAGGTTCCCGAAGGACCCGCATGGACCACGCGCGGGTAGCCGCGCAGGGTGCAGGGGGAGTTCGAGGAGTTCTGGAAGTACAGGGTGTAGTTTCGAGCGCCGGGGGAGCCATCTCCAATGGCAACCGAAACGTTCAGGTCGTCCAGATCGCACTGGGTCGGTCCCTCAGCGTTGTTGTTGGAGGAGTTAGAGGACTTCTCCGAAGAGCTCGAGGAATTCGAGGAGTTGGAAGAACTCGACGAGTTCGAGGAACCGGAGGAGTTCGAGGAGTTACCCGAAGAGCGAGAGCCCGACTGCGAAGACGAGTCTGAGCCCTTCTGGGAATCCTGCTGAGAATCAGAGTCGTCCGACTTGTTCTGCTCGGAACCCTCGTGGTGGGAATCGGCAGAAGTGGAGCTCTGCTTCGACTCGTGAGTCTCGGTGTGGGAGGAAGACTCGGAGTGCTCAGAGGAAGACTCGTGGTGCTCCGCGTCGGGGGAGTTCACCACGGTAATGGAACCCGGGCTCACCGAAGGGGTAGCCCCGTCGGAGGCTACTCGAATCGTGCCGGGCTTGACCGAAGCCGAAGCGCTCGGCTGTGCCGAGGTGCCTTCAGCTTCCTGACCGGCCTGGGACGCGCCGCATCCACTGAGCGCGAGCACGCAACAGAGGAGGGTGGTTGATGCGAGTACCTGAGCCGATTTAAACATGATTACATCGCCGCCTGCATTTGGATTTCTGCTCCGTCCATACCGGGGGCGTACTCGACCTGGCAGCACAGGCGAGAGTACTCGTTGGCGACATCGTCGACCATGTCGAGCAGGTCCTGCTCAGCTTCGGTGCGCTCACCGGAAGCCTCGAAGTGCTCGGGGTCGATGAAGCCGTGGCAGGTAGCGCAGGATGCGTTACCACCGCAGGTTGCGAGGACCGGCACGCCGTTAGCCTGGAGGGCCTCCAGGAGGGTGTGGTGGTCTTCCCACTGAATGTCGTAGTTTACGCCTGCTTCGTCAGTGACCTTAATCGTTACGCCCATGCGTTCTCCTTCTTCTGTAGTGATGCGTTTCTATTGTAGAGGTAGGGGCTGTTATTCACCGTACTTTGTGGCGCATCCCCAACCCTACCGTCACGCATATCACGGGAACGCATATTAATTTTTATGCTGAGTAGCATGTCTGTATTGCCCCCAGTCTACCCCGTATTGCCCTGACAATGCGGGATATAGGCGCATATGAATACTGCCCCCAGATGCAAAGACATGCTGGGGGCAGTATAAAGAACCGGCACGCGGGCGCGCTTCAACTGCTATGCTTCAACTGTGACGAAGAGCTACTCGGATTCCTTCTCCGCCGTCTTCTCCGCGCTCTTCTCGGCGTCCTGCTTTTCTGCGCTGTGGTCATCAGTATTCTGGACGCTTCGTCCCGGGCCGCGCACAATACCGCGCACGCTATCGCGCGGGTCGGCGTAGCGCAGGTCAATACCGAAGGTATTGCGGATCTGGCGTGCCGAGTTCAGGTGCCAACGCTGCGAATCCGAGGGAGTCACCGAGGTGACCGCCTTCTGACCCGGAGCCAGCTTCTCGTGGCGAATATCGTAGTGCTTACCGCCCATGGTGATGGTGAAGCCGTGCTCCTGCAGTAGCTGCACGAACGCATCCACATCGTGCGGAATCTTGCGGCCGCGCTGCCTCTTCGTACCGCTCATCCTCGGCTGCGATTCGAAGGGGTTACGGCTGGGCGCGGTGCCACGACTAATACGAATCACCTGCTGGTCGGAGTGCGAGAACTCCACCTGGTAGCCGTTGAGCGAGTACACGGTGCGGCTACTGCCGGGAATCGGGCGGCGGTCCTCAGCCTCATCGAGGATGCGGGCAATGTATTCGCCGGTCAGGCCGAGCGCCTTGAGCTGAGCCTGAGCCTCGGGGGAGAGCTGGTAGCCTCCCGCGAGGGCCTGCAGCGGGCGTAGCGCGAGCACCTCGGCGGTCAGGGGGTTGAGTACCACCTGGTAGCCTTCCTCCTCATGCGTGTAGAGGGTGACTTCTCGGCCGTAACGGTTCTCCTGCGCGCTTTCTTGAACCACCGTGCTTGCGGGGGATTCGATGATGTCCAGCAGCAGTTCGTAGGTGAGGCCGTGGCGCATCATGTAGTCCATCACGCCGGGGAGCACACCGTAGATACGGCGGCGCGGCGGCACCTCGCCGTAGAACTCCTTCTCGATGCGCGCGGCAATACGCTGGTTCTCCAGCGGCACCTCGGTCAACGGGATAAGGCGCTGGTTGGAGGGGCGAATCTTGGCGCGTGCGGCGGCGGGCTTGGGTGCCTGACGGTAAGCGTCCACGAGGGCCTGCTGCTGTTCCACGAACTCCTGGGCAATGAGCGGCAACAGGGTGAAGTAGAGCTCTGCAGCTTCGGGTTTGAGCGCGCCGTTCTCATCGAGCAGGGAGGCGCCATCCTTGGAGAGCAAATCCCACGGCTTATCGCTTGCCGCGCTCTCTTCGGAACCCTGGTTCTCCCGGTAGCTATAGGTTGCGAGGGAAGCAAGCTCCTGCAGGCGAACGTACACCTCAAGAGGAACGGTAATCTGCTTCGCGGACATTATTTCTCCTCCTCAACGGTGTTTTCTGCCTGGGTTGCCTTATCTTCTGCCTGCTTCGCCAGGGTGTTGCTGAGCTCTTCGAGCTGAGCCTTACGCAGGGCTTCCGCGTGCAGGTGATGGAAATCCGGGGTCTTCGCCAGAGCCAGAACGGTCCGCTCATCCGGCGAGATTGCAATTTCCAGACCCTGCGCCGTGTAGATGCGGGTCCAGCCTTCAGCCATGCGCACGCTCTCGGGGCTGTTCAGCGTCTGAAGCATCAGATCGAAAACGAACGGCGGGTTCTTCTTCAGGAAGGTGCGGGCGCGCTCGCTGAACTCAAGCTCCAGGGCATTGAGCGAAGTGTATTCGCCCTGCGCCAGGGATGCCTGCGCCGCCTCGTTGTAGTCGGCGTCGTATTCGTCGATGACGGTAATGACTTCGGCGGAGGCGGTGTTCACGTCAACGCGGTAGTCGTCGTGCGTGAAGCGGATGGTCCAGTCGTTGATGCGTTCCGCCTCGCCTTCGCGCAGGATGGTGCGCACGAGCTCTTCGCTGATGTTTTCGCGTTCGAGGCGCTCACGCAAGCTCGGGCGCAGGCGGTAGCTGCGTTCGCGATCCTCGGCGGTAACGCCGCGAGGGGCTGCGGGTGCAGGCTCTGCCGCGGGCGCGCTCGGCGTGGGAGTTGCGGGCTTCGGCGCACCCGGTTTCGGGGCGGTCGGCTTGGGGCCTGAAGTCGTAGGCACTGCGGGTGCACTCGGCAAGGACTGAGCGAGCACCGGCTGATCTTCAACGGCTGCTTGCTCGGTTGCCGCTGCCGACTGTGCGGCTTCGGCAGCTTCTGCTGCCTGCTGACGGGCGCGCAGACCCTCCAGGTACTCTTCGATGCGCGGCGGACGGTAGGTCAGCGTGGACTTGCGGAACATGCCGGGGGAGGGCGCGCCGGGAGTCGGCGCGGCAGGCTTCGGCACTGCAGACGTAGGCGTTGCGGGTTTGGGCGCCGCAGGCATGGGAACAGCGGGCTTGGGCGCCGCAGACGTTGCGGCGGCAATCGTTGCAGGGCTCGGCACCGGTGCGGTCTTTTCTGCGGGTGCTTCTTCCGGCACTCCGAGAGCCGGGCTGGGCGCCTGCGCCGCACGTGCCGCAAAGAGTGCGGGGGAAGGTGCAGGCTTGGGCGCTGCAGGCTTCGGGGTATCATCTGCGCTAACCTCAGCGTTCTTAGCTACTGCAGGTTCAGTGAGGCTAGTTTCAACCTCAGCCTCAACCTCAGTAACAGGGTCTGCGGCAGTTGCGGCTACCTGCAGCTCGTCCTGCTCCTCTTCTGCAGGCTCTTCCTCGCCACGACGCAGGGCGGCGACGAGCTCCTGACGGGAGGTATAAGGAATAATCTCCTCGGGAGAGTCGATATATCGGGGGAAGTTCTCGTAGAGAATCTTTGCCGCGGCCTCAAAGAGCTTCTCCGTGGTGGCGTTGGCGGCGGGTGCGCAGGGGCAAAGAAGCTCCTGGCGCTGCGCGTCATAGAGGGACCAGTGGGCGCATCGTTCGGTGGGCGGGAAGTAGTCGAGTGTTCCCAGATTGGCTATGTCGATGAGCGCACCTATCAGGGACTGCGGAATGGATAGCTGTGCCATAGTGCTCCTTCGCGTTGTCTGCTCTCCAGCCTATGTGTGGAGGGTCCTCTTTCCATCCTAGGCGTTTTTTGGCGGGTGTGCCCCGGAGCACGTCATCTGGGAGCATAAATCTGTGGATTCACAGGTTGAGGCACACTGTTAGTGCAGTTTTTGGGCGCGGATGCGACGGTCGGCGGGGCGTCTGCGCTACACCTCCATATAGGTATCTCTGCACGCTGCAGCTTCTACACGTCTGTAGTTTCTGTATGCTGCGTTTCTGCATACCGCGCCGTCTGCCGAGTGAGTGGCGCCTTCTGCACACAACTTCTGGGTATACAAAAAATCCCCGGTTCCGAAGAACCGGGGATCGTTGGTGCGCCCGAAGGGATTCGAACCCCCAACCTTCTGATCCGTAGTCAGATGCTCTATCCGTTGAGCTACAGGCGCATGTTCCTCGCTTCGGATTTCTTCAACCCGTCGCGGCAACAGGTACTACTATACGGATGTTGTTAGGGGCGTGCAAGCCGAAAAACTCGAAATCTGCCCAAATTCCCCTCCGGGGGAGCCGAAAATACCCCGTTTTGCCGCATGATTCCGGGGTTTTTGTGTTCGCAAAATTTTTTCAAAATATTTTTGTCCCACCCCAAAACCTGCCCTGGAACCACCCGAAACACCCGCCTCGACCCTGCAGAATCACTCAAAAATACTTCAAAAAATCTTTTCGCCCTAGAAGAATGTGATGCGCAGAACGTAAGAAATAGCGTCATAGAGGGGTGTTCGGATCATTAATGCGTTATTCTGTAAGCATCACGAGGAAGTGGCTTCTGTCCAAGCGTGCATATTCACCATTGTTTGCACGCTTGTAGTGTTTAACTGCTTCTTTGTTACCGCAGACCTAACCGGATCAACGTAGTATCCGGGCCACCGAATGAAGGGGAAAACGTCAATGGCTGACACCTCAACTCGTACTCTCTCTGCTGAGCTCGAAAAGGAGCTGCAGAGCGCACCCACTACCCACCAGGGCCTTCTGGATTGGGTTCGCGAAGTTGCGGCCCTGACCCAGCCCGCACACATCTACTGGGTTGACGGCACCCAGGAAGAATACGACCGCCTCGCACAGGAACTGGTCGACGCTGGCACCTTTGTTCGCCTGAGCGATCACGAATTCCCGAACTCTTACGCAGCTTTCTCCGATCCCGATGACGTGGCACGCGTCGAGGAGCGCACCTTCATCTGCTCCGAGACCGAAGAGGGTGCAGGCCCGACCAACAACTGGCGCGACCCCGTCGAAATGAAGCAGACCCTCTCCGGTCTGTTCGAGGGCTCCATGCGCGGCCGCACCATGTACGTCATTCCCTTCGTCATGGGCTCCCTGAAGGCTAAGAACCCCAAGATTGCTGTTGAGCTGAGCGACTCCGCATACGTTGTGTGCTCCATGCGCATCATGGCAACCATTGGTAAGGACGTTCTTGCCAAGCTGAACGAGACCAACGGCTTCTTCGTCAAGGCTCTGCACTCTGTTGGTGCACCCCTGGAGCCCGGTCAGGAAGACGTTCCCTGGCCCTGCAACCCCGAGAAGTACATCGTCCAGTTCCCCGAGACCCGCGAGATTTGGTCCTTCGGTTCCGGCTACGGCGGTAACGCACTGCTCGGCAAGAAGTGCTACGCACTGCGTATCGCATCCGTTATCGGTCGCGACGAGGGCTGGATGGCAGAGCACATGCTCATCCTGAAGATGACCAACCCCGAGGGCAAGGTTCGCTACATCTCCGCAGCGTTCCCCTCGGCTTGCGGTAAGACCAACTTCGCAATGATGGAGCCCACCATTGACGGCTGGAAGGCTGAGATGGTCGGCGACGACATCGCATGGATTGAGTTCGACGAGAACCACCAGGCACGCGTGGTCAACCCCGAGGCTGGCCTGTTCGGTGTGGCACCGGGAACCGGTTACTCCACCAACCCGAACGCTATGAAGGCTATCGCCAAGGGCAACACCATCTTCACCAACGTTGCACTGACCGACGACGGCTCCGTCTGGTGGGAGGGCAAGACCGACGAGGCTCCCGCACACCTGATTGACTGGACCGGTAAGGACTGGACCCCCGAGTCCGGCCGCCCGGCTGCTCACCCGAACTCCCGCTTCTGCACCCCCGCATCCCAGGTCGACATGCTCGCTCCCGAGTACTACGACCCCGAGGGTGTGCCGCTGAGCGCTATCGTTCTGGGCGGTCGCCGTAAGACTACCATCCCGCTGGTTTCCGAGTCCGAGAGCTGGGAGCAGGGTGTGTTCCGCGCAGTTACCCTCTCCTCCGAGACCACTGCGGCCGCTAAGGGTGCTGTCGGCGTGATTCGCCGCGACCCGATGGCTATGCTGCCCTTCATTGGTTACAACGCCGGTGACTACTTCAAGCACTGGATTGACCTGGGCAAGAAGCACGGCGCTGAGAACATGCCGAAGGTCTACTACGTCAACTGGTTCCGCCGCACCCCCGATGGCGGCTTCGCATGGCCCGGCTTCGGCGAGAACTCTCGCGTCGTGAAGTGGATCTTCGACCGCCTGGACGGCAAGGCTGGCGGCCAGGAGACCTTCCTGGGCACCGTTCCCACCAAGGAAGACCTGGACCTGACCGGTCTGGAAATCTCCGAGGAAGAGCTGAAGGCTGCTCTGGCTGTCTCGAAGGATGAGTGGGCTGCTGAGCTGCCCGGTATCGACGAGTGGCTCGAGAAGTTCGGCGACAAGCTGCCCGCTGAGGTTCGCGAACAGCGCGACGCTCTGGCAAAGGCTCTGGAGGGCTAAGACACTCCGGCTAATACCTAAGGTTTAGCGCCTTGAAGGGGCGGAATCTCCCGGTGAGATTCCGCTCCTTCCTTCTGTCTGTGGGGGTTGTTTGAATCCCTGTCAGGTGGGACCTGATGAGTTGTCTCTCGAAGAGCGGTGAGTGTAAGGCTATGCAGTCTACTTGTTCCTGAGAAATACTCTAAAGACATTGGGAGGGCTGCGAGAGCATGATTATGGCTGGTCCTGATTTCTTGCCCTCTTGCTACCCCTATACAATGCCAATGTAAGATTTTGAGCGCTCTGAGCCTATGTCTGAGCCCAGGCAGGTTTAGAGTAATAGTTGCTGCCTCCGTGAAGGTGCGGCAGCACGAGAAGGATAGAAGGAGTATCCATGCGTTTGACAGCATTCTCGGATGTCTCGCTCCGCGTTCTGATGCTCCTGTCTGCCCTGGAGCCCGGTCAGAAGCTTTCCACTCAGAAGATTGCTGAGGGAGTGGACACCCCCTACAACCACGTGGCGAAGGCTGTAGCGTTCCTTGTGAACATGGGTTATTTGGATTCGACTCGCGGTCGTTCCGGTGGCGTCATGCTTTCCGACGCTGGTCGTTCTGCGACCGTCGGCACTATTCTTCGCGCTACTGAGGGCGATATCCCCATGATTGAGTGCGAGGATGAGAATGGCCACTGCCCGCTGGATAAGTTCTGCCGCCTGCGCAATGTGCTGGCGAGGGCTCGCGAGGCGTTCTATGCTTCGGTTGATTCGGTGGTCATTAGCGAGCTGACTGCCGGTGCACGCCCCGTTGGCCCGGTGTTTGTTGAGCTGGGCTTTGCGCCTCCGGAGAATGCGCTGCCTGCGCGCTAGGCCGGCACGCTATAAGAAATACGTGATACCTGTGGAGCTTTCCGGTGGGAGGCTCCACGGAGTTTTTAAGGCGTTCTTGCGGCTAACGCGGGGCTGTTGGGGTTTTCCCGGCGGCTTTCTGTGGAGGTTTTTGAGGGAGCATCGGGGGCGTCTTTGCCTCTGCCTGCGGGGGTGCTGGAACCTGTATGATTCCTGAATTTGTGCAGGAAATGCAGAAAATTGCAAACTTGCTTTTCAAATGCAGAAAATGTGACCATATTCATTTTTGCACCACACTGCATACTTTCCCTAGTAAATATATTTTCGGTCCAGAATTTTTATGCATACTTCGGGGCTAGTCACCCGGCGAACTCAAAAACAGTGCTGAAAATATATAGTGTGACGCTCGGCTCTCTCTTTGAGTCAGGGTGAACCATAAGTAGCATCTGCAGCGCCAAATAACCCTCGGGGCATGACCTGCACTCAGCGCAAACACCCCGCAAAATGCTACGGTAAGGGTGCTTTGTAAACACTCTGTCACCAACTGAGCTGTCCGAGTGAACGCCCCGCATCACCGACATTAAGGGCGTCACCACAACGACCGAGGTGACCACACAGGAAGAAGGCACGCACCGATGCTCTCCGAAAAGTCCCGCCCCATTATTGAGGCAACGCTGCCCATTATTGCTGAGCGCATTAACGACATCACCCCCGACTTCTACCGTCGAATGTTCGCCGCTCGCCCCGACCTGATGGACGGCATGTTCTCCCGCTCCTCCCAGCTCGAAGGTACCCAGCCCAAGGCACTGGCAGGCTCCATCGCCGTGTTCGCCTCCTACATCGTTCAGAATCCGAACTCCTACCCCGATGAGGTCCTCTCCCGCGTTGCACACAAGCACGCATCCCTGGGCCTGAAGGAAGAAGAGTACCCCACCGTCTACAAGTACCTCTTCGAGGCAATCGCCGCTAACCTGGGCGACCTGGCTACCCCCGAAATCGTTGAGGCGTGGACCGAGGTCTACTGGCTCATGGGCAACGCCCTCATCAAGCTGGAGAAGGGCCTGTACGCTTCCCAGGCAAACGACGTCATGTTCGCACCCTTCAAGCTCGTTGAGCGCAAGGAGACCGGCGAGAACGTCGTCGTGCTGACCTTCGAGCCCGCCGACGAGACCCCCATGACCGAGTCCAAGGGCGGCCAGTACATCTCCATCATCGTTCCCGCACGCGACGGTCTGCGCCAGGCACGCCAGTACACCCTGCTGCCCAGCGAAAAGAACCAGCGCCGCATCGGTGTGAAGCTCGACCCCAACGGCGAGATGACCTCCATCCTGCACGAGCTGGAAGTCGGCGCAGTCGTCGAGATCTCCAACCCCTACGGTGACCTAACCCTGGAAGGCTTCGGCGACCCCGAGGCACCCCTGTACCTCTTCTCCGCAGGTATCGGCACCACCCCCATGCTCAGCTTCCTCTCCGAGCTGGTCGAGAAGGGCTCCGAGCGTCCCGTGACCGTGGTCCACGCAGACCGCCGCCTGGACACCTGGCCCCTGCGTGAAGAGCTCACCGAGCTCGTCGGCAAGCTGCCCAACGGTCGCCTCGTCTCCTTCATCGAGGGTGAGGGTGGCGACTACACCGGCCGCGTCGACGTCTCCAAGCTGGACGTTCCCGCCAACGCTAACGTTTACCTCTGTGGCCCGCTGCCCTTCATGCAGGGCGTACGCTCCGCACTGGTGGAGGCAGGCGTCCCCGGCAAGAACATCAACTACGAGATCTTCGGCCCCGACCAGTGGATGCTCCACGACCAGGCACGCGAGGCGTAAAAACCCCGTAAGCCGGCTCGTCCGCTAGGTTTCTTAAACCCGGCTAGGTTCTTCCTCTTAGACAGAAGAACCTAGCCGGGTTTTAGAACTCAAAATAAAAATCCCGCCCCGCAGACGAATCTGCGGGGCGGGATTTTTAGTAGCTAGCTAGTGCTTAGCCCTGGCGAACCAGAGCCAGAACCTCGTCACGGACGCGCTCCATAGTCGCAACATCCGGTGCCTCAAGGTTCAGGCGCAGGAAAGGCTCGGTGTTCGAAGGACGCAGGTTGACCCACCAGCCCTCTTCAGTGTTGGTGAAGGTGGTGCCGTCGGAGTCCTCAACAACCACGGGAGCGTTAGCGTAGTGTGCACGCACGCGGTCCACAGCGGCAGCCTTGTCTTCGATCTCGGAGTTGATCTCGCCGGAGGCAACGTACGGGGAGTACTTCGCGCTGATCTCGGAGAGGGGCTGGTCGCCGCCACCCAGAGCAGCCAGCACGTGCATTGCAGCGAGCATGCCGGTGTCTGCGTTGAAGAAGTCCTTGAAGTAGTAGTGAGCGGAGTGCTCGCCACCGAAAACGCCGTTCTCCTCAGCCATAACAGCCTTGATGAAGGAGTGGCCCACGCGGGTCTTCACTGCGCGGCCGCCCAGCTTCTCAACCAGCTCAGGAACAGCCTTCGAGGTGATCAGGTTGTAGATGATGACGGGCTCTTCGTTACCCTCTGCCTTCGCACGAGCAATCTCGCGCTCAGCAACCAGAGCGGTCACAGCCGAAGGAGTGACGGGCTCACCCTTCTCGTCGATGACGAAGCAACGGTCAGCGTCACCGTCGAACGCCAGACCAATGTCAGCACCGTGCTCAACAACAGCCTTCTGCAGGTCAACCAGGTTAGCCGGCTCCAGCGGGTTAGCCGGGTGGTTCGGGAAGGTACCGTCCAGCTCGAAGTACAGGGGAACGATTTCCAGGGGCAGGCCCGGCAGGATGGTGTCGCCCAGAACAGCGGGAGTGGTCATACCACCCATGCCGTTACCAGCGTCAACAACAACCTTCAGGGGGCGGATGGAAGACAGGTCAACCAGCTTGCGCAGGTACTCTGCGTAAGGCTTGAGGATGTCCTTCTCAGAAACGGTGCCGACCTTCTCCACAGAAGGAATCTCGCCCGCATCCAGGTACTTCTGAGCCAGGTCGCGAATATCGAACAGGCCGGACTCGGAAGACAGAGGAACAGCGCCTGCCTTAGCCATCTTCATGCCGTTGTACTCTGCGGGGTTGTGGCTAGCGGTGAAGGTAACACCGGCAGCGTTCTCAACGCCACATGCGAAGTACAGAACGTCAGTGGAGATCAGACCGATCTTCTCAACATTTGCACCGCGAGCGGTTGCACCCTGGGCGAATGCATCCATGAATTCGGGGGAGGAGGGGCGCATGTCGCCACCGACCAGAATGGTCTGGCCCTCCAGGCCCAGAACGTCTACGAAAGCCGCACCAGTAGCGCGAACAGTCTCTGCGGTAATGGTCTCGCCGACGATGCCACGCACGTCGTACGCTTTGAATGAGTCATGTAGATTAATAGTAGTCACGCCTTTTATTTTAGCGGTAAAGAAGTGCAACTAGCCTCTATAATGGGCAGGTAAAACCTTATAAATTCCGCTGAATGTATGGGTTTTTTATCACTTCACTTACTTCAAACAACTCACGTCGAGAGGTATTTTCCCCCATGGGTGAGATTTTTTCCCTAAAAAACCAGATTCAGAATTATGCGTGGGGTTCCCGCGAAATTCTCGGACGCATGCGCGGCGTGCCCGTCCCCACCGAACAGCCCGAGGCTGAGGTGTGGGTTGGCGCGCATCCGGCTGCGCCCTCGCGCGCTACCGTGGACGGTACCGAATCCCCGCTCAACGAACTGATTGTGGAGAACCCTTCCCGCTTCCTGCGCCCGGACCGTACCTCCGACTGGTTCCCCTTCCTCTTTAAGATCCTTGCGATTGATGCACCCCTGTCCATTCAGGTGCACCCCACCCCCGAGCAGGCTATCGCCGGCTTCGAGGACGAGCAGGCACGCGGCATCGCGATTGACGCGCCGCACCGCAACTACAAGGACCGCTACTCCAAGCCCGAAACCGTCATCGCGCTGACCCAGATGCGCGTGCTCACCGGTGTGCGCACCTCCGAGCAGCTGTCAGAACTGGCGAAGGCGTTCAAGGCTGACTGGCTGGCAGAGCGTGTGGAGCTTACCCCCAAGCAACTGCTGACCGAGATTATTCGCATGCCCGAAGACGCTGCCGCAGCCGCTGTTGAGCAGCTCGTCGAGGCGGCAGCAGAGCTGACCGGCTCCGAGAACGCGCTTATCGCCGATGCAGCTGAGCTCGTGCAGATTGTTGCCGGCAAGTACCCCGGCGACCGCGGCCTGCTCGTCGCCTTCGTCATGAACCTGGTACACCTGGCACCCGGCGAATCCGCATTCACCCCCGACGGTCAGGTGCACGCCTACGTCTCCGGCACCGCCATTGAGCTGATGAACCCCTCTGATAACGTGATGCGCGCGGGTCTGACCGCAAAGCACATCGACACCGAGGAGCTCATCAAGGTTCTCGGCGAAAGCCAGGATGCACCCGTAATCCAGCGCCCCACCCCCGAGAACGCGCCCGTGGGCACCTACGCCATGTGGGACGAGCGCATGAGCGTGACCCGCATCCGCGTTGAAGAGGGCAAGCCGCAGGAATACACCTTCGAGGGCATTAGCGCCGCGCTGAGCGTATCCGGCAAAATCACTATTCACGCGGCAGACGGCAACGGCACCGAAGAGTTCGTTCTGGGCGCCACCGAGTCGGTGCTGCACGTGGGTGAGCCCTCGGCAGCAACCCTGAGCGGTAATGGCGAGCTGTACATCGCTTCTTACGTCTAGGTTTAATATTTGGGTCTTACCTCTACATGTTGCGTCTGGGAAGCGTCTCTAGACACTCAAATCTAGACAGCTCAATGGAGCATTCAAAAGAGATCGCTCCGCTAATGACGCTCATAAAGAATCCACGTTCTTTCGTACCTCTGAATAAGGTGAAGGGACGTGGATTTTTTATTCCCACGATGTTCGGTGGGAGGGGCTTTTTGTGTTGACCCTGCAGAATGTGTTCTGGGTAACCTATAATTGCTCTTATAAATATGCGTGTACCTGTGCCTTTATGCACCTCTTCATTGGGTACGCATCCCCAAACCACTAGGAGAACACTGTGAAGATCATCCTCACCGTCACAGGCATCGACCACGAAGGCATCATCGCCGCCGTGACCGCAACCCTCGCCGAGCGCAAGGTCAACGTCCTCGACGTCTCCCAGACCATCATGGGCGAATTCTTCACCATGATCATGCACTGCTCCTTCGACGAAGAGCAGCAGAACCTCATCGACCTGCAGGAAGCCATGGTTGGTGTTGAGCACGAACAGAAGGTCCAGATTCGCATCCAGGCAGAATCCATCTTCAAGGCAATGCACACCATCTAAGCGGCCACCATGATGAATGACAATATTCTTGAAACCATCCGAATGATCGAGGAGCAGAAGCTCGACATTCGCACCGTCACCATGGGCATCTCCCTGCTCGACTGCGCCGACTCTGACGGTGAGGTAGCCCGCCGCAAAATCTACGACAAGATCACCAGCCGCGCCGCAAACCTCGTCAGCGTCTGCGAAGGCATCGAGGCCGAGCTCGGTATCCCGATTGTCAACAAGCGCATCGCGGTCACCCCCATCGCGCTGGTGGCAGGCGCCTCCAACGATGAGGACTACGTAGAATTCGCCCGCACCCTCGACGCGGCTGCGAAGGCGGTCGGCGTGAACTTCGTCGGCGGCTTCAGCGCCCTCGTCGACAAGGGCATGACCCCCGCCGATGAGAAGCTGATCCGCTCCATCCCGCGAGCGCTCGCAGAGACCGACGTGGTCTGCTCCTCCGTAGACATCGGCTCCTCCCGCGCCGGCATCAACATGAGCGCAGTCAAGCTCATGGGCGAGACCATCCGCGCCACCGCAGACCTGACCGCGGACTCCCACGGCTTCGGCTGCGCCAAGCTCGTCGTCTTCGCAAACGCCGTCAGCGACAACCCCTTCATGGCGGGCGCATTCCACGGCGTGCAGGAGGCAGACACCACCATCTCTGTGGGTGTCTCCGGTCCCGGCGTGGTGCACCGCGCCCTGCAGAAGGTCCGCGGCGAATCCTTCGACACCTGCGCAGAAGAAATCAAGAAGGCAGCCTTCAAGATTACCCGCGTTGGCCAGCTGGTCGGCACCCTCGCCGCTGAACGCCTGGGCGTGCAGTTCAACATTATCGACCTCTCCCTGGCACCCACCGCAGAGATTGGCGACTCGGTCGCACACATCCTCGAGGAAATGGGTCTGGAAACCGTCGGTACCCACGGTACCGTTGCGGCACTCGCACTGCTCAACGATGCGGTGAAGAAGGGCGGCCTCATGGCGTGCTCGAACGTCGGTGGCCTCTCCGGCTCCTTCATCCCGATCTCTGAGGATATCGGCATGATTGAATCCGCCGCAGCCGGACACATCAGCCTCGACAAGCTCGAAGCAATGACCGCCATCTGCTCCGTCGGCCTGGACATGGTCGCGGTTCCGGGCGACACCCCCGCCTCCACCCTCGCCGCAATGATTGCCGATGAGGCAGCAATCGGCGTGATGAACCACAAGACCACCGCGGTCCGCGTTATCCCGGCGGTTGGCCTGGGCGTAGGCGACATGGTCGAATTTGGCGGCCTGCTCGGTCGAGCACCCGTCATGCCGACCCACACCCCCAGCGCGGAGGCGTTCATCGCCCGCTGCGGTCGTATTCCGTCGCCGGTTCACGGTTTCCGCAACTAACCTCTAGGCACTTTTAGAGTCTATAGAAAAGGGGAGGCACCGAAGAATATCTCTTCGGTGCCTCCCCATTTTGTGTTGTATTGAAGATTCATAGACGCTTGTTCGAGCGTTTCTAGTACACGAAACGGCTCATCAACGCCTCAAGCGCCAGACGCGCATTCGCATTTGTCTTCAGGCGACGCAGAGTCAAATCGACCGCCTGCACATCCTCCAGTAGCTGCTGGGCGGAGCGGCGGGTGCAGAACGCCTCCAGAGGCTCGCGCAAATGCTCATTAATCAGCGGAGCCTGCGCAGACAGAGCCACCGTCAACGCATCACGCAGAACCGTCTGAACCTGAGCCACAGAACGTAACAGCGTATCCGAGGAAACGCGCTTAGCGCGGCGCTTCTGCGGCTCCTCTAGGCGGCGAACCTGCGCGCGCAAGGACGGAGAAACGCGCTCACCCTCACGAATACCCAACAGAGCCAGCAGCTCCTGGCGTTCCTGCTCATCCTTGAGAGCGGAGACAGCCTGCGCGTCCTGATCGGCAAGGTCGGTGAGCTTTTCTGCGGCGTTGAAAGCCGAAGAAATAGAACGAACATTCAGAATCAGGGAGGTAATCAACTCCCGACGAGCCATCGCCTGCTCATCGGTCGCCAAACGGTACCCCTCCTGCGCATCGCCCAGAGACAGGCGCGCCGCACGCTGCGCCAGCAGGTCAGCCACGCCGTGCGCCAGCAGATACTCGTGCACCTGCGCATCGGTCGGAACCGGCAACTGTACCGGACGGCAACGCGAACGAATCGTCACCAGCACGTCAGTGGGGGAGGGCGCCGTCAGCAACCAAATCGTATGCGGCGGCGGTTCCTCAATCGCCTTCAACAATACATTGGAGGTACGCTCCGGCATGCGCTCAGTGTCCTCGACCAGAATCACACGCCAACGACCCACGGTCGGGCGGTCCTGAGCCTTCATGACCAGCTCGCGTGCCTCATCAATGCTGATGTGCGTCGCCTCGGTACTAAAGTGCGTGAAATCTGCGTGCGAACCGTTCATGACGGTCACGCAGCCCTTGCACTGGCCGCATCCGCGGTTCTGTGGGTCGGGCTGCTCGCACAGCAGAGCCGCCGCGAAGACCTTTGCCGCCTCACGGTGAGGCGCGCCGGTCGCCCCGGTAAACAGCCAAGCGTGCGTGGGACGGTCAGCGGCGGCGTCTGCGCATAGCTGCTGGAGCTTATCGGCGGGAATCAGCAGGGTATCCCAGAGGCTCATGAGTCCTCCTTGCCGGTGCGGACCAGCTCGCGGGCGGCGAGCAACGGTTCAATCACCTCGAGCACGCGCGCGTGCACCTCATTAATCGTGCCCACACCGTCAATGATGCGGTGCGAGCCGTTAGCGTCCTCGCGGGCAATTTGCTCGAAGGCACCGTGAATACGTGCTTTGAACGCCGCGCCTTCAGCCTCAATACGGTCGACGGTGCCGCGCTGGTCCATGCGTTCCTGCTCGGCGCTTAGCGGTACGCTCAACAGCAGGGTTGCGTCGGGTACCAGATCGGCGGTGGCCCAGCGGCTCAAATCGACGATGGTTTCAACGCCCAGATCACGGCCTACGCCCTGGTAGGCAGCAGAAGAGTCAATATAGCGGTCGCTGAGTACGATGGCGCCCTTAGCGAGCGCGGGACGAATCAGCTGGGAGGCGTGCGCCGCGCGGGACGCCGCAAAAATCAGTGCCTCGGTGCGGTCGTCAATGGTGCCCTGACCTGCCTCAAGGACGAGCGCTCGCAGCTTTTCGCCAATCTCGGTGCCGCCGGGTTCGCGGGTGGTGATGACACGGTATCCGCGGTCGCGTAGTGCCTCATTCAGTAGGGTGAGCTGGGTGGTTTTGCCGGCGCCGTCGCCTCCTTCGACCACGATAAAAAGCCCGCGGCGACCGGTCGGGTCGGCGGGAAGATTCTGGGCATCGGGGGTGTAGCTGAGAGTATCCATCACTTCTTAAGGGTACCGGGTCTGCCCAAATCCTCAGTGTGGCTTCGGCGACGGGTCCGAACTGCGTTGAGTGCGCTTACAGGTAAAAAACATGTAAATCCTGTGTACCGTCACCGGCGTGGGCGTGCGTTCTGGGCGTGGGTGTGCCAGGCTTAAAGGCATGACTGCAGATAACCACGACATGAATTACTCCGCCGAGACCTTCGTCGTCTCCGGCGGCCGCCCGGCACACGAGCATGACGCGCCGGTGAACCCCCCGATTGTTCTTTCTTCCACCTACCGCGGTGTGGACGCCGTCAATATTGAGCAGGACCGCGTGTACGCCCGCTTCTCGAACCCCACCTGGGAGGGAATGGAAGAGGTTGTGGCGAAGCTGGAGAACGCATCCCAGCCGGGTCTGCTGTTCCCCTCCGGCATGGCTGCTGTCGCTGCCGTGATTGACCTGGTTCCGGTTGGCTCCATTGTGCTGATTCCGAAGCACGCGTACATGGCGTCGGTGACCCTGTGCAAGGATTTGGAACGCCGCGGCATCATCGAACTGGTTCGCGTGGACATTGAAGACACCGAGAGCGTTATCGCCGCTATGGAGGATGCCGCATCCCGCGCTGGCGTGACCCCCGAGAACGTGAACTACTCGGCACCGAAGGTCCTGGCGTGGCTGGAGAGCCCCACCAACCCGATGCTTGAGGTCGCTGACCTGCCTGCCCTGCTGACTGCTGCCCGCCGCCTGGGTATTGTGACCGCGGTGGATAACACCTTCGCGACCCCGATTCTGCAGCGTCCCCTGGATTTGGGTGCTGACGTCGTGGTTCACTCCGCAACGAAGTTCCTGGCGGGCCACTCGGATGTGTTGCTGGGCATGACCCTCACCTCGAATGAAGAGCTGTACAAGGCGATGCTGCACCACCGCATCACCAACGGTGCGATCCCCGGCCCCGTGGAGGCGTGGCTTGGTCTGCGCGGCCTGCGCACCCTGGCGTTGCGCGTGGAGCGTGCGGTGCAGAACGCGCAGGTACTGGCTGAGCGTCTGAGCGAGCACCCCTTCGTGACCGAAGTACGCTACCCGGGTCTGGTGAGCGACCGTGGCCATGAGGTTGCGAAGAAGCAGATGGACGGTTTCGGCGCGATTCTCTGCGTCACCCTGGATACGGACGCTCAGGGTGCCCGTAATGTCGTGGAGGCGCTGAAGCTGTGGACCCCGGCAACCTCCCTGGGTGGCGTGGAGTCCCTCGTGGAGCGTCGTCGTCGCCACGGTAACGAGCCGGATTCGATTCCGGAGTCGCTGCTGCGCCTGTCGGTGGGTATTGAGAACGTTGATGACCTTTACAATGACTTGGTTGAGGCCTTTAAGGTTGTCCGCTAGGCACTTTGCTAGGGTTGTCTAGAGAAGCTGCTGATTCTAAGGAATACTATGTCTCCTATTCTGTTGGTCTGGTACGTGACCACTTTTGTTGATACGCTGCTGGCTATTGCAGCTGCTGTGGTTGGTGTGCTGGCGTTTGTGCGTGCGTGGATGTCTCCGGCTAATGCTTACGATTTTGCCGGTAAGCGTCCGAAGAACACGTGGCTGGCTTTGACCGGTGGTTCTGCTGCGGTGTCGCTGTTTAGCGTTTTTGCTGCGGTGACTGGCGGCGGTAATACTGTGCTGATTCTTCAGCTGGTTGCTGCTGTGATTAGCTGCGTGTTCCTGGCTGGTGTGTGGCCTTCGGTGGGTCGCCGCCGTTTCTAGTGCAGCTTGTGCGCTCGCTTTGAGCGATAGAGTGTGAGGCCTCGCGTGCCTTCTGGCGGGTTTGTCCCGGTCGGATGGTGTGCGGGGCTTTGCCGCGTCTTGGCGCGGTTTTTACCCTTCCTCTTCTGGTAGAAAAGACCCTTATAAATTTTTGGGAGAATGCATATTTTCTATGCCTTAAGGCATGACAAACCGGCGGGTAAATGAAAAAATAGAGGTATGACTTACAAACTAGTACTCCTGCGCCACGGCCAGTCCGAGTGGAACGAGAAGAACCTGTTCACCGGCTGGGTGGACGTTAACCTGACCGATAAGGGCCGCGCTGAGGCTAAGCGCGGCGGCGAGTTGCTGGCAGAGCGCAACATCCTCCCCGATGTTGTTCACACCTCCCTGCAGCGTCGCGCAATCAACACCGCAAACCTTGCACTGGATGCAGCAGACCGCCTGTGGATTCCCGTCAAGCGCACCTGGCGCCTGAACGAGCGTCACTACGGTGCTCTGCAGGGTAAGAACAAGTCCGAAATCCGCGAGGAATACGGCGACGAGAAGTTCATGACTTGGCGTCGTTCCTACGACGTTCCGCCGCCCCCGCTGGATGACAACGACCCCTACTCGCAGGCACACGACCCCCGCTACGCGGATGTTGAGAACGCTCCTCGCACCGAGTGCCTGAAGGACGTTCTGGGCCGTATGCTTCCCTACTGGGAGTCGGACATCAAGCCCGACCTCGCAGCAGGTAAGACCGTTCTGGTTGCTGCACACGGTAACTCCCTGCGTTCGCTGGTCAAGCACCTCGAGGGTATTTCCGATGAGGACATTGCTGGCCTGAACATCCCCACCGGTATTCCGCTGTACTACGAGCTGGATGAGAACTTCAAGCCCGTCAAGGCTGGCGAGTACCTGGACCCCGAGGCTGCTAAGGACGCTATTGCTGCCGTAGCAAACCAGGGTAAGTAATACCTTCGGCAGGGTTTAGCCCCTGTCATTGTGATGAGCCGTCCACCGGTAAGGTGGGCGGCTCATTGCGTTCTCTGCAAGGTTTCTGCACGGAGCGCGTGCCTGAGAAGAAGAGCGCTCGCCTGAACGCTGGGTATCAGCCACATTTATACTGAGTGGGGTACCCGAACAGAAGGGAAGTACATGGATGCCGGTCTGATCGCCTTTATTGCGGGCATGATAGGTCTGCTGGTGGGCGTCCTGAGCATGAACGCGGTGGCGCGTAGTGAGCGGGAGCAGGAGCGTAGCTTGGTGTCGGCGCCGGCGCTGCGTGATGGTGCCGCTCAGGTGCTTGCTGTGATTGGTCGCGCCTACCTGGTGATTGATGAGGTGGGCGGCGTGGTTCAGGCTTCTCCGGGTGCTTATGCGATGGGTCTGGTGCGTGGCCATACGGTGGCGTCTGATGAGTTGGCGGATATGATTCGCACGGTGCGTCATCGCGGTATTTTTGTGGAGCGTAGCTTTGAGATTGACCGCGGTGAGGGTGAGGCGCTGGTCTTGGATGTGCGTGTTGCGTCGCTGGGCGATGAGTACATTCTGGTGCTGGCTGATGACCGTACTGAAATTTCTCGTGTGCAGCGTATGCGTAATGATTTTGTGGCGAATGTGTCGCATGAGTTGAAGACTCCGGTGGGTGCGGTGAGCCTGTTGGCTGAGGCTATTGAGCAGGCGAGTGATGACCCTGAGGCGATTGAGTATTTTGTGGGTCGTCTGCATAAGGAGACTCGCCGCCTGTCTGCGCTGGTGCGTGACATTATTGAGCTTTCGCGTCTGCAGTCGACCGATGTGATTGCGCGTGGTGGTCCGGTGTCGGTGCCTTCTTTAGTGGCTGATGCGGTGGATCGTTCGCATATTGTGGCGGAGGAGAAGGACATCCAGATTTCTACCCGCATCGAGGAGGTTCCCGAGGTGTATGGTGACGCCGAGCTGCTCGGTATTGCTGTGCAGAACCTGGTGGAGAACGCGGTGCGTTATTCGCCGGAGCATACGAAGGTGGATATTTGGGTGCACCGTGTGGCTGATCAGCTGCTGGTTGAGGTTGCTGATCAGGGCGTGGGTATTCCGGAGGACGAGCAGAAGCGTATTTTTGAGCGTTTTTACCGGGTTGATCCGGCTCGTTCGCGTCAGACGGGCGGCACTGGTTTGGGCTTGAGCATTGTGAAGCATGTGATGACTCAGCACGGTGGTAGCGTGACGGTTCGGTCGATGCCGCAGGAAGGCTCGACGTTTACGTTGGCGTTGCCGCTGAATGAGGCTCCGGTCGCAGTGTAGTGTTAGCGGTATAGGTTTTATGGAATCGAAGGAAGTTATTGATGTCTAAAATTCTGATTGTTGAGGACGAAGAGGCCCTCTCGGATCCCCTGGCGTTTTTGCTGGGTCGTGAGGGTTTCCAGACGATTGTTGTAGATAACGGTCTGGATGCTCTGCCGGTGTTTGACCGCGAGGGTGCGGACCTGGTGCTGCTGGATGTGATGCTTCCGGGCATGTCCGGTATGGAGGTGTGCCGTAAGCTGCGTGAGGTGTCTTCGGTCCCGATTATCATGCTGACCGCTAAGGATTCTGAGCTGGATAAGGTTCTGGGTCTGGAGCTGGGCGCTGATGATTATGTGACGAAGCCGTATTCTGCGCGTGAGCTGATTGCTCGTATCCGTGCGGTGTTGCGTCGTCGTTCGGCGGAGACTGATTCTGCTACTGAGTCGGTGCTGCAGGGCGGCCCGGTGCGTATGGATATTGACCGCCATGTGGTGACGGTTAATGGTGAAGAGATTTCTATGCCGCTGAAGGAGTTTGAGCTCCTTGAGATTCTGCTGCGCAATGTGGGCCGTGTGATGACTCGCGGCCAGCTGATTGAGCGCGTGTGGGGCGCCGACTATGTGGGCGATACGAAGACCCTGGATGTGCATATTAAGCGTCTGCGTTCGAAGATTGAGCCGGATTCTTCTGCTCCGCAGTATGTGGTGACGGTTCGCGGCTTGGGCTATAAGTTCGAGGCGTAGGCGGGCTAGAGACTGATGACTTCTGCTTCTGCGGCGAATACTGCTGTGATTGTTTTGGCGGCTGGTTCGGGTACTCGCCTGGGTGAGCCGATTCCAAAGGCTGCTGTGCGTGTGCATGGTCGTACTCTGCTGGATTATGCGTTGGAGGGTGCGCTCGCTTCGGGTGTTGCTGAGCATGTGGTGGTGACTGTTCCTGCTGATTGTTCGGTGAGCTGCCCGGAGCTTTTGGAGGATGCCCGCCGTGCCGGCGCGCTGATTACCGCCGGTGGTGATACTCGTACTGCTTCGGTGGTTGCGGCGTTGGATGCGTTGAAGGATGCACAGGTTCCGGTGGATTATGTGCTGATTCATGATTGCGCTCGTGCGTTTACGCCGCCGCAGGTGTACCACCGTGTGCTTGAGGGCCTGGGTTCTGAGAGCCCGCAGGGCGTTGTGCGTGCGGTGATTCCTGCGTTGCCGGTGGTGGATACGGTGAAGACCGTTGATTCTGCCGGCCTGGTGACGGGTACTCCTTCGCGTGCGCAGATGCGTGCGGTGCAGACTCCTCAGGGTTTTGAGGTGGCTGCCCTGTTGGCGGCGCATGAGCGTAGCCGTTCCCTGCCGCCCGAGGAAGCGGAGCTGCTGACTGATGATGCGATGGCTATGGAGGCGGCGGGCGAGCCGGTGCTGACGGTTGCCGGTGATGCGGATGCGTTTAAGGTGACGACTCCGATGGATTTGCGGGTTGCTCGCGCGCTGTTTGGTGATTCTGCTTCCTAATCCTGCCGCCTAACGCCTCCTATACCTGCCTCTGTAGTGGGGCGGGCACTGCCGCTGAGAAGATTTTTGTTCGATTGAAGGGTCCTGTAATGACTGTTATTCCTCGTGTTGGTACCGGTGTTGATGTCCATGCTTTCGGTGAGGAGGGCACTCCTCTGTATATTGCTGGCCTGCATTGGCCGGGTGAGCGTGGTTTGAGCGGCCATTCTGATGGTGATGTGGTGGCTCATGCTGCCGCTGATGCGCTGTTCGCCGCCTCGGGTACGGGGGATTTGGGCTCGAACTTTGGTGTGGACCGCCCGGATATGAAGGGTGCTTCGGGTGTTCGCATTCTTTCTGAGGCTGCGGCGATTGTGCGTGCGGCTGGTTTTGAGATTGGTAATGTGAGCGTTCAGCTGGTGGGTAACCGCCCGAAGTTCTCTCCGCGCCGTGAGGAGGCGAACCGCGTGCTGAGCGAGGCGGCGGGTGCCCCGGTGACGGTGATTGCGACGACTACTGATGGTTTGGGTTTGACGGGCCGCGGTGAGGGCGTGGCTGCTATTGCGACGGCGCTGGTGTATCCGCGTTCGTAGGTGTTTGGTTGCTTTGAACCATTCTGTAACCTATCGCTGATTTACCGACCCGGTGTCTGAACCGACCCCGTAAAATGAGAGTGTGACTATGCGTTTTTATGATTCAGCTTCCGCGACTATTCGCGAGTTTGAGCCCGTCGTGCCCGGTGAGGCGCGTATCTACTATTGCGGCGCTACGGTGCAGGGCGAACCGCACCTGGGCCATATCCGTTCGGCGCTGGTGTTTGACCAGCTGAGCCGCTGGATGCGCTACCGCGGCCTGAAGGTGACGACGGTCCGCAATGTCACTGATATTGATGACAAGATTTTGGCGAAGTCTGCTGATTCTATGGAGCCCGGTTTTGAGGGTGAGTTCCCGAATGAGCAGTGGTGGGCGCTCGCGTACCGTTTTGAGAAGGTTTTTGCTCAGGCGTATGCGGCGTTGGGTATTGATCCGCCGACGTATGAGCCGCGCGCGACCGGCCATATTCCGGAGATGTTTGCTCTGATTCAGCGTCTGATTGATCGTGGCCACGCGTACCCGGCGTTGGATGATTCTGGTGACGTGTATTTTGATGTGCGTTCGTGGGACAAGTACGGCGCACTGACGAATCAGAGCGTTGAGGATATGCAGGATTCTGCGGATGCTGATCCGCGCGGTAAGCGTGACCCTCGCGATTTTGCCCTGTGGAAGGGCTATAAGGAGGGCGAGCCGCTGACTGCTTCGTGGGAGTCCCCGTGGGGTCGCGGCCGTCCGGGCTGGCATCTGGAGTGCTCGGCGATGGCGGGTAAGTACTTGGGTTCGCGTTTTGATATTCATGGTGGCGGTTTGGACCTGCGTTTCCCGCACCATGAGAATGAGCTGGCGCAGTCGACTGCTGCCGGTGATGATTTCGCGAACTTCTGGATGCACAACGGCATGGTCACCTATGAGGGTGAGAAGATGTCGAAGTCTATCGGTAATACGATTTCGCCGGCGCAGATGCTTGAAATGGCTCGTCCGCTGGTGGTTCGCTACTACTTGGGTAGCGCGCATTACCGTTCGGTGCTGGATTACCGTCCCTCGTCTCTGCAGGAGGCGGCGACCGCTATTGAGCGTGTTGAGGCGTTCCTTGCTGCTACTCAGGATGTGCTGAAGCCGGGTCGTGAGGTTCCGGAGGCTTTTGCTGAGGCGATGGATGATGACGTGAACATTCCGCGTGCTCTGGCGGTTCTGCATGAGCAGACTCGCGCGGGTAATGCTGCGCTTGCTGCTGGTGAGGATGCTTCGGATGCGGCTAACGCCGTGATGGCTATGGCTGAGGTTCTGGGTCTGGCTCAGCTGATGAGCTTTAATGCTGAGGGCACTTCGGGTGCTGAGCATGAGGCTTTGGATGCGCTGATTCAGGCTGTGTTGGCGGAACGTGCGGACGCTCGCGCTCAGAAGGATTGGGCGAAGGCTGATGCGATGCGTGATCTGTTGGCGTCTGCTGGCGTGCAGGTGAAGGATGGCGCGAATGGTTCGACTTGGAGTGTCGGCTAGAGGGTGATGTGCCCCGCGTTTGTGCGCAAGGCTTAGGTCGCGCGGGTTCTCTCGCGTAGACTCGTATTCAAAACTTTGACGAAGGAAGAGAAGAATGGCTAAGGCAGGTTCGCGCCCGGGCGCTACCAGCAAGAAGAAGGGTGCTACTAAGGGCACTGGTGGTCACGGCCGTAAGGCGCTTGAGGGTAAGGGCCCTACTCCGAAGGCTGAGGACCGCGTTTATCACAAGGCGTATAAGATGAAGCGCGCGGCTGAGCGTCGTGCTGCTACCGGTACGAACCGTAAGTTCCAGACTCGTCTGGGCGGTAAGCGTGCTAGCGACGAGCTGGTGACTGGTCGTAACGCGGTGCTTGAGGCTCTTCGTACTGAGATTCCCTCGAAGCACCTGTACATTATGAGCCGCATTGAGGTGGATGACCGCGTCCGCGAGATTATGACTATTGCGAATAAGCGCAATATTCCGATGCTGGAGATTCCGCGTAGCGAGCTGGATCGTCTGACCGATGGTGCGGTGCACCAGGGTGTGGCGATGCAGATTCCTCCGTACAAGTACCCGGATGCTACCGACCTGGTGCTGGATACTATGGAGCGTTGGCACTCGGGTAAGCTGTCGACCCCGCCGCTGTTTGTTGCGCTGGATGGTATTACTGATCCGCGTAACCTGGGTGCGATTATTCGTAGCGTGTCCGCGTTCAGCGGTGACGGCGTGATTATTCCTGAGCGTCGTTCGGCTGCTGTGACTGCTGGTGCGTGGAAGACTAGTGCCGGTGCGGCTGCTCGTATTCCTGTTGCGATGGCGACTAATCTGACTCGTGTGATTCAGCAGGCTAAGGAGCAGGGTATTTTCGTGATTGGTCTGGATGGCGGTGGCGATATTGAGCTGCCGGCTCTGGAGCTTGCGAATGAGCCGCTGTGCGTGGTGGTTGGTTCTGAGGGCAAGGGCCTGTCCCGCCTGGTGACCGAGAACTGCGATCAGATTGTGTCGATTCCGATTGACTCGGCAATGGAGTCTTTGAACGCGGCGATGGCTGTGGGCATCACTCTGTACGATGTGTCCCGTCGTCGCGCTACCGCGAACTAGAGTTTGAAGCTAGCGGGCTACGGCATGTAGCTCTGTAGCTTGAACAAGGAGGGCGCCCCCGTGAGGGGGGTGCCCTCCTTTTCTATCTCTTCTCCCCTCCTTTATTCGGTTCTTCCATACGGGGTGGGGGAGCTTTAGGGGATTTTAGGGCTCTTTTGAGGCTTTTTAAACTTTTTTTGAAGAAATTTTGAAGGGGTTACCCTGCGTTGACTAGGGGTTTTAGTGCTCTGTTCAAGTCAGAATGAACCTAAACCCCCATATTTGTGTCCTACTTCACCCTATTTCGGGTTGCAGGGCTGTTTGGGGGTCTGTATAGTTGTATGAGTCGCCGCGGCGAGGAGGAAAAAACGAAGAACTTCTTC
>NZ_JABZXW010000113.1 GCF_015265375.1 Rothia sp. (in: high G+C Gram-positive bacteria)
GATAATATGTCACCCAAGAAAACCGCCCTGTACCCCGTCCACGAAAAACTGGGCGCCTCGTTCACCGCCTTCGGTGGCTGGGATATGCCGCTCAAGTACGCTAACGATGTTGCCGAGCATGAGGCTGTGCGCACCCGCGCCGGTATCTTTGACCTCTCCCATATGGGCGAGTTCCGTGTGAGCGGGCCGGACGCCGCAGCGTTCCTTGACTACGCGCTGGTTTCCAACATGTCTGTCTTGAAGCCTGGCCGCGCCAAGTACTCGATCCTGGTGAACGATAAGGGCGGTGTTATTGACGACCTCATCACCTACCGTCTGGGTGACGAGGAGTTCCTGGTGGTGCCCAATGCCGCCAATATTGATAAAGATTTCGCCGCCATGAGTGAGCGCCTGGGCGATTTTGACGTGAAGTTCGTCAATGAGTCTGAGGAAACCTCCCTGGTTGCTGTGCAGGGTCCGCGTGCTGAGGAGATTCTGCTGGCCGCTGGTGCTTCCGATGAGGACGCGGTGCGTGAGGTCAAATACTACGCCTCTGTGCCGGTTACCATCGCCGGGGTGGACGTGCTGCTGGCACGCACCGGCTACACCGGTGAAGATGGTTTCGAGCTGTTCGTGCCGAACGCTGATGCCGTGAAACTGTGGGAGGCCCTCGCCGCCGCAGGTGAGCCGTTCGGGCTGACCCCTGCTGGTTTGGCTTCCCGTGATTCCCTGCGCCTTGAGGCTGGTATGCCGCTTTACGGCCACGAGCTGGGCCTGGATATTACCCCGTTCGAGTCTGGCTTGGGCCGCCTGGTTGAGATTGCCTTGGAGAAGAAGGCCGTTGACTTCGTGGGCCGTGCCGCCCTGGCCGAGCTGGCGAAGTCCCCGTCGGAGCGCATCCTGGTGGGGCTGAAGGCACAGGCGAAGCGTCCGGCACGTGCGGGTTCGTTCCTTGTTGATGCCGAGGGCAACCAGATTGGTGAGGTCACCTCCGGTATTCCCTCGCCGACCCTGGGTTACCCGGTGGCAATGGCCTTGGTGAAGCGCGAATTTTCCGAGGTCGGCACCGAGGTGGACGTGGATATTCGCGGCAAGCGCGCAACGTTTGATG
>NZ_JABZXW010000020.1 GCF_015265375.1 Rothia sp. (in: high G+C Gram-positive bacteria)
GTCGCCAACGACGAATGGCCCAGCAGCTCCTGCACCGAGCGAATATCGGCGCCACCATCGACCAGGTGAGTCGCCGCCGAATGACGCAAAACGTGCGCACCCGACGCCTGCGTGTTCTCCACCGTGCGCAGCAGGCGGGTCAGATCCTCACGAATCTGACGGGCATTCGCACGCCCACCGCGAGGACCAATAAACAGCGCCGTCACGCCCTGGGACCCCTCCGGAATCCACTGCGGACGACCATAGGACACCCAACGATTCAACGCCTTGAGCGCCGGGGTGCCCAGCGGCACCACGCGCTCCTTATTGCCCTTACCCAGCACGCGCACCGTCTTATTCGCCCGATCCACGCTCTGCAAATCCAGGCCGGTCAGCTCAGAAATACGCATGCCCGAGGCGTACAGCACCTCAACCACAGCCTCCAGGCGTAGCAGGCGCGCATCACGAGGATCCTGCGCCCGACGCTCCTGCAGAGTAGTCAGCAGCTGGTTCATCTGCTCGCGGCTCAGCACCGGCGGCAGGTGGCTCTCCCGCTTGGGGGTGCGCATACCGCGCGTGGGGTTGGCGTGCACCAGCTCCTCCTCCTGAGCCCAGGTGAAGAACGTGCGCAGAGTCGAACCGCGGCGCGCCACCGTAGAACGAGCCGCCTGCCGCAGATGCAGCGAACCCAACCACTCACGAATCAGAGACGCATCAATGCTGTCCAGATGCCGCACACCGCGGCGCGCCATGTAGCCAAAGAACCCCTCCAAATCGGAAATATAGGAGCGGATTGTCTCTTCGGAACGATGCTTCTCATAGCGCAGAAAACGCTCAAAACGGTCCAGGACGGGGCGGAACACCTCACCGGAAACGCCCAGTGCAGACTCGGGTAGAACAGAGCCGGGTAAGGCAGAGCCTGAACCCTCAGCTTGAGTTTGGGGGTTATCCGCGGCAAGGCTACGGGTGTAGGTCACCGGCAGAGTTGTGGAGGGAGCCTCGTCCCGGTATTCTTCCCGGCTTTCGTTCCGGTTTTCAGCCCAGTTTTCGGGCTGGCGGGCGGCGGTCATGCGTCCCTCCTTTCAGGTTTCGGTCTTTCGACATTCTCTCCGCGCGCCTATCGATGGTGCGGCGGCGGGGGTAGGCGGCAGGGGTAGGCTCCACTCCAGTACGCGCAAGCCTACCCCAATTGTAGAGAGGTTCCGAGCTGTCCACGTGCCGCCCCGTCATCAGGAAGAACCCTACGCCGCGGCAGCCGGGCGGACCTTCCTCCAGCTCGTTCCGCTGCTTTCCGCAAGACCGCAGCGGCCCAGGTGGAACAGGTCAGCCATCACGTCGCGAGCGCTCAGCCCGAGGGCTGCGGCAATCTCGTCCACGCCACGGTAGGAGCGCGGGCTCAAATCGTCCCACACCCTGCCCTGCCGTTCGGTCAGATCATCCAGCGCGCTGGAGGATGCCGCCCGATCCCATTCGCTCTCATGCTCGGTGCCCAGCTCGAAACCAGCGGCGGCATCATACTCGAGAATATCGGCGGCCTCGGTGAGCGTTTGCGCTAGTCCATCGCGTAGCAGACGGTTCGTTCCCACCGAATTCGGTGAGTTAATCTGCCCCGGAACAGCCCAGAGGGTACGCCCAATCTCCATCGCGTGACGAGCCGTATTCAGGGCACCAGAACGCCAGCGCGCCTCCACCACAATGGTGTGCCGCGCCAACGCCGCAATCAGGCGATTACGCTCCAGAAAACGCCAGCGCGTGGGGGTGTTACCCACGCTCACCTCGCTCATGATGAGCCCGCGGTCAACAATCATGTTCAACGCATCCGAGTTCTGCGCCGGGTACAGCCGATCCAGCCCACCCGCCATAAAGGCGATGGTCGGCAGGTCACTACCCTGCTGGGTCAGCGCCGCCCGATGCGCCGCAATATCAATGCCCATCGCACCGCCAGAAATCACCGTGTACCCGCGGCGCGCCAGCTCGGCGGCGAGGTGGGTCGTCGCCTCCGTACCGTAGATACTCGGGTCACGCGAACCGACCAACGCCACGCTCGGGGCAGACGCCACATCCAGCAAGTGCCGCGAATCGCCTCGGCACCACAGCCCGTACGGTCGGGCGGGCCCCAAATCGTTCAGCTGCCGCGGCCACAGCGGATCGGCGGGAGTGACCAGCCACGCCCCGCAGGTTGCCGCCATGTGCGCCTCCGTGTTCAGGGTGCGTTCCATGCGGCGGTTCCAGCGCAGACGGCGGGTCGCGAGCGCCTTGCAAAACTTATCGCGGCTCATCTGATGCTCACCCGGCGTGTAGTAGCCATTCGCGCTACACAACAGGGCGGACTCCCCTTCCGCTGGTGCACCCACCGAGTGCAGAAATTCGCTGAGCTGCGTATCCGGTTCGCCGTGCTCCCAGGCGTGCTCATCGGGGATGTGCCCGGTCAGCAAGTAGTGCAGGGTCAGCGGCGCGCCCAAGGTGGTGAGGGATTCGACCACGAGCTCATCGGCGGGCTCAGCGTAGCGCATCAGCTGGGCGGTGCAGCAGCGGATGTACTCGCGGCACGCCGCCTCAAGCTCCTCAACACTGAGGGTGGGATTGAACAGGGGCGCGGGCTCAGAACCGCTGGAGGCTGTGCCCACCGCGGGTTCGGGGCGCTCGTCCTGCTCCTCCCCCGGCTGTTCCTGTCGGTTCAGTTCTTCTAGATATACCGGGTTCAGGCAGGAGGCGAGGAACCCAGGCAGGCGCGCCGCGTTGTACGGGCTCGGCGAAGGCTCCTGCCCCAGCGACAGAATATGCGCCACCCTCTCACGCACCAGGGCATGCCGATCCAGGGTGCGGCCGGGCAGACGAATCTGCAGTTCCTCCTGCACAAAATCCTCCGCTGTGTTTTCTTCTTGCATGCACTCTTCCGGCGCTGTTTCTCTCAGCCCCTCTTCTTGCAATTCAGCCTCTTCGGCTCGTTTCTTCAGCTTCTTCTCACTCATGACCTTCTTCTCCTCTCGTGAGTGATTCCTTCTATCAACCGGCACGCTATTTCAGTTGCCCCTGCTGCCTCAAAAAGAGCGCCACATCCAGGTGCTCCCGGCTCGGGTAGGCGGCACCCTCCAAATCCGCGAGAGTCCAGGCGATACGCAGCACCCGGTCATAGCCGCGAGCCGTCAGCGTTCCGCGATCCACGGCGGCGTTCAGCTCGCCGGTGAGCTTCGCATCCAGACGCAACGGACCGCGAAGAATCTTGCCGTTCATCTCCGCATTCGTCTTCAACCCGTACGGCTCCAGGCGCTCCCGCTGAGCCTGCCGCGCCGCCATGACGCGCTCGCGAATCTGCGCCGAACTCTCATTCACCTGACCGCCCGCTAGCTCCGTGGACGACACCTTCGGAACCGTCACATTCACATCAATACGGTCCACCAGCGGGCCGGACAGCCGCCCAAAATAGGCGCGACGCTCACGCGGGGCGCACGTGCACTCCGTACCGGTACCCACATTCATGCCGCAGGGGCACGGGTTTGCCGCCAGAATCAGCTGAAAACGCGCCGGGTACGTCGCCGACGCACTTGAACGATCCAGGGTCACAGTCCCCGACTCCAGGGGCTGACGCAGCGAATCAAGCACAGTGCGTTTGAACTCGGGTGCCTCGTCGAGAAAGAGCACGCCGCGGTGCGCTTTCGAGACACAGCCCGGGCGGGGAATGCCGCTGCCGCCACCCAGAATCGCCGGCGCGGAGGCGCTATGATGCGGCGCCTCAAACGGCGGCTGACGCACCAGCTCACTCAGGTGCTCCCCCGCCGAGCAGAGGGAACGAATCGCGGTCACCTCCATCGCGGCATCATTGTCGAGGGTCGGCAGGATGCTCGGCAGGCGCTCCGCCAGCATGGTTTTACCCGAACCGGGAGGGCCGGTCAGCAGCATGTGGTGGCCGCCCGCAGCGGCAATTTCCAGGGCAAAACGCCCCTGCGACTGGCCGGCAACATCGCTCATATCCGAAGGGATTTCAGCCGGTTTCGCCGCCGGCGCGCTCGCCTCCGTCTGCGGGGCGGGCGGGTAGGTCAGCTTCTGGCTCTCCGCGCCGAGAGCGGCAAAAACCTCCGCCAAGCAACGGAAACCGCTCACCTGCGCGCCAGGGATGAGCGCCGCCTCCTCAGCGTTTTCGGCGGGCACAATCACGCGGTGGTGTCCGGCGTCCACGGCGGCTTTAACTGCGGGCAGGATACCCGGCACGGGGCGTAGGGTTCCGTCCAAGCCCAGCTCACCCAGGAAGACGCTATCGCCGCTGGGGTGCAATTTCTTCTCAGCCTGCAGCGCCGCCACCACGATGGCAAGGTCGAACGCCGAGCCGCGTTTGGGCAGGGTTGCCGGGGTCAGGTTCACGGTGAGCCGGTGCTGAGTGAGGGTGATGCCGGTGTTCTTCGCCGCGGAGCGCACACGCTCTTTCGACTCGTTGAGGGCGGTATCCGGCAGGCCCAGCAGCACGAAGCCGGGTAGGCCCTGCGAAATGTCAGCCTCAACGTCAACAATGTGCCCGCGCAGGCCCACGAGCGTCACGGAATAGGTACGTGCGAATCCCATTACGCCACCGCCTTCAGATGCTCGAAGGTGAAGGTTTCGCAGGTTCCGGTCACCGCAATTGCGTCAATGCGAAAGCGTGGAAAGTCCAGGTTTTCGCGCAGGCGGCACCAGAGAATCGCCAGCGAGCGCGTGCGGCGCGCCTTGTCGCGGTCAATGGACGCGAACGGGTGCCCGAAGTCTTCACTGCTGCGGGTCTTGACCTCAACGAAAACCAGTTCGTCATCGGGGTCAATGGCGATCAGATCAAGCTCCCCGCGAATCTGTTCGTGTTCCAGTCCGGCGGGCGGTTGCCAATTCCTCTCCAGAATCCGGTAGCCGTTCGCCTCCAAGATGCGGGCGGTCAGCTCTTCACCCCAACGCCCGACGCTGTGGGCCCGGGGCTGGGTTCGTTGAAGCTGGGGGCTCTGGAGTAGGGTTCTGTTGGGTGCGCTTCGGGTTGCGGCGCGGGCTGTTATTCGGGCTGTTGTCATGGGTCTCTCCCCCGGTAGATAGCGGTAGTGCTTCTACTGTGCCCGTCGCGCGCGTGCTCGAAGGCGGTTAACGAAAAACTGTGGATAACCTCGGCTTCCAGAAGGAATTAGAGGTTATCCACAGTCGTTTATTTGAAATTTTGGGGTATATTTTTCAAAAATACCGCCCGGGTGCCGATTCAGCGCGTCATATTTACGCAGGTTCGCCGCCTGGTTCTGCTCGCATTTTCATCACTCAGTCCCGCCGCCCGGCAACGTGGGCACCGGCGCTCCTACCCGCGGTTACCCCCGGCGAAGCGTTGAACCAGGCGTGCGCTAGGCGTTGAAGTCCGGCATTTCCGGCACGGTGAACTCTTGGTTGGGCAGGCGCTCCTCCACGTTTACATCGCGCACCGAGTAGGCGTGCACCTTCTTCACAAAGCGGTTGGAGCGGAACACGTCCCACACCCACACGTCGCTCATGCTCACCTCAAAGTAGAGGGTGCCGTCCTGCACGTGCGGGGTGACGTCCACCTGGTTCGCCAGGTAGAAGCGTCGGTCGGTTTCTACCGCGTAGCTAAAGAGCGACATGACGTCTTTGTATTCGCGGTAGAGCGCCATTTGGGCGTCGGTCTCGTAGTTTTCGAGGTCTTCTGCGCTCACTACTCTTCCTTTCCTGGGCTTTCTTAGTACTGATTCAGCGGTAGCATGCGGGCTCACGAGGGTGCCGCGTCCTGCGCCTTAGCCGCGCTGTGCCGCCGCAGCCTCAATCTGCTCGGCAGTCGCCGGAAGCGACCATGACAGTCGATGCTGCGGGCTGGGGCCCTGCACGCTAATCGCCTCGCGGTGAGCGGCGGATCCGTAACCCTTGTTCTTTGCCCAGCCGTACCCCGGGTAGCGGGTATCCAGCTGAACCATCAACTCGTCACGTTCCACCTTCGCAACCACCGATGCGGCAGCGATGGAGGCGCACTTGTAGTCACCCTTAATGACCATGGTCACCGGCATCTGCGCAGGCTCACCTGCGCCACCTGCACCTTCCCAGGCCTGGGCGAGCAGTGCGTTGTAGTGTGCCTGCGCCGGGTCCGGTGCCAGCGCGCTGAACAGGTCCTCCTGCGGAGGGGTGAACCAGTCGTGTTTACCGTCCAGCAGGGCGGCATCGGCACGGTATCCGCGGCGCGCCAGCTCGGCGAGCGCACGCTGGGCGGCAAGCCTCAGCGAGAGGGTCATGCCGAGCCGGTCAATATCTGCCGGTTCCACGTGCCCGACCGCCACGGCGCACCACTGGCGGATTTCGGGAACCATGGATTCGCGGCGTGCCGGTGAGAGCGCCTTGGAGTCGATCAGCCCGCCCACTTCGAGGGTGGCGTCCGGGGTGAGGATTGCGATGCCCACGGTGACCGGGCCCGCCATGGAGCCGCGGCCTACCTCATCGATTCCGGCAACCGTGCGGGCACCGGAGGCGAAGAGCTGCTGCTCGTACTCAAGATCTGCAGCCGGCGGGGTTGCTTTGGCGGGCTTAGCTTGAGCGGGTTTCGTTGCGCTCTTCTGGGCGCTCACCATCATTGCCACGCTCGCTTATTCGCTCGGGGTGGAGGTCGGTGCGGGAATCGAGGAGAACACCGAGCTCTGATCCTGCAACAGACCGAAGTGGTTCAGCGGCCACGCCACCACGAACACGTTACCCTGCACGTCATCCTTGGAGATGAACGCGGTGCCGTCGCTAATGTGGTAGCGGGAGTCGGCGGAGTTGCTGCGGTGGTCACCCATGACGAAGTACTTGCCGGCGGGCACGGTCACCTTGAAGGGCATCTCCGAGGGCGGGTTGCCCGGGTACAGGTACGGTTCGGTAATTTCTACACCGTTGACCTTGATCTTACCGTTGCCGTCGCTCTCGACCACGTCACCGGGAGTACCGATAACGCGCTTGACCAGGAAGTTCGAGGAAGTATCCGGCAGAATACCAGCGAAGGACAGGGCGTCCTTGAGCGGACTGCTGGTCTTCTGGGTGGAGGGAATCCAGCCCTGAGAGTCCTTGAAGACGATGACGTCGCCGCGCTTAGGCTCGCTAAAGTAGGAGCCCGCCACGTTAATGAACACGCGGTCGTTGACCTGCAGGGTCTGCTCCATGGAGCCGGAGGGAATGTAGAAGCCGCGCAGCAGGAAGGTCTTGACCAGGAATGCAATGACCAGCGCGTACAGGATGACGGTGCCGCCTTCGCGTGCCTGCACCCAGAGCCATTCGCCGAGGCGGCCTTCTTCCTGCGCCTGGGAGTAGGTCAGCTCCGCCTGTTCGGCACGCTTTGCCTTGCGGCGTTCCCTGGGGGTCATTTCGGAGAAGTCCTTGGTGGGTTCCACGTCTGCGGTAGTCTCCTCATCGGTGGTTTCTTCGCGCTTAGTATTCTTCTTCGCGTCCTTCGCGGCGGCAGAGGTCGTGGCGGCACCTGCGGAGGCGGCGCTCGCCTCGGCGCTGGCGACCACCTCGTGATCGCGCTCAGAGGTGCTCTTAGTGTCGCTTTCGGTGGAAGAGGCAGCGCTCCAGGGGGTAGCCTTCTCGGTTGCAACCTTTTCAGCACCATCATTCTCTGCGGCGCTCTTTTCTGCAGTAGCCTTTTCGGCGGCGAGGCGCGCGAAGTATTCTTCCATTTCGCGGCGCTCGCGGCGGCTTTGGGGCTGGTATCCCTCAGGGAAGGGGCTGGTGTTCGCAGTGTTCTTGTTGTCTGCCATGCTGGAGTGAGCCTTTCGTTTGAGAGATACCTAGCTCGAGTGAAACGGTACCTAGCTATTGTATCGAGAGTGTTTGCGCTCTTGGGCTTTTATTTTCTGAGAGCGGCAAGGTTCTCAGAAAGCGGGGTCTCAGAATATGCAAAAACCGCTCCTTACCCGCGGAATGCGGTTGGGGAGCGGTTTGCAACAGAATTCTGTATCTATAAAGATTAGAACTCGCGCTTCTCGCGGATACGAGCAGCCTTACCGTGGCGGTCGCGCATGTAGTACAGCTTTGCACGACGGACGTCACCGCGGGTCACCAGCTCGATCTTCTCGATGGAGGGAGAGTGAACCGGGAAGGTACGCTCAACACCAACGCCGAAGGAAACCTTGCGGACGGTGAAGGTCTCGCGAACGCCTGCACCCTGGCGGCCAACGACGAAGCCCTTGAAGACCTGGATACGGTGGTTCTTACCTTCAACGATCTTAACGTGAACGTTCAGGGTGTCACCGGGGCCGAATGCGGGGATGTCGTCACGGAGGGACTTCTTGTCGAGGAAGTCAAGAGTCTGCATAGTTGTAGATCTCCAGAGTCATCTGCCGCAGGTCAAATAGACTCAGATTGCTCTGCCCCACTGCGGGACAGAAAACTTGATGCTTCGGACAGGATTGGTGCCCGAAGGCTGACACCGTTGGTCGCTCTCCCCCCTGCGGCAGGGGCGTGCCCGATGTCAACACAATGCTCCATTATCCCAATGCACCCGCGTTTATGCAAGCATCCGGGGAGCACTTTTAGAAGGGGGGTTCGTCACTCTGGGATACGCCACTCTGTGCTCCCCCGTTCTGCACCGAAGCACCCGGAGCGGTCACGCCCGACGCTTCCATGTTCTGCTGGGGTGCGTGCGCAGGGGCATAGTGCTGCGTGTACTGGGGCGCGTCCTGCTGCGCCGGGTTCTGGGGCACCGAGTTCTGCAACGGCGCGCCCTGCATGGCTCCCTCGTTGACCGTTCGCTTCTCCACGGTGCGGGCGAAGGTGCTCGTGCCGTAGTTCAGGTCGTGGCCAATGCCGAGGGCATCCACTTCTACCGTGGTGCCCTGCGTGCCGTCTTCGCGGTTCCAGCGGCTAATGCGCTGGCGGCCGCTCACGACCAGCGGCTGCCCCTTCTCAATGGATGTGGCGATGTTCTGCGCGAGGCGGCGGTATGCTTTCACGGTGTACCAGTTGGTGGTGCCTTCTTTCCAGGTGCCGGTGGCGTCCTGCCAGCGCGGGGTGCTGGCGAGGCGAAAGTTCACGACGGGCACCCCGTTGGGCAGGGTGCTCAGTGCCGGGTCGGAGGCGGTGAATCCGCGGATCAGGATGGTGTCGCTCATGGTTTCTCCTTAGAAACTAGTGGATGGGTTCCTTCACCTTGCCAGCGCTGAGCCGACCCTGCATCCGGCGGTTACCGATTCTGTGGATAACCTCGCATTTTGCTGTTTTGAGTGCCACCTGTGGATAGAGTTTTTGAACTTTTCGCCTCGTTTTTTCAAAATTTACCCGTCAGTAGCACGCTCCCTGCAGAAATATGACGACCGCTCCCCACCCGACATCGTGACAGGTATCTCAGCGGCGGGACGGCTATTTTTGCCCTCAAGTTCACTATTTCAGCTCCGCGCCCTCTATCCTTGATGATGCGGTGCACTCAGCCGCATCCCGTCTACCCGTCTTGGAGAACCCGTGAGCAAAAAGCCCGCGAACAACAACCTGCCCTCCCTGCAGGAACTTCAGCAGCTGCAGCGCAACCTGCCCAAGCTGCCCGATTCGATGGACCCGCAGAAGAAGCGCCTCATTTACGGCCTGCTCGCCCTGTTCGCCGTGATCGTGCTGATTATTGGTCTGGTCTACGTGAGCAAGAACGGCGTGGACGGCCTGCTCGGCTCCGATAAGAGCACCTCTTCCACCACCGATGATGAAGAGACCAACGTCCAAACCGAAACCCTCGCCGAGGTCAAGAACCCCTACAAGGCGGTTGACCCCGCAACCGCGCTCGCACCGGATCTGGCGACCGCGAAGAGCGAACTGGCATCCCTGCAGGTGAAGGATCGCGCCTCTAAGAACGGTTACTCCCGCGACCAGTTCGGCCCCGCCTGGGATGACGTTGACGGCAACAAGTGCAACACCCGCGACGACATTCTGCGCCGCGATCTGACCAACGTCCGTTTCAAGGTCAGGACCCACGCATGCACCGTCATTACCGGCACCCTGGCTGACCCGTACACCGGCAAGACCATCGAGTTCAAGCGCGGCAAGAAGACCTCCTCTGCGGTGCAGATTGACCACGTGGTGGCCCTCTCGAACGCATGGCAGACCGGCGCACAGGATTTGACTGCCGAACAGCGCCGCCAGCTGGCGAACGACCCGGAGAACCTGCTCGCCGCGGACGGCCCGGCGAACCAGCAGAAGTCCGATGCGGACGCCTCCGAGTGGTTGCCGAGCAACACCGCCTACCGCTGCACCTACGTGGCTCGTCAGGTGCACGTGAAGGCGAAGTACAAGCTGTGGGTGACCGCGGACGAGAAGAAGGTTATGGAGCGCGTCCTTAACTCCTGCAAGGACACGAACCCCACTAAGAAGTAGCCCCGACCAAGAAGTAGTCTCCCGGCACCGCCTCCTTGCGGCGGCGCAAAACGTAAATGCATACAGAAAACCGCCCCGCACCCTGAGTTTAGGGTGCGGGGCGGTTTTTGTTTGTGGCGCCCCAGGAGGGAATCGAACCCCCGACCAAGAGATTAGAAGGCTCCTGCTCTATCCTCTGAGCTACTGAGGCCTTCCTCTAGGGTACATGAGATTTTGAGCCTCTCATGCACCGCGCCTCTACGGGTGGAGGCTGTTCCGCTAGGTTGCACCATCGGGCTACCCAACCAGGCGGGCACGTTAGGAGTTCGCGCTAGGAACCTACCTTGGCGGCTTCGCGTTCTGCCTTCTTCACCTCGCGGCGGCGTGCACGGCGGCTGGATGCGCCGGGGAATAGCTGCCACCACAGGCGAATCGAGGTGCGGCGAATCTGCGTGGGGTGCAGGCTCACGTACACCAGGCGGCGGGTTGCCGGGTCGAGGGCGACCAGGTAGATGATGTAGCCCAGGCAGATGACGGTCGCGATGAGTCGACCCATGTCCTGGTTGAAGTCACGCAGGTAGGGCGAAACGTTCAGCTGGTCGCTCACGCCGTACGCCATGAAGAACAGCGTGGTGATGAAATACCACATGAGCTGGAAGTGCGAGCGCAGGCCGGTTGCGGCGAGCATCGGGATTGCCCAGAGCAGGTACCAGGGCTGAATCATGGGGCTGCACAGGAGCATGAACAAGATGGCGAGGCCAGCGTGGCGCACGATGTTGCGGTCGCGTCCGACGAATGCCATTGCTACCGCGCCGAGCATGCCGATGCCCTTGCCGACGGTCTCGATGAGCTTGCGGATGACCTCGAAGGCGTCGCCCTGAACGAACAGGGATGCGGCGCCGATGACCAGGCCGAAGGGGGTGTACCAGATGTACTGGCCGCCGGTGGTGGACAGTGCCTTGATCCAACCGAATTCCAGTCCGGTTGCCCAGCCCATGAGCGCCATTTCGGCGAGCAGCAGCACGCCGGAGAGCGCCCAGAACACGAACTTGCGCGGCCAGGAGGCGTTCTTACCCGCCCAGAGCAGACCCACGAAGGGCAGCACCACGAGGGCGAGCGGCTTGACGGCAACACCGAGGGCTACGAAGGTCACACCGAGGGGTCCACCCCATCGGGTGTCGCGGTAGCGCTTGGCGTAGTAGAGGCCGCCGAGCATGAACATGGTCATGAGCGAGTCGTTGTGGCCGCTGGCAATGAACGATGCGATGAACAGCGGGTTCGGGCCGATCTGCCAGAGGGCGCGGACCTGGTTGAAGCCGTGCGCCTGGGCGAGCTTTGCCACGTAGTAGAGGATTCCGATAACCGCGAGTACGGAGAGCAGGCGGAAGTAGAAGAGGGAGAGGTCGATATTCTCCCCCGCCAGGCGCACAATCCACTCTTCGAGTTTGAGGGAGACCGGCCCGTACGGGGGCGGGGATTCCGCCCACATGGGGTCCGCGCCGTTCTGCATGAAGTTCGAAATTTCGGAGACTCCGTGCTTGTACGGGTTGAGTCCGTGCGCCATGACCATGCCCTGACCGTAGTAGGAGAACATGTCGCGGCTGTAGATGGTGAAGGCGAAAATCTGCGGCAGGGACCAGCTGGCGGTGACGGCAATCATCCAGCGCATGGCGTTGGGTTCGTTCCAGTCGCCCATTTTCTGGTAGATGCGCAGCCATTCGCGGCACATAATCATGGCGCCGAGGGCGAGCAGGATAATGCCGGTAATGACCCATGCGGCTTCGAATCGGATGGCGCGGATAATCTCGTAGCGCCAGAAGTTGGAGCTGTCGGCGAGCCAGCCGACGGCGTAGGAGCCGAGGGTGACCATGATGGAGCCGATGGTGCCGATAATCAGCGTGCGCAGACGGTGATTATTGACGTAGTCCAAGAGTTTGGGTGAGAGGGGTGCGTCGTGTGCGCCGGAGGTGGTGAGCCGGTGTGCTAGCTCCTTTGGTGCGCGCATAACTCCCTTTCTGTCTGCATCGTCGTTCTGGTTTTTATCATACCCGAGCGGCTCTGAGCACCCGGCGGATTCACTGTTGCGGTAGAACTGGCGGACAGGTGGCGAGCGCATCGGTGGGTACATCGGTGGGCGCATCCGCTCCCCTATTTCTGGTCGGCTGAGCATACTGCGTGTGCTTTTATGACAGGCGGGGAGGCTGGTCGGCGGTGTTTGGGGGTAGAGTGGGAGGGTGAGTATTTCTAGTGAACGTATTGTATGGATTGACTGCGAGATGACCGGCCTGGACGTAGAGAATGACGCTCTCGTCGAGGTGGGTGTTCTGGTCACGGATGCCGATTTGAACATTCTGGGTTCTGGCGTTGAGTTCGTCATTAAGCCCGGTGATGAGTCTCCTGCCGGTGCGCTGGAGAACATGAATGACTTTGTCCGTTCGATGCATGAGGCGTCGGGTCTGCTGCCCGATATTGAGCACGGTGTGTCAATGGATTACGCGCAGGAGCAGGTGCTTCGTTACATCAAGAAGTATGTTCCGGTGGCGGGCAAGGCGCAGCTGGGCGGCAACTCGGTGGGCATGGATAAGCGTTTCTTGGAGCGTTACATGCCCGAGGTCATGGCGCACCTTCACTACCGTGTGATTGATGTGTCGACCATTAAGGAGCTGGCGGCGCGCTGGTACCCGGCGGCTCGTCATAGCGCCCCGGCGAAGACCGGTAACCACCGTGCGCTGGGTGATATCAAGGACTCGATTGATGAGTTGAAGTATTACCGCCGCGCCATTTTTGTGCCGCAGGGCCCGGATGCGATTGCTTCAGCGCAGATTGCGCGTGAGGTGGAGGCTGAGCGTGCCGCACGCGAGGCTGCTGAGCGCGAGGCTGAGGCATCCACTTCTGAGGCGGCTGAGGCATCCGAGGCGTAAGCACGACATGTAACGAGCATCACGGCTTTTCAACTTGGCAGGTTTCTGAATCTCCTGTACAGTAGTATCCGTTGCATATCGCAAGGGAAACCAAGCGAAGCACATGGTGGTCGTAGCTCAGTTGGCAGAGCGCCTGGTTGTGGTCCAGGAGGTCGCGGGTTCAACCCCCGTCGATCACCCCGATGGAAAGGGTCGTTATGGTTATCCGTAACGACCCTTTCGCTTACCCTCAATCCGGTTCACCCACACACGGTGTACCCGGCAAGTTCCCGTTCAACAGTTCCCATTCAACACAAGCAAAGGATAATTCCGTGGCTATTCGCCCCATCGTTATTCACGGCAACCCCGTTCTGCACCGCCCCGCGGCACCCGTCACCGAGTTTAATGATGAGCTCAAGGAGCTCGTGGCTGACATGTACGAAACCATGGACGCATCCAACGGTGTAGGCCTGGCGGCACCGCAGATTGGTGTGGGCCTGCGCATCTTCACCTACAAGATGGAGAATGAGGACGGCGTTCCCCCGCGCGGCTGCATCATCAACCCGGTACTGACCCTGGGCAAGATTTCTACCGCTGACCCGGACCCGTACGAGGAGGAAGAGGGCTGCCTGTCCTTCCCCGGTTACGGCTTCCCCCTCAAGCGCGCCGAGTGGGTGACCGTGAACGGTCTTGACGAGCACGGCAACCCCGTCCACTTTGAGGCGACCGGCTGGTTCGCACGCTGCATGCAGCACGAGACCGATCACCTGGACGGCAAGCTGTACGTGAACCGCCTAAATAAGAAGTGGACCAGCAAGATGAAGAAGGTCGTGAAGAAGGAAGGCTGGACCGTCGACGGTAACTCGTGGATGCCCGGCGTGGATCCGGACCCCTTCGGTCACTAATCGCTGGCTCACCCAAGTTTCAGAGCCTCTCCAGCTTTTCGGCAGAGGACTCTTAGACAGAACTTAAAACGAAGACCGCGAATGCACTCTCAAGGCGCATTCGCGGTCTTCGTTTTCCCATCAGCCGATGATGTTTTCCATCAGCCAACGGTAGCGTGAAACGGGTCATCCTATGAGCCGGGTTCTGTCTAAAACGCCGCCCGAAGGGGCGTTTCGAGGCAATCATCTATCTAGAACGTACGTTGCCGCACGTCTCAAGCAGCCTACCCGAATACGCACCCCACCTCCGTGAAGGAAGCTGACGGGGATCGGGCGCACTACCCTACCATGGCGTATTCTGTTTGACCTTGCTCCGAATGGGGTTTACCTAGCCGGGCACGTCACCGCGCCCGCTGGTGGTCTCTTACACCACCCTTTCACCCTTACCGCGGTGAACCGCGGCGGTTTACTTTCTGTGGCACTGGCCTGCGGGTTACCCCGAGTGGATGTTATCCACCATCCTGTGCTGTGGAGCCCGGACTTTCCTCGAAACACGTGTGCCTCGCGATTGCCCAGACGGCCCGTTTCACCCAACCCATTATACGCATACCCCTGGCGGCGGCTATTTTCCGGGTCCATCTCGCGGGTATGCAGGAACCTCGCAACTACACTGCGCCTCGTAGCTACACTGCGTCTCGCGGGTACACTGGAGAGATGCTGATTCTTCTTCCCCCGTCCGAAGGTAAAACCCCCGCCCCCGCAGGCAACGCGCCCGTATGCTTCGCTGACCTTTCGTTCCCTGAGCTGACTGCCGAGCGTGAGAGCGTCCTGGAGGAGTTGGCGGCAGTTAGCTCGGGCCCCGATGCTCTCGCGGAGCTCAAGGTGGGCGCATCCCTCGAGGCAGAGGTGGAACGCAATACGCGCCTGCTCACCGAACCTGCACAGCCCGCAATTTGCACCTACACGGGTGTGCTCTTTGAGGCGCTGGACTATGCGAGTTTCTCCCCCGCTGAACGCGATGCTGCGCACTGGTCGCTACTGATTTCTTCTGCACTGTGGGGTGTTTTACGCCCCGAGGATGCAATTCCCGCCTATCGCCTGTCCATGGGCGTGAAGCTGGGTTCGATTGGTGCGCTCGCCTCCTTCTGGAAGGGCGCGCTGGGTACTGCCCTGGAGTCGACTGCGAAGGACCAGCTGATTCTGGACTGCCGTTCTGCCGCCTACGCGAAGTCGTGGGTGACTCCCCCGTCGCAGACTCTGGCGGTTCGTGTGGAGCGTGTCGCGGCTGATGGGTCGCGTAAGGTTGTCTCGCACATGGCGAAGCATTACCGTGGCTTGTTTGCGCGCTACCTGATTCAGTCGGGTTTGGCGGCTCGTCCTATTGATGGCTCCACGGCGGGTATTGCCGAATTTTTGGAGGCGGTCAGCGAGGACTGGTCGGTGGAGTGCACCCTGCCGACGGCGCGTAAGGCGGGTGTTTTGACGCTGCTGGTGCATGAGCAGTAGGTTGCCCAACTATTTATTTCCTCTTATTTTTTGCATCATATTGAAAATTTTTTAACTATTTTTCTAGGGGCTTAAATCTGTATTACCCCTTGTAAAACCACATTTCCCCACATTTTAGGGGTAGCTTTTGATGAGCAGAGAAGGCGGTTAGTGTCTAGCTATCCGCCTTCTTTTTGCGAGTAAAAATGTTTATAGTGTTAAACGTCTCGCCATTGGTGGCGGGTATTTCACTCACTAACATTCACATTTTCAACTCAACACACATGGAAACACGTCACGCCACGTACGTATAGCAAACGACTAGAGGCTTACCCAATGGTTATTGGTTTGCTAGCGTAGAAGTAACCACTCAGAAACACATCGATGGGACAACGTTATGTCTACTTTTTCCTCTCGTCGCGCCCTCATTAAGGGTGCGGCAGCACTAACAGTCGCCGGCGCGTTGGGCGCACACCACGCCGGTGAGCAGGGCGCTCAGGCTGCCACCTTGGACGTTAAGACTACTCCGCTGACCTTCAAGGTTACCGAGGCGTCGTTTGATATTAGCGGCTTCAACCTCAGCTACGAGATTACCGGCCTGCAGGCTGTGCTTGATACCGGTCTGTACACCCCGTACATTGAGGTTGGCTACTACACCAAGGAGAAGGGCTTCACCCAGTTCTATTTCTTCTCTCTTGAGCCGAAGAAGCGCATCGAGAATGATGTCTACATTAGGCATCACGTCATTGATTCTGAGATCACCGGTGGCCCGAATGGAAACTACGGGGTTCGCTTGTCTCTTCGTCCGCGCCGTCAGCAGTACACCATTCTGCGCACTCTTGAAGTTCGCCCCAAGATTGACACGGAGTTCGCGTGGGCACCTTTCATTGTGGACATTGATATGGATGGCGAGTACGCCCCCGATATCTACAGGTCATGTAAGGCAAAGGTTCTGCTGCTCGATAAGGAACGTTGCTTCTACCCTAAGCGTGCGGTGACCCGCGGCGACCTGATGGATGCAATCTACCGAGGCGCCCGCTCGCCGAAGGTGAAGCTTCCTGCGCGTTCTCCTTTCCCGGATTTGTCCCCGAAGGATGAGCGTTACCCGGCGTATATTTGGGCGTATCAGAACGGTCTGACTTCCGGCTGGTCTGACGGTAAGATGCACCCGGAGGCGGTGGCTAGCCGCGCTACGATGGCTGCGTTCTTCTACCGTTACTTTATGCTTACCCCCGGTCGTCGTTCTTATTGGTTCCGTCCCACTACCCCGCAGGATATGAAGCCGGGTGCCCCGTTCTTCACCGAGTCGGTGTGGTTGCACTCGTCGGTGAATATCGATACGAGCTATCACTATAAGAGCAAGGATTTCCGTCCGACCAAGACTGCTACCCGCGAGGAGCTGGCTCGTGTCTTGTCAATGCTCGACATGCTTGACACCATCCCCAACAGCCCCTATATCGATGACTAAGATTCGGCAGGTGCCTTGAACCGGGTGGTTGAGCCCGCGTGTTTTAGCTTGGGTTGACCTCTGCGAACAGCAGCTGAAGATAGTGGCCTATAGCCTATAGAAGGGGCGGTGAGAGTTTTTCTTTCACCGCCCCTTTTCGTGTGCCCGTTTTCTAGTGCGGGCGCTGTTAGGCACCGTTTTTAGTGATGGTTATGTATCCAATTTTTGCCTCTCTATTGTGTGGTCTTTTGGGGGTTTGAGCTTTATCTAAAACCGGGGCGTAATTTTTGAATTTTTTGTCTTATAACTCTCATCGGCATGTTTTTCTCGTGTTTTCATTGATTGTTTAAGACGCGGGTTGGTAGGCTGAAATTGCACTTCAGCATGCCGCCGCTACGGCTCCTCTACGATATGGATTCGGGGCGAGTTCGGTGCGGTGGACTGTCACTCATTTATCCTCTCAACTTCTTTTCTCATTCGCCCTCTTTCATGCAGAAAATTCAGATTGGATAATGATGTCCTCATTCTTTAAACCGCCCCATGGTACACACCGAAAAGTTGTGGGTGTTTCCCTGGCGTTGGGCTTGACTCCGCTGCTGGCTTTGACGCCGGTGGCGGCTCAGGCGGCGCCCGCCTCCCCCGCCCAGCAGGCAGATACGCAGCAGACAGGCAAGCAGCAGGCAGCACTTCAAGCAGCACCCGTACAGAATGCGCCCGCGCAGGGTGATAAGCAGGATGCACCCCTGCCGACCCTACGCGTGACCAGCGGAACCCTCGACATTCTCCACGGCGGCACCGTCCACGTGGAGGGTACCGGGCTGACCCCCGAGTTCTTGGCGCATCATGAGCTACGTAGCCTCACGATTGCCCCGAAGGGCTCTTCAACCTACGCTAACCCCTACCAAAAGGTCGATCACCGCGGCCTTATCTTTGACGCCCCGAAACCGGCTGCTGACGGCAGTTTCAGCGATGACCTGACGGTTCCGGCGAATAGCCTGCCGGCGAACCTGGAGTACGAGGTCATTCTGACCTACCGCCCCGTAGACGATGCCCACCCCTACGCGTGGAACACTGAGGACCGCGTCCGTACGGCGCTGCCGGTGGAGTTCAACCTCCCGAAGGCTGTCCTTCCCTCCATCACCTATGATGTTTCGGCTATTTCTGAGGAGCAGATTGCTTCCGGTCAGCCGGTTGAGGTGACGTTGACGGGTACCGGTTTTCAGGATGTCAGCTCCGTGAAGTTCACCTTGTCCGAGCATGATGAGCAGGGAAAGGTCACGAACGATAATGTGGCTTCGCTTGGTGAACTGAAGGCACCGGATACGGAAGAGAATCAGCGCATTTTCAAGGGCCTGATTCCTAACGGCTATTTCCAGAAAAAGGTCACTATCCCCGCGGGAGTTTTGAAGTCCGGTAAGGGGTATTCCCTGGGTGTTTCCGGTGTAGAAACCCACGGGTGGAATAAGCTGACGCGCAAGTTCCCCTTCGTTCCTGTGGGTAATAGCCCTGCGCGCATGGCGTATCAGGATAATTCGTTCAGGAATACCCTGCCGAAGGTATCTGTTGCCGCGCAGGATTTTGATCCCGGTCAGGACCGCGTCTATAAGGTAACTATTTCTAATATTTCCCCCGAGGTTGACCTGGGGTACTACCTTGACTCTGTGTCGATTTATAACGCTACCTCTGGTGAGCAGGGATATTTTGCGAGGAATGATGTAGCGGGTCAATACTATAAGCGTGACGAGCTGGTAACCCGCAACGCTGACGGCACTCTGACCGTGGAGGTTGAGTATAAGGTTCACGGTGATTCCTACAATAGGCCTTCTTCTCGCGGTTCGATGGCTGAAGTGCGTGTGGTGTTCTCGGATTCTCAGTATTCGTACGGTAGCCATAAGTTCACGGTGAGCGCGCAGCTTCCGATGGCCCCTCCTGCCGCTGATGCTGTTGATTGGGAGAACCCGGCGAATGTTAAGTTGAAGGTCGATTCGGGAACCCTCAATATTTCTCAGGGTGGCACGGTGTCGGTGACGACTTCCCCGTTGAGCGCCGAGTTCCGTAAGAAGTACACTTTCCACGAGCTGGCTCTGGTGGAGCGCGGGTCGGTGTACGTGTATGCGGAACACAATATTTATGCGCCTCTCGACGAGTACGGCGGGATGCTCAAGGATCTGGATCATCAGGTGCGGGAGAACCCGGACGGTAGCCTCACCTACACGTTTAAGGTTCCCCCGCAGTACGTTGAGGCTGCCGACGGTGAGCTCTTCGATGTAGTGATGACCTACTACCCGTTGGATGAAGCTGAGCCGGAACCTTCGAGTAGGTCCAACCGTTTGTATGCCCGCGCCCATATTGATGTGGTTCAGGATGCGCAACCGACCCGTGGGACCTACACCTTCAGTCAATCCGCTATCGATGACCCGTGGAAGGATACGACGCTGCGGGTTGAGGGACGCCATATCCTCTCCCAGGCTAGTGAAATGGTTGGTAATGATTGGCCGGTCATCGCTATCTATGAGGCTGACCCTGCAACGGGAAAGATGGTGGGTGAGCCTGTGTTCACTCAGCGGGATGACTACACGTACTACGGGGTTAACACCAGGTGGTTCCGCAATAACTATTTCAGTGCGGAGCTGAAGATTCCTGCGGGTACGTTGAAGCCGGGCAAGCTCTACTTTATTGGTATGTATGGGAACGGGTTGCCTTACCCCGGCATGGAAGATTCTCCGGGTTCTATGCTGAATGATGTTGCCGAGTTCCTTCCGGTGCATTCTCCCGAGCAGGAGTCCGCGGGGCCCACACTGCACCTTGGGTCGGTGGGCCTGAACCCGTACGCGCAGACGAACTTGTTTACGGCACGCGCTACCGGGCTCTTTGCGCCGGGTGAAGGATCGTACCGCCTCTCAGTGCAGCATGTTGATGAGCAGGGGCGTTTGACCGGTCAGACGGTGTTCCAGCAGGCGATTCCGGCTGACCTCATCAAGGATGGCAGGGTGGAGCTGAATCTGACGATCGCTCAGCAGCTGAGCTATTCGGGTGCTTATCGTCTGGTCTTGGAGAAGGTCACCCCCGGTAAGGATGGTGCCGGCGAGTCGGTGGAGCAGCTTGCTTTCGAGGATATTCCTCTGAAGCTGACGCGTGAGGGTGAGTTGCAGGCTGCTGAGCAGTGGTTTGCTGATCGTGATATTTTGCCTAATCCTTCGCCGATGTCCTGGCATAGCGGTATGACGCGCCACGATGTGACGGTGTCGCTGTACCGATTGGCTGGTTCCCCGAAGGTTGAGCTGCCTGCTTTTAGCCCGTACGCGGATGTGGCAACGAACGACCCGGACTACGCCGCGTACATTTGGGCTCGTCAGAAGGGTATTACCTTCGGCTGGGCGGACGGCAAGTTCCACCCGGAGGCGAAGCTTTCGACCCCGTCGACGGTGGCGTTCATGTACAGGTACCAGAAGGCGATGGGTCAGGTCACGCCGAAGGCGCCGACCTCTGCCTCGTTGCCGCGTAGCTTGTCTGTGCCGGGTAACCAGGATGCGCCTCGGAGTGCTAGCGGCTGGCAGCATAAGGTTCGTCAGGGTAGCGCTTTTTGGCGTGAGGCTCAGTGGGCTGTTGATCACCGCATGTGGGGTTACCGCGTTGATGGGGAATACGTCTATGAGGACTTTGATAGGTCTTTCGTTTCCTCTGGTGATTTGAAGTTGATGCTGTACCGCTTGGCGCACGGCGGCAGCCACCTCAAGTAGCGCCGGGTCGTGGTGAGTGAGGTAACCGGTGGGCTGGGATGCTCGACGTAGTTCGACTTTTCAGCCTGCCGGTGCCACCCCGGTTTTTCTTCCCTGCCTCTGCGAGTTCTTTTGCCTAGCACCAGGCTTTACGGGGCTACTTCTCCTCTGTTTTTTTGGGGGGGTCTTTTCAGGCTTTATCCGCTCAACTTTTTCACTCACTTCATCTACTCACTCGTTTCAATCACCGTATAAATTTTGTAGATGGGATAATGATGTCTTCATTCTTCACACCACGAGGCGCCCGGCGCTGTTCCACCTCTCCGCGCCACCCGGCAAGCGCCCGTGCGCTCAGCCTGTCGTTGCTGCTGGGTTTGAGCCCGCTTGCCGGTATCACCCCGGCGGCACTAGCTGTGCCCGAAAACCCGGCACAACCGGCACAGGTTGCACCTGCTCAGGCAGACCCGGAACAGGCGACCCCCGCCTCCCCCGCTGTAGCTTTGAACCAGCGCCAGACAGAAAACCAGCAGAATCCTGTAGCCCAGGGCGAGCAGACCAGTTCGCTACCGACTTTGCGTGTCACCAGTGGCACGTTAAAAATTGAGACTGGCGGCACGGTGCATGTTGAAGGCACCGGCTTCACTCCCGAGTTCTTGGCGCACCATGAGCTGCGTAGCCTCATTATTGCCCCCAAGGGTTCCTCTACCTATGTCGGTCCTTACCAGGAGCCCACATACCAGGGGCCGCGCTTTGACGTTCCGGCGCCTGCAGCAGACGGAACTTTCAGCGCCGACTTGGAAGTATCCTCCAACGGCATACCTGCGGGCATGGAGTACGAAGTTATCTTGACCTACCGTCCGCTGGATGACGCACACCCCTATCAGTGGAGCACTGAGGACCGTATTCGCACAACACTCGCCGTGACGAGTAATTTCCCGCAGTCTGCTTTGCCTTCTATTACCTATGATGTGGATTCTATTTCTGAGGAGCAGATTAATTCCGGAAAACCAATTGAAATCAATATGACGGGTTCGGGTTTTGACGGGATGAATAAGCTGCGTTTCACCCTTGTGGAAATCGACCCGAATAATCCTGAAAGTTATCATCGTTATTTAGATTTCGAGGATTTAGTTCCTGCAGATTCTCCGTACTTGAAGCGGGTTTTTCATGGTCTGATTCCTAACGGTCGTTTTCAGCGTAAGATTACGATTCCTGCCGGTTTTTTAAAGCCTGGTAAGGGGTATTATCTGAGCGTGGTTGGATCTTATCCCTCTGGGGTTGATTCTTCTCCCTTCGGAATTAACGCTATAGCGCGCGATTTCCCCTTCATTCCTGTGGGTAAGAACCCCGCGAAAATGCCTTACCAGAGCAATACGTACCGCAATACTCTTCCGAAGGTTTCACTGTCTCCTCAGACGCTTGATCCATACCATGCAGGGAAATATAAAGTTACTATTTCTAACATTTCCCCGGAAGTTGATTTGGGGTATTACGTCAAATCCGTCGACATTTATAGTAAAACCGCTCGAAAGACTATCGTCGGAATTACTGACATTCCTTACTTTGATTATGACATTATTGTTGTCCGTAACCCTGACGGTACCCGCACCGTAGAACTTGAAATTGACTCTGCAGTCATCAAGGAGTTGCAGAATGTGTACCTTGGTTCTGAGGCAGAGCTGAGGGTAGCTTTCTCAGATTCTCTTTATCAGAAGGGTAATCACATTTTTACGGTCACTGCGCCCGTGCAGCTGGCTGCTCCTCCGACCCCGATAAATCCTCCCGCATCTGATGAAGTGCGTTTGAGTGTCACTTCAGGTACCCTCAATATTTCTGAGGGCGGCGCTGTCTCTGTGACGACTGCACCGCTGAGTGCTGAGTTCCGCAAGAAGTACACGCTCTTCGAGTTCGGCATTGTGGAGCGAGGGAAGGACTACGAGTGGTCAAGCTACGGCAGTAAGCTACCTGAAGCCCAGTACGGTAAGAGAGTCGCTACCCTTCGAAATCAGGGGAAGGTTCATGAAAACCCTGATGGAAGCATTACGTTCACCTTTGATGTTCGCAAGCAAATCTTTGATGTACCCGAGGGCACTCTCTTCGATGTCGTGTTGACGTTCTACCCGTCGGATGAAGCTGAGCCGGATTTGCGTTGGGAGTCGACAGACCGCCGTCTTACGGCACGAGCTTCTCTGCCGGTAGTGCGTGACCCTGAGCCTGTTCAGCCAACGTACCGCTACAGCATTTCGGCGATCGATAAGCCGTGGCAGGATACCACTCTGACGGTTGAGGGCTACCATATCCTCGATCCTCATGCGGTAGGCGGTCATGAATCGGTTGCATACCTCACCCTCTACGAGGCTGACCCGGCCACCGGAAAGATTATGGGACGCCCTGTTTTCTCCGACATAATTCCGCTGACAAGTTGCGGACAACTTTGCGGCGGATTCCATAATCGTTACTTCAGCACGGAGATGACGATTCCGGCGGGTACGTTGAAGCCGGGCAGGCTCTATATGATTGGCATCTACGGTTCTAATCTGCCTCGTCCTGGCGAGGAGGAGTACAGCGGTAGCCTACTGACCAGTGTCGCTGAGTTCCTTCCCGTGCGGTCTACGCAGCCTAACCCTGACCAGCCTGTAGCGCGTCCGGACTTGTACATTCTGAATAAGCGCATCAGCCCGTACGAGGATATGAATACCCTCACCGCCCGAGTCTCGAATCTTCCGAAGCTTACCGTTGGTCATTACCGTTTCTCGGTTCAGGCAACGGATGATTCTGGCGAGCCAACCGGCGAGAAGGCCCTGGAACAGGTCATTCCTGCTGAGCGCCTTCAGAATGGTTCTACGGATGAGAAGCTGAATATTCCCGGTAGCGCTCTGAATTATGAGGGGTCTTACAGGGTTGTTCTGGAGAAGGTAACCCCCGGCAAAGACGGTGCCGCAGATACGGTCGAGCAGGTCACTTCTGAGGGCCTTGAGCTTTTTGTAAGCTACACTGCGGAGCAGGAAGCGGCTGTTGAGTGGGTTAAACAGCAGGTTCTTCTGGATGAGCATAAGGCTGTGCTGAGTCGCCGCGATGTCACGGTGGCGCTGTACCGTCTTGCGGGCGCACCTCATGTTGAGCTGCCTGCAACCAGCCCTTATGCGGATGTAGCCCCGGATGATCCAGACTATGCCGCGTACATTTGGGCTCGTCAGAAGGGTATTACGTTCGGTTGGGTCGATGGTAAGTTCCACCCGGAGGCGAACCTTTCGATTGCCTCGACGGTGGCGTTCCTGTACAGGTACCAACGAGCGCTAACCCCTGCGTCTTCGCCGGAGTCGAGCAGTTTGCCGTCTTCGCCTGTACCGAAGAGCGATACGTCAGATAGCAGTAATGTACCGGAGGAGTCTCCCACACGGGATTCACGTTCGCGGGTGCACTGGCCCGAGTATGAGCGTATGGATACTGCATTCTGGCGGGAATCATTGTGGGCTACCCAGCAGATTATCTGGGGATACGCAGAATATTATCGAGGCCACGGTGAGAATTTCAGCTTGGATACTGTTTCCTCTTGGCAGTTCTCACTGATGCTCTACCGTATGACGCACGGCGGTAGCCACCTCAAGTAGCACCCGGTCGTGGTGAGGGATACCCTGTGGGCTGGAATGTTCGGATTAGTTCGGCTTTTCAGCCCACCGGTGCAGCCCTTTCTATTCGCCTCTCCAGGATGCTTCTTCTCCCCTGTTCGGGGTTTTCTTTTCACGCTTTATCCGCTCGACTTCTTCACTCGCTTCATCTACTCGCTCGCTTCATTCACCGTACAGTTTTTTGTAGATGGGATAATGATGTCTTCATTCTTCACACCACGAGGCGCCCCGCGCCACTCCGATACCCCGCACCACCCAGCGAGCGCCTGTGTGCTCAGCCTGTCGTTGCTGCTGGGTTTGAGCCCGCTTGCCGGTATCACCCCGGCGGCGCTGGCAGCACCGGCGCAGGCCACCCCCGCCTCTCCCGCCGCTGCTCAAGAGGATGCTGACGAACCCACGTCTTCGCTTCCGGAGGCAGATGATTCTCGCTATCCGGAAGTGGATGATTCTCGCCATCCTGAAATGGAAGGGTTTAAAGTCTCTCCCGAGACTCTCAACATTTCTCGAGGCGGCACCGTAACCCTGACGACGCCTCCGCTCAGTGCTGAATTCCGTCAGAATTACGAATTCTACGAATTTTCTCTGGTTGATCGCGGTTCTTCGTACTTCAAAGGCGCGTATGCCCGCATTGACGGATATGCCTACTTTGGCTACCTCTTTGACCGTGACCCCAACCCGAAACAGATGGTAGAAAACCCAGACGGGAGCTACACCTTCTTCCTCAATATTGGGCCGTACATTATTGAGGCTAAAGAAGGCACTCTTTTCGACGTCATTTTGACGTACCACAAGAAGGGCCACCGGGAGGATTTTTGGCCGTCCGAATTCCGTTTTGTGGCGCGTGCACCTATTAATGTTGTGCAGGACCCTAAGCCTACTGAGACGACGTACATTTTCAGTGTGCCCGCGATTGATGACCCGTGGAAGGATACGACTCTGACGATTGAGGGGTTCCATATCCTTACGAGCGGTAGTCGAGAGGGCAAGGATGGCCCCGCGCTTCTGGCTTTTTATGAAGTCGACCCGAAGACCGGAAAGATTGTAGGCGAACCAGAATTCACCACTCGGATTCCGTACCCGGCTTCCCGTAGTGGAGAGCGCGTTTATTTCCTGAATTGGCATTTTAAGACGTCTATTACGATTCCTGGGGGAACGCTTAAGCCGGGTAAGGTCTATAAGATTGGTTTCTACGGTAAAGACCGTCCGGAGGATGAGAATTACCCCGGTGAGTTGCTGAATGATGTTGCAGATTTCATTCCGGTACGTTCACTGAATAAGGAATCGGCGAGCCCTGAGATGTTTCTGAAGGCTACGACGGTGAGCCCCTATGATGAGGAAAATATCCTTCAGGTACGTGCCGTCGGCTTGAAGAAGCAGCCTGGGGTCTCTTACCGTTTCTCGATGCAGCATGTTGATGAGCAGGGACATCTGGCCGGTCAGAAAACGCTGGTGCAGGAGATTGCTGCTGAGAGCATCCATGACGGCACGATGGATGAGAAGCTGACCATCCCCGGTGCGCCGCTGAATTATGACGGCTCGTACAGGCTCTTCTTGGAAAAGGTGACTGCCGGCAAGGACGGTACGGTTGAGTCGGTTGAGCAGCTTACTTCGAAGGATCTACAGCTGCAGTTTACGAAGAATAAGGAAGTCAACGCCGCCTGGGCCTGGTTTAAGCGCCGTCAGGTTCTTCCTGAGTTTTCTGATTCAGGTAGGAACAGCTATATGACGCGCCGCGATGTGACGGTGGCGCTGTACCGTCTTGCGGGTTCGCCGAAGGTGGAGCTTCCGGCGACGAGTCCTTATGGAGATATCGCTCCGGATGACCCGGACTACGCCGCGTATATTTGGGCTCGTCAGAAGGGCATTACGTTCGGTTGGGCGGATGGGAATTTCCACCCGGAGATGAACATGCACAATTATTCGACGGCGGCGTTCCTGTACAGGTATCAGCGTTCGCGCGGTATGGTGTCTCCCGGCTTGCCGACTGCCGCACCGCAGTCTCGTAACGGTAGCCTGCCGGGGTCGGATGAATCTGAGGTGAGCGCTAACCCATGGGTTCTGGATTTGGAGGAGGGTAGCGCTTTTTGGCGTGAATCTCGGTGGGCTGTTCAGCAACGCATTTGGGGCTACACCGGGGATTGGGAACACGAACGCTTTTTCATGGAGACAACGTCCGTCTATGACTTGGCGTTGATGCTCTACCGCATGGAGCACGGCGGCAGCCGCCTCAAGTAGTCGTCTCAAGCAGTTGCCGTGAAGTAGCTATTCGAGAGTCGCCTCCCGTGGCAACGCGGCATGTTGTTGTGTTGCTTTACAATCGGTGATGGCGGGCTGAAATTTTCGGGCTGATTCGCCCGGTTTTTCAGCCCGCCAGCACTTTCGCTCAGGCGCCTGGTGCACCCCTTTTTCTACTCAACTTTTCGTTCATTTTCACCGTTCTTTTCTCCCCTTCCACTCAACGTTTTCCCTCACTCACTTCAATCACCGTACAGAATGCCACTGTGCAGAAAACCACCCTGCAAAAACCACCGTGTAAAGCCGCGGTATAGAAAGCACAGTGCAGAACATTAGATGGGATAACCGTGTCTTCTTTCTTCCAACCAACCACAACTCAGGGCGCTAAGACGCCTGCCCAGAAAAACCGCCTTCAAAATACCCGGGGCAAAAAGGCGATCAGCCTCTCCCTGCTGTTGGGTATGACACCGCTTGCGGGTATTACCCCGGCGGCGCTGGCGGCACCGTACCAGCCTGCACAGGTGGAGTCTGCTCAATCGGATCCGGCGAGCCCCGCCTCCCCTGCCGCATCGTTGCAGGCAACCCCCGTAGCTGCTGCCCCCGCCGCCGCTGAGGCTGGTGCCGCAGCCACTGGCGTGAGCGATACTGACAAGATTGATTTGAAGGTCACCACCGGCACTCTCAATATTTCTCAGGGTGGCACGGTGTCCGTGACGACTTCCCCGTTGAGCGCCGAGTTCCGTAAGAAGTACAAGCTCTTCCAGTTCGGCCTCGTGAACCGTGGTACCGATTACGGATGGTCCCGTACCGGTGAGGCAACTCAAAATCCCCTGTACCGCGGCAAGGTCGATCATCTTCGAGAAGACGGTATCGTCCACGACAACCCGGACGGAAGCCTCACCTTCACCTTCGAGGTCAAGAAGCAGACCATCCGGGCGACCCCTTCGCCTGCCCTTGACGTGGTGTTGACCTACTATCCGGCGGGCGAACCTGAGCCGAGCGCTGAAGAGTATGAGGACCCCCGCCTTACTGCCCGCACTCCGCTCAGCTTGACTCAGGACCCTGAGCCGGATCAGACTACTTACGTGTACAGCATGCCGGCGATTGATAACCCTTGGGCTGATACGCAGCTGAAGATTGAGGGCTACCATATTCTCTCTAAGCAGCTTCTTGAGCCGGGGAGCGCCCCGGCGTCTCTGATGCTGTATGAGGTTGACCCTGCCACGGGTTTGATGGTGGGCAAGCCTGTTTTCACGCATGCGGTTCGTTATACGGATTGTGGTGAATACTATTGCTGGAGCTTCCTGAATAACTATTTCTCTGCGGATGTGACAATTCCTGCGGGCACTCTACAGCCGGGTAAGTCGTACATGATTGGCGTCTACAGTGGCCTCTTCCCGAATCCGGATGAGGAGAAGGTACCCGGTAGCCTCCTGACGGATGTTGCCCCGTTTATTCCGGTGCGCTCGCCCAACCGGAACACCGAGGTGAAGGATGCCGCCCCGGTTCTGCGCGTCGAGCCGCAGCAGAGGGACCAATATTATTCTGACTCACCGCAGGTGAGCCCCTATTGGGAGAAGAATACGTTGCAGGTGCGTGCCGTGAATCTGCCGAAGCTCACCGAGGGCCATTACCGCTTCTCGCTGCAGGCTACGGATGCTTCTGGCAATCTGACCGGTCAGAAGGCGCTGGAGCAGGATATTGCGGCTGACCGCATCCAGAGCGGTTACACGGAGGCGACGCTCACTGTTCCTGGTGAGGCGCTGAATTATCAGGGCGGTTACAAGCTGGTGGTGGAGAAGGTTCTTCCCGGTCAGGGTGGTGCCGCGGATTCTGTGCAGCAGGTTGTTTCTACCGACCTTGGTTTGGTGGTGAACGCGTTTGAGGAGAGTGAGGCTGCGAAGAGGTGGTACAAGGCTCAGCAGCTTCCCAAGTCAGAGCTCTATTATTCTGAGAATATGACGCGCCGTGATCTGACGGTGGCTCTTTATATGTTGGCGGGTTCGCCGAAGGTTGAGCTTCCGGAGGCCAGCCCGTATCCGGATGTTCAGCCCAGCGACCCGGACTATGCCGCGATTGTGTGGGCTCGTCAGCAGAGCATTACGTTCGGTTGGGCGGATAGCAAGTTCCACCCGGATGCGCAGCTTTCTCCTCGCTCTGTTGTTGCGTTCTTGTATAGGTATCAGCGTTCGCGCGGTAAGGTGTCGCCCGTCTTACCGACTGCCGCACCCCAGCCTCATAACGGTAGCTTGCCGGGGTCGAGGGATTCTGAGAATTGGGCTGCGGACGTAAGAGAAGGTAGCGCTTTTTGGCGTGAATCTCGGTGGGCTGTGCAGCAGCACATTTGGGGTTACGCCGAGGATTGGCTAAACGAGGACTTTACTTGGGAGCATACGACCACCAATGACCTGGCGGTCTTGCTGTACCGCATGGAGCACGGCGGCAGCCGTCTCACATAGTGTCCCGTTCTCGGTGTTAACTATTTTGGGTAGCTTTCGTCAAATAGGCGACTTTATGGCTCTGTTTATGTGCCACTTTTATTGTGGGTGACTTTTATGTTGCCTTGCCCACCGCATTGTGAATATTCTCAACCTGCAGAGGTTGCATAGGTGCGAATTTTTCGAATGCGGTGGGTTTTTTGCGCTTTCTTTTTTGTACAGTGACCAGCGTTTGTTCTTATCAGCACAATATTTAGGCATATTTTCCACGTCATGCACATACTTTTTAAAGCTATACTTCACCTTAAGACATGCGATAAAACACACAGACATTTTTCGCGCTGATGACCTTTCAGGTTCCAGCACGTCTTAACTATTTGCTACGGTGTTTATGCGCACCACACTCGATGCGTGACACCGATAAAAACTGATTGGATTACAATGTCCTCACTTCCCAACCACATGCGCTTTGCGCTACCCAAAAACATGGCTAAGAGCGGCTGTGCCATCACCCTGGCTGGCGCAATGCTCTTACCCCTCTCCCCCGCGTTTGCGGCGCCTACTGCTACTCCGGTAGCGGCTCAGGCTGTTGCGCAGGGCGAGGTTCAGGGTGCGCAGCGTCTGCAGGTTACCTCCGGCACTTTTGACATTCTCAAGGGCGGCAACGTGACCGTTAGCGGCTCCGGTTTCTCTAAGGACTTCGTCAAGGGCAAGTCGTTCCGCCTGTACGTTGTTCCGAAGGGTGAAAGCGTTGCTTTCCCGCCGCACCACCCGCGTAATTACCCCTTCTACGTTCAGGATGTTCCCGCCTCCGCTTTTGCGGCTGACGGCACCGTGAACCTGACCGCTTCTATCGGCGCTAACTATCTGGAGGCCAATGGCTCGTCCTTCGATGTTGTGCTCGGTTACCGTGATGACGCTGAAGACGGCTGGATTCCCGCTGGCGAGGTTCGTACTGAGCTGAAGGTTGCGGACGTTCCCACCGTTGATTCCCCGGCCCTGTCGTACGACGCTTCGTCGGTGAATGCTTCTGAGAACACTAAGGTCACAGTGAACGGTGCCGGTTTCCAGAACATTTCGTACAACGGTAGCGAGTCGCTGATTGTTGCGGTTCGTGCGGTTGATCCGGCGACCGGTAAGGCGACCGGCCCCGCGCTGGCTCAGTCGGAGGCTAAGTTCACCTCCTACTCTGCTTTCTTTGGCCAGTACATGGGTTACACCAACGGCCGTTTCTCGACCGTTCTGGACATCCCGGCAGGCACCCTGAAGTCCGGCAGCTCCTACGTTGTGCAGACTTTCGAGTTCAACGTCCCGGAAGATAACGATGAGGCGAACAACCAGGCGCTGAGCACTCAGGCGTTTGTTCCGGTGAACGGCGAGAACGCTAAGACTGCTTCGCCTTCGGTGTCCCTGAGCACTGACAAGGTTGATCTGAGCTCTTCGACCACTATCCGTGTGAAGGGTAAGGATTTCAAGGTTCCGGCTGGCGCTACCGTGAACGTACTGTTCTCTGAGGCTGAGGCTGACGGCAACCCGACCGGTGAGGCTCTGGATAGCATCACTCTGAACGCTGACCGCGTGGCAACCGGCGCGTTTGAGACCACCGTTAATGTTGACGGCACCAAGCTGGATGAGGATAGCCGCTACGCTATTTTCGTAACCATTAACTACGCCGATGGTCAGCGCGAGCGCATCGCCGCCGATTACCTGACTTTGACCGGTGAGTCTGCGAACAAGAAGGCTCGTGAGCGTTTCGCTGATGTTCCGGCTGCTCACGCGAACCACAAGGCTGTTCTGTGGGCTGCTGATCAGAAGCTGATTGATTCTCGCGAGAAGGATTGGTTCGGCGTTAATGATGACGCGACCCGCGGCGACCTGACCGTTGCACTATACCGTTTGGCTGGTTCCCCGAAGGTTGATCTGCCGGCGACTAGCCCGTACGCGGATGTGAAGACTGATGACCCGAACTACGCCGCCTACATTTGGGCTCGTCAGAAGGGCATTACTTTCGGCTGGTCTGACGGTAAGTTCCACGCAAATGCGTCCGTGTCTAACGCTACTGTTGCGGCGTTCCTGTACCGTTTCGACGGTAAGAAGCCGGTTGCAGTGACTGAGGCACCGTACACCGATGTGAAGGTTGGTTCTGCGTTCTACCGCGAGATTACCTGGGCTAAGCAGCAGAAGCTGCAGGTTTTCCCGGGTTCTGAGTACCACCCGTCTGCGCTGGTGAGCCGTGGTGAGCTGGCTGGTTTCTTGATGAACTACAAGGTTCGCTAGGGTCCTGCTGGTTCGTTGGGATTAGCGTCTAACCCGCAATGATTGAGCCGGGCTGGCGGTGATGAAACGTTGGTTTCGTCCCGCCGGCCCGGCTTTTCTGTGTCTCCAGCAGGGCTGCCAGCAGGGTATCTGTAGAGGGTATGAGCGGGACTGTTGCCCGGTGCTTTTCCGCGGTTTTTCGGGGTATTTTTGCCGGTTAACACGCTAATGTGGGCTGTACCGCATGTGGGCCGCGCCTCATGCGGTACCCGCTATTGGTGGATTTTCGGGGTGCCCCACTCCCCTTTTTCACAATTGTTCGATGGAGTGTAAATTAATATTTTTCAAGCTGTGGTTTATGCTTAGGACTGTTGCGCCCCCTTGATGCGCGCCCGTTTCCGGTTGGGCGTCTGTTGTGCGAGGGAGCCTATCACACACCGATACATCAACCACATTGAGGATTCATGTCCCAGGATTCTAAGCAGTCGGCTGATACTGCCCATAATTCTTCTACACCTCTGCTGGCACCGGAGGGCACCCCCGATACTTCTTCTCAGGATGCCGCTAAGAAGCGTAAGCGCCGCCGCATTGAGCTGGCTGTTGGCGCTGTGGCGCTGGCGGGTGTTTTGTATCTGCCGTTCTCTCCTCTGTTTTCTTTCTATGATTCGTCGGAGGCGCGTCTTTCTTCGGCGGACACTGCTGCGCCGGCAGCTGCTTCGGCGCCTTCCACTTCTTCTCCTCTGGCGTCGAGTTCTTCGACTCAGGGCCCGAAGATTCTGCGTCCGTCTGTGACCGCGCCGGATGCGAACACTATTTTTGCTGATGCTCCTGAGGATTCTGCGTACTATGCGGGTATCCGTTGGGCTGTTCGTACTGAGACGATGCTTCCGGTGTCTGAAGACCATTTTGGTGCTGAGGATCCGGTGACTCGTGGCGAGCTGATTAGCATGTTCTATAAGCTGGCGGGTTCGCCGTCGGTGACCCATCCGGAGCATTCGCCGTATGCGGATGTTGATGAGTCTGACCCGAATTATGATGCGTACCTGTGGGCGCGTCAGGAGCGTATTACCTCCGGTTGGGTTGATGGTAAGTTCCATGCGGAGGCGCGCCTGTCGAATGCTTCTGCTGCGGCTCTGCTGTACCGTGCTGATGGTGCGCAGAAGATTCAGATGTCGGGTTCTTCCCCGTTTAGCGATGTTTCGTCTGCGACTCCGTTCTACCGTCAGATTGTGTGGGCGTCTCGCCGTGGCGTGTCGACGGTGTCTGAGGGTAATGCTTTTGAGCCGACGGCTCAGACGTCTCGCGGTCGTGTTGCGATGATGATGTACCTGTACTTCCGCACTTCGTAGTTTTTACACTGCGTAGTTTTCGCGCTTCGTTTTAGCGCTTGGTTAGTGTGTGTTTGGTGGCCCCGTACTCCTTGTTGGGAGTGCGGGGCCTCTTGTGTTTTGAGGAGTGTGCGCG
>NZ_JABZXW010000091.1 GCF_015265375.1 Rothia sp. (in: high G+C Gram-positive bacteria)
CCCCGCACTGTTTTTTATCTATTGAATTACGTTCTACCTATAAGGCTCAGGTGCAACTATTGCAGTTTATCAGCTTAGTAGACGATGATGGGCTTGAAGCCCTCATCCTCCAGGGCAGAAATAACCTGGCGGCAGTGCTCCACACCCTTGGTCTCCATATCGATCGTAATCGACACGTCACCCATGGAGAGCGAGCCACCCACACGGGTGTGGTCCACACCGGTCACGTTCGCGTCGTTCTCAGAAATAATGCGGGAGATGGTCGCCAGCTCACCCGGGCGGTCAGAAAGCATCATCTTCACGGTCATGTAGCGGCCAGCCGCAGACAGACCGCGCTGAATCACCTTCAGCATCAGCATCGGGTCAATATTGCCGCCGGAGAGCACACACACGACCGTACCCAGGTCGCCGTACTCTTCCTTCAGCTTGCCGTTCATCAGCGCCGCCACGGGCACCGAACCGGCAGGCTCCACCACAAGCTTGTTACGTTCCATCAGGAAGATCAGGGCGCGAGCAATATCGTCTTCACTCACGGTCGCCACATCGTCCACCAGCTCCTTGATGATGGAGAAAGGCATCTGGCCGGGGCGACCCACCGCAATACCATCAGCAATGGTGGAAACCTTCTTCAACGGCACCAGAGCATCCGCAGCCAGCGACAGCGGGTACGCCGCCGCGTGCTCCGCCTGAACACCAATAATCTTAATCTTCTTGCCGAGCTTCTGCTCCTTCGCACGGATAGCAGCGGACAGACCAGCCAGCAGACCGCCGCCGCCAACACCCACAATCACGGTGTCAACATCCGGAACCTGCTCCAGGATTTCCAAACCGATCGTGCCCTGACCGGCAATAATGTCTTCATTGTCGAAGGGGTGCACGAACACCGCGCCGGTCTCTTCGGCATAGCGCTTCGCCTCCGCCAGAGCCTCATCCACGGTCACACCGTGCAACTCAACCTCAGCACCGTGATCACGGGTCGCGGTAATCTTCGGCAGTGCCGCACCCAGCGGCATGTAAATACGAGCCTTAATGCCCAGACGGTCAGCAGCCAGAGCCACACCCTGAGCGTGGTTACCTGCACTCGCCGCCACGACGCCGCGCTTCTTCTCCTCCTCGGAGAGCTTTGCCATGCGCACATACGCGCCGCGCACCTTGAACGAACCGGCGCGTTGCAGGTTCTCACACTTGAAGAACACCTCGGAACCCAGGCGCTGGCTCAGGGCACGCGAATGGGCGACCGGGGTGCGTTCAATAACGCCTTCGAGCAGCTCTGCGGCACGTTCAATATCGGTAATGGTCACGGGCAGGGAGTCGAGATCTACGCTCACGGGTTTTCCATTCTGACGGTGCGTTGTCCCGCGGGCGCGGGATGGTGATGTATTGCTCATCCCATTTTAGAGGATGGGTACAGCGAAGGGGGCTACCCGGTCGCAAGTAGCCCCCTGGCGAGACACCGCCGTAGACGGCATCGCGGCCGGCGGTATCGCCGGGACGAGTTAGCGGTGCGTTATCGAGGGTGGCGGGGTGCCCTACGCCAAAACCTCCCGCTCGATGCAGGCCCCTAGTCTTCGGAGGAGTCCGAAGCCTCGGAAGCCTGGTTCTCAGGCTCCTCAGCCTTCTGACGGCTCGGCACCCGGGAGGCCAGATTCTTGACGCTCTCCTGCCGTTCCTGGGCCTTCTCCTCAGCCTGCTCGCGGCGAGCCACCTCGTGCGGGAAGAGGAACTCCTCCTCACGAGGTGCTTCCTTCTCCCAGTCACGGTTCGCCAGGTAACGCACCACCGCGTTGACCACAGCCAGAGTCGGCACGGCGAACAGAGCACCCACCGCACCAAAAATCATGGAGCCACCAGCCACCGAGAAAATAACCGCCAGCGGGTGCAGGGAGACAGCCTTACCCATAATGAGCGGCTGCAGAATGTGGGATTCGAGCTGCTGAACCAGCAGAACAATACCGAGCATAATCAGCGCCTGCACCGGGCCCAGAGCAACCAGCGCCAGCAGCACAGCCACAGCACCGGAAATGAGGGCACCAATCACCGGAACGAAAGAGCCGAGGAAGACCAACACACCCAGCGGGATAGCCAGCGGAACACCCAGAATTGCGGCACCAATACCGATGCCGATAGCGTCAATAGCCGCCACCAGAATCTGAACGCGCACGTACGCACCCAGGGACTTCCAACCCGCGCGACCCGCACCGTTGACTGCGGCACGCGCATCCTTCGGGAAGAGGCGGGTGACGAACAGCCAGATACGCTCGCCCTCCATCAGGAAGAAAACCAGGGTAAACAGGGTCAGCAGGGTACCGGTCGCAACCTCAGCCGCAGTCGAACCCACCTGAGACACACCGTGCAGCACGGAGCTGGGGTTATTGGTTGCAGCACTCTCCATCTGATCCAGCAGCTGGTTCAGCTGGTCTGCACCGAACTCGTAACCGAGGTCCTTCAGCCAACCAATCAGCTGCTGGTAGCCCTGCATCGCCTTATCCGCCATGGACACAAAACCGCGCAGAATCTGCTGACCGGTCAGCGAAATAATACCGGCGAGCACCAGAATCATACCGATTTCGGCAATAGCCGCCGCGCCACCGGCACGAACGCCCTTCTTACGCAGAAGCATCACGGCGGGGCTCAGCAGAGCCGCCAGCAGCAGAGCCACCAGAAGAGAAATAACCAGCAGGGAGACGTGCCCCAGGCCCTTCCAAAGGATCCAACCGGCACCGGCAATCATAATGATGCGCCACGCCCAAGCACCAGCAACTTCCATAGCAAAAGGCACCCGGTAGCCGCGCTCCTCCTCGGCTACATGTTCTTCTGCGACAGGTGTAATTTTCACGGTGTCTCCAAATCGTTATCGGTGTCGCGCCCGCGCGGGGCAGCTTCGGCTGCCCCAGCGGAAGGCGGTATGTGGTGATGTTGTTGCGCTCCTCCCCTGCGCTTCGATACATCGGGGAAGTAAAGCGGCAAAGGCGGCGGCACCATCACGGTACCGCCGCCTCATCATGAGCTTTAGTCGTTTCTAAAGATGCTTGCCAGGTACATGAGAACACGCAGGATCTCAACGTACAGCCAGACCAGAGAAGCGGTCAGGCCGAAAGCAAGGCGCCAGGACTCACGCTCGGGCAGGCCAGCCTCCACAGCCTCGGAGGTGGTGGTGAAGTCCAGCAGCAGCGAGTAGGTTGCCAGCGCAACAGCGAACAGGCCAACAACCAGACCCAGCGGGATACCACCGATAGAGAAGCTGTTCAGCGAGGAACCGAAGATACCCGCGGTCAGCATGGACACCAGGCCGTAACCCAGGTAGCTGAGCGCACCAATCATGAAAATCTTATTCAGCTTGGGGGTGGTGCGAATCTTGCCGTTGGCGAAGAGAGCCAGGGTCACACCCGCAACCACGAGGGTTGCCAGAACCGCCTGAACTGCCACGCCGGGGTAGCGCATATCCACAACAGCGGACAGACCACCGAGTAGCAGACCTTCCATGAGCGCGTAGGTCATGACCAGAATCGGGGAAACCTTCTTCTTGAAGGAGTTCACCAGACCCAGGACCAGACCGCCAACCATGCCCAGGAGCAGCAGCACCGGTGCATTCCATGCAACAGCGGCACCGACAGCGACCAGGCCCAGGTTGATACCGGTCTTAACCAAGACATCGTTCATGGTCAGGCGCTCACCGGCGGGGATGGGCTCCGAGTAGGTGGGGGCTGCTACGCCGTAGTCAGCCTCACCGTACGGCTGGCCGTACTGTGCCTGCTGACCGTACTGGGGCTGACCATACTGCTGGCCATAGGGCTGCTGGCCGTAGGTGTTCTGGCCGTAGCCCTGCTGATCATACTGCTGACCGTACTGGCCATAGGTCTGCTGCTGACCGTACTGTGCCTGCTGACCGTACTGCGCCTGCTGGCTGGTCTGCTGCGGCTGCGCACCAAAACGACCGAAACGAGAGTCACCCTGAGTGACATTCTTCGTCATTGAATTCAGAAGCGGGTTTCCCGCCATCTTTCTCTCCTTAAACGGGTACAAAACTAATTCTGTTAATTATATCGGATAGATTCTGTGCTCACGGGCGCTGTTCGTTACCAGCATGGGCTTCTAGCGACCTTGCCAGAATATTTCAGGGCGGTGTTTACCTGAGGTTCACCCAGGCCCGCGCCGCCCCGCATGCAAAGGCTTCTGCGCGTCTCTTTGTGAAGCGTCTAGTGCGAAGCTTCCAAACGGTCCAGGAGCTGTTCCAGATACTCCAGAACTGCCTGTTCCTCGTTCGAGCCAATCACCTCATCAGCAGCATTTCGCACAACCTCCGGGGCATTAGACATGGCAACACCCCAGCCCGCGTAGCGGAGCATTTCCATGTCGTTCTCACCGTCACCGAAGGCAAGAATGCCCGCCGGATCAGCATCCAGACGCTCGCATAGGTCCTTCAGACCGGTCGCCTTATTGACACCGGTACGCACCAGGTCAATGGCACCGAAGCCACTCACCATCGGGGTGACGGTCTGCGGAAGAGCCTCACGCAGGTAAACGCTCAGCTGCTGCGTCTGCTTCGGTGGGGTCAGCAGCGGGAACTTAATGGGTGCACCCTCAAAATCTTCAATAGAGTCAACCATGACCGAGCCGGGGAAGAAGAACGCCGCAAAGTCCTCCAGGGTGAGGGTTTCGGGGAGCTCCTGACCAGTGTCTTCAAAATAGCCGCGAATCATGTGCACAATCTGGTCGCAACGATCCTTGGGCAGGTAAATACCCTCGGTGGTGCACACCAGCAGACCGATCTGGTCCAGCCCCTGAACGATTTCAATGACGCGCGGCACGTCTTCATCCAGGAAGGGATGCACGGCAAGCTGGCCGCTGTCATCAGCGAGGTACGCGCCGTTCTCAGCAATGTAGGTGAGGCCCTGGTTTTCGAAGCCCCGCATATAGTCCTGTAGCTTGGCATGGGTATTTCCGCTCGCCACGACGAAGTGGATTCCATGCGCCTGCAGGCGGGATAGGATGCGCGAGAAACGTTCGGTGTCGAAAGTTTTGGAGTCGGTGAGGAAGGTGCCGTCCATATCGACAGCAATGATGGAGGGTATAGTCTGCATGCTGTGCCTTTCTGACTCTGCTGCCCCATTCAGGCTGGGGTGCATCTGTGGCTGCGTCTCTTCTAGGGTCTCACGTTTTTGAGCTCCGGAAGACGGTATGCGGGCGTTTTTGAGAGTGGAGCCCACGGGTACCATCGCTTCCTTCGAGCAGGTGGGCATCCCCATGGCAACCGAACTGGTCGGGGGCATCGTCTTTTAC
>NZ_JABZXW010000021.1 GCF_015265375.1 Rothia sp. (in: high G+C Gram-positive bacteria)
CCCCCCCCCCCACTACTATCTATGATGGACGATCTGAGCTATAGAGGTTTACTCCGGCAGCTGTCCCAGCTTCACAAGATTTGCAAACTCTGCGTTAGCTTGCTGAACCTCAGTGAAAGTACCTTGGTTAGCAATTCGTCCCTTAGCAAGGTAGACCAGCTGGTCAACATTACGAACCGTCGACAGGCGGTGAGCCACGATAATGACCGTAATGTCCTTAGAAATACGCTCGATGGTCTTCGTAATCTTGTGCTCGGTCTCGTTGTCCAATGCGCTAGTTGCTTCATCCAGAATCAACACGCTCGGGTTACGGTACAGAGCACGGGCGATACCCAAGCGCTGTTTCTGGCCACCCGACAAACGGGTCGCATTGTACCCCAGTTTAGTGTCCAGACCATTTTCCAAGGACTCTACTACCTCAGTCAGTGCAGCAACTTCAAGGCAGTATTTGACACGCTCCGCATCAATCTCATGAGGTTCAAGACCAAAGGCAACTGCTTCGGTTACAGTACAGTCTGCAATGAACACGTCCTGAGGAACATAACCAATGTGCTTATGCCAGTTCGGCAAATCTTCCAGAATTGACTTACCGTTCTGTAGTACCTGGCCGCTAGTCGGTGCAAAGAGACCCAGAATAAGGTCAACCAGAGTAGTCTTACCAGAGCCAGAACCACCCACAAAAGCAATTGAAGAGCCCATCGGGATGTCCAACGTAATGTTGTTAAGGACAGGCTTATCTCCATCAGGATACTGGAAGCTCAGATTATCCACCTGAATGTTGACAGGTTCAATCCTCTTATTTACGTACTCATAGTTTTCCGGCACAACAGGTTTAGCAGGCAGCTTGAACATTCGTTCTTCCGGGGTGAGATGTTTAATCTCCTCCAGGAGGCTATCGCATGCATGTTCACCTGATCGGATACTACCGAGAGAAGCTACCATTCGGGTATAATTCGGCAAGATTCGGATACAGGCTCCTGCAAAGAGCACCAGATATCCCGTTCCGTCTGTTCCCTGAGTCGCACTCATAAATGCCAAGAGAGCAGCAATTCCAACAACAAAGATGATTTCTAGCGTATATTTGGGGAAATCAAAGAGAAAAGCATTACGCATCGAAGCGTTAACTGCGTCGATACGCTTCTCCTGATAGCGATACATGTATCGATCAGTCATGCCATACATACGGATCTCCCGGAATCCATCTACGGCTTCAATCATTGCATTCCATGCACCCTTTGTTGCATTCAAAACAATTTTACCTTGTTCACGATTCTTACGCTTAAGAGTATTTTGTAAGATAAAGGATGCTAGACCGAAATAGGTCATAGCCAGCAATGCCGGAATGGGCATAATAATTAGAAGCATTACCATCAAAACAATAATTGATAGCATATCTCCAATAAACCCAAGCACACCGTTAACAAAGGAGCCATAAGCCTGAGATGTTACGTCATTAACTGCAGTGTAGATTGGAGCGGCACCCCGTTTACGGTGATCAAGGTAAGGCTCACGGATATATCTGTTCAAAAGAGTAACAGAAACAGAACTCTGCTGCGTTGCAATGAACCCCATACTCCAGCGACGGATGACGAGGGAGAACACTCCCTTAAAAACAAAGGCGGCAACAAGGGCTACACCAAAAATGAGGATGAGCGAGGGGGTATCTGGGTCGCCAAAAAAATTCGACACCTTCAAGATAAAGCCTTCACGAGGAGTACCCATGGCAAGATTAACCAAGGGAAGCACCAAGGCAACACCCAACATTTCAAACAAAGAGACGGCAAATAGACCAAGAATATTGAGAACTAGAAGATAAAACTTCTTACCAGGGAACAAAACCCGGATCTTAGAGTATACACTCTTCACGATAAAACCTATAACCTTCTGCGAAAAAACTCACAATAAGTAGACAAGCAGCAAACCCAACTACAATACATCCAAAATAAAAATGCAGAGCGAAAGGATTGCTAAAACAAAGACAACGCAATATTCAGGCAGCTCAGACAATTCTTTAAATTGCCCAAATGTATAAATCCTCTATCCGAAAAGAATTTATTATAAGGTCGATAAGTCCAACTAATAAAGACTTTTGAATATTTATCAGATTTAAGTTACCTAGACCTAACTGAATAAACACACTACAATTTGCATTTATCCATAATTTCTGGTCTCTTGCGTCGCGTCAGAGAATCCCAGTCGCGATTTGGAGAACGGCTATTCTGTTTTATTGAGAGAAGCTTCATGATGCCTTTCTCGCCCGCGCCCTCGTAGGTAAGGACGGGTACATTGGTGTGAGGAGTGATGAATAAGCGGTTACCCATGATTCTAACATGCAACCTTTCTCAAAGGTTAGAAATAATACTGTATTCTCGCTCATCTTATGCCTCAAGTATTCCCTCTGCACCTGTTACGGCGAAGGCAAATATGAGTTTTACAGGCCTGGGGACAATAAAAACCTATACGGAGCCAGCACTCGGTATGATAGATACTATTCATTCAACCAACCCGACACTTCCGGCTTCCCTGTTCACTGTTGGGTACGTCAATTAGAAAAGGCTTTTTGATGGGCATCTTCAACATTAAGTCCCTCAAGGACAAGTACGCGTGGGGGTCCTCCGAGGACAAAACCAACTCCACAGAAACCGCCGAGGCGCAGCCGGCAACCGCCGCCTCCCCATCCGCAAATATTGCTGACGGAGTCCGCTCCCTCATTAAGAGCAACCCCGAACTGGCAGGCAAGAACCGCCGCGGGGTAGCTAGCCGTACCATCACCCCCGACGGTTCGCTCCGCGAAGCCATCGAAGACTACGAAGTCCGCTCCCCCGCCGAGGTAGCCGCTCAGGAAGTCACGCCTGAAGAAGAGCTCAGCGCCGACGGTACCGCAACCGTCTCCGCGCAGCCCCTCACCCACACCGACATCGAGGCTACCCCCGGCGACATCCTCGACGCGGACAGCAATCCCACCGGCCCCAGCATCATCCGCGTGGGTCAGCACAACGCACCCATGGTCGATGCCGAAGAGCTCGCCAACCCCGAAGAAGCCAACAACCAGAGCGCAGCAAAGGCTCAGCCTTCCCCCGCTACTAACTCCCGAGGCGAGCGCACCCCGCTGTTCAAGCTCTCCCCCAAAACCCTCAACCGTACCGGCAGCACGAGCGGCGACGGCCCCTTCGAAGCTGTCTTCGTCTGCACCGGCAATATTGCCCGCAGCGCATCCGGCGAGGTCATCTCCAAGCACCTTGCCGCCGAGTACGGTCTGGAAGACAAGTGGATCTTCTCCAGCGCAGGCACCGGCGCCCTCGTCGGTCACGGCGTCTACGAACACGTAGCTAATGAGCTCATCAAGCGAGGCTACAACCCGGAGGGCTTCGCATCCCGCCAGCTCAACGAGCAGATTATTGAGAACGCCACCATCATCCTGGTGGCTGAGAAGGTGCATGCCGACTGGATTGTGCGCGAGTGGCCCCAGCACCACGCCAAGATTAAGCTACTCAAGCAGGTTGCACGTATCCGCGAGGATGCTCGCCGCGCCGAACCGCTGTCCTACCTCTACTCCTACGGTGCCCGTCCGCTCGATAGCGACAAGTTGGAAGACCCCTACCGCCGCGGCCCCGCAGCAGCGAAGGTTGCCGTGGACGAGGTGGAGCAGTCCCTCCGCGTGATTCTGCCTTGGCTCGCACAGGCGCATCGCTAACCATACGAGGCTAAATACAGCGCTAACCCGGCTGGAACAGATATCTGTTCCAGCCGGGTTAGCTTTAGCCTCTACAACTTAGCCTCAAGAGTAGAAAGTCCCCCGCCGACCAACAGTCAGCGGGGGACTTTCGTTAGGCTTTAGAAGCTTAGTGATCGAAAATCTCGGTCACAGAACCCTCGTCGAAGACCTCGCGGATAGCGCGAGCAATCAACGGAGCGATGGAGAGAATAGTCAGGTTATCGAACTGCTTCTCTTCCGGCACGGGCAGGGTGTTGGTCACGACGACCTCCACAGCACCGCACTGGGACAGACGCTCAGCAGCCGGGTCAGACAGAACCGGATGGGTTGCCGCGATGATAACTTCCTTCGCGCCCTTGTCCATGAGGACCTTCACAGCGCCAGCAATGGTGCCGCCAGTGTCAATCATGTCGTCAATCAGCACGCAGGTACGACCCTCAATGTCGCCGACAACGGTCTTAGAAACAGCCTGGTTGGGGACGTTGATGTCGCGGGTCTTGTGCACGAACGCCAGGGGCGCACCGTCCAGCAGATCGGCCCAGTGCTCAGCCACACGCACACGACCGGTATCCGGGGACACAACGGTCACGTTGGACAGGTCGTCCACGCGCTCGCGGATGTGCTTAGCCAGAACCGGAATCGCGAACAGGTGATCCAGCGGGCCGTCGAAGAAGCCCTGAATCTGCGAAGTGTGCAGATCCACGCACATCAGGCGGTCAGCACCAGCAGTCTTGTACAGGTCCGAAATCAGACGTGCCGAGATAGGCTCACGACCCTTGTGCTTCTTGTCCTGACGAGCGTAGGGGTAGAAAGGAGACACCACGGTAATGGAACGAGCGGATGCACGCTTGAGCGCATCGATCATAATGATCTGCTCCATGAGCCACTCGTTGATGGGTGCCGGGTGCGACTGAATCACGAAAGCGTCCGCACCGCGCACAGACTCCTCAAAGCGGACGTAGGTCTCGCCGTTGGCGAAGGTGTATGCAGAGGTGGGCAGCAGGTCGTGATCAAGTGCCTGTGCAATCTCCTCGGCAAGCTTGGGGTGTGCTCGACCGGAGACCACTACAAGCTTGCGCTCACCGGGGTTGGTAATCTCGCTACTCATGGTGTTGTTCTTTCCTCGAATTAGGATTCTGCCGGTTCCTGCGCGCCAGCAGCCTTAGCAGCCTCGGCGGGTTCGGTACCAGCACGGTTCTTCAGGACCCAGCCATCGATGGTGCGCTGGGAAGTCTCAGAGTAGGCGAGGGCGCCCGCAGGAACATCCTTACGGATCAGCGCGCCCGCGCCGGAGTAGGCACCGTCACCGACGGTAACAGGTGCAACGTAAATACCCGCAGCACCCATACGGGCGTGCGCGCCAATAACGGAGCGGCTCTTCACCAGACCGTTGTAGTTCGCGAAGATAGAACCTGCACCAATATTTGCGCCCTCACCGATGGTGGCGTCACCAACGTAGGACAGGTGCGGAATCTTTGCGCCATCGCCAATCTGCGAGTTCTTAGCCTCGCAGAAGGTGCCAAGCTTAGCGTCTTTGCCCAGGGTGGTACCGGGGCGCAGGTACGCAAAGGGACCAACAGTTGCGCCCTCACCAATGACCGCGCCGTGACCGTGAGCGCGGATGACGGTAGCGTCAGCCTCAACGGTCATGTCGGTCAGGGTGGTGTCCGGGCCAATGGTTGCGCCGGTAGCAACGGTGGTGGAGCCGTGCAGCTGCACGCCGGGCAGCAGGGTCACGTCGTTCTCAATGGTGACGGTAACGTCAATCCAGGTGTTCTGCGGATCAACAATAGTCACGCCGTTACGCATGTGCGCCTCAAGGATGCGGTTGTTGAGCATACGACCCAGCTGAGCCAGCTGCACGCGGTCGTTAGCGCCCTCAACTTCCCAGCGGTCCTCAATAGCCAGAGCGGAGGTGCGGTGACCCTTCGAACGAGCAATGGACAGAACGTCAGTAATGTACTTCTCGCCCTGTGCGTTGTTGGTGGTCACCTCAAGCAGCGCCTCACGCAGGACAGCAGCATCAAAAGCGTAAATACCGGAGTTAATCTCGGTGATTTCGAGCTCTTCGGGGGAAGCGTCCTTCGCCTCGACAATGGCGGTGACTTCGCCAGCCTGGTTACGGACAATACGGCCGTAAGCGCCCGGCTCATCCACGTGGGTGGTCAGCACGGTGACAGCGTTCTTATCTTCCTCGTGGAAAGCAATCAGCTCGCGCAGGGTCTCGGGGCGCAACAGGGGGACGTCGCCGTACGTCACCAGAACGGTACCGGAAACAGTTTCCTGGGCGTCCAGTGCGTTCAGACCAACCTCAACAGCACGACCGGTACCGGGAATCTCATCCTGGTCAACGATGGTTACTTCAGGATCAAAAGCCAGAACGTGCTCAGCAACCTTATCACGCTGGTGGCGCACCACAACAGCAAGACGCTCAGGATTCAAATCACGGGCAGCGGCGACAGCATGCTCCACCATGGAACGACCACCAATACCGTGCATAACCTTGGGGGTAGCGGACTTCATGCGCGTACCAGCGCCTGCAGCCAGAACAATCACTGCAGAGGGTGCCAGTTCAGTATTCACTGGGAAGACTCCTTAGACGAGGTTGTAAGAGTGAGGAGTGAGCGCGGACCGCCAACTCTCTATCAACGGTGCCGTTGAGTGCTTACGCTCCGCCACTAGGACTCGAACCTAGACAAACGGCTCCAAAGGCCGCTGTGCTGCCATTACACCATGGCGGATTATCCATACATCACCGATGAGTCCCCCGAAGGTCATCACCGTCGTTAGCCGCCATTTTGGGCACAGAACAGCGCAATGCAGGAAATGCTTTCCTCAGTTTATCAAATATCTGCCCTCAACCTCGCCGCGCACCCAGGCAAAACCCCGCGGCATTTCTCAACACTGATGTAGCCCCTCATCAAAGCTTGGGGCGCTACTTGAACCGAAGACTCACCCTGTACCCTAGAAGGCGTGGCACATCTACTTGGCGGCGAATCGCTGCACCTCGAATTCCCTACCCGAACCATCTTTGAAGGCATCACGGTCGGTCTGAACGAAGGCGACCGCATCGGTATTGTCGGCCGTAACGGCGACGGCAAGTCCACCCTCATGAAGATCCTTGCCGGCCGGCTCGAACCGGACTCCGGCCGCGTCACCATGCGCGGCGGCACCCGCATCGGCTACCTCGACCAGTCCGACGTACTCGACGACGACCACACGGTCGGCTACGCGATTGTGGGCGATACCCCCGAATACGAGTGGGCGTCGCAGGCACGCATCCGCGACGTCATCTCAGGCCTGGTCTCCGACCTGCCCTGGGACGCCCCCGTATCTTCTCTCTCAGGTGGTCAGCGCCGCCGCGTGGCTCTCGCCTCCCTGCTCGCGCAGGAGTGGGACGTACTCATGCTCGACGAGCCCACCAACCACCTGGACGTCGAGGCCATCACCTGGCTCGCCGGCCATCTGAAGTCCCGCTGGTCGAAGAATGCTGGCGGCCTCATGGTCGTCACCCACGACCGCTGGTTCCTCGACGAAATCTGTACCGATACCTGGGAGGTGCACGACCGCATCGTCGAGCCCTTCGAGGGCGGCTACGCTGCGTACATCCTGCAGCGCGTTGAGCGTGACCGTCAGGCGGCCGCGGCTGAGGCTAAACGCCAGAACCTGATGCGCAAGGAGCTCGCGTGGCTACGCCGTGGCGCCCCCGCGCGTACTTCCAAGCCGAAGTTCCGCATTGACGCCGCGAACGCCCTCATTGCGGATGTTCCGCCCGTGCGTGACACCGTGGAGCTGAAGAAGATGGCGGTCTCCCGCCTCGGCAAGGACGTGGTCGACCTCGAAAACGTCTCCGTCACCTACGACGACCCCTCGCTGCCCGACGGCAAGCGCCCCGTGCTGAAGAAGGTCACCTGGCGTATTGCCCCCGGCGAGCGCACCGGCATCCTGGGCGTGAACGGCGCGGGTAAGTCGACTCTGCTGTCGCTGGTGACCGGCGATTTGAAGCCGACCGAAGGCCGCGTCAAGCACGGTAAGACGGTGAAGATTGCAACCCTCACCCAGCAGCTTGATGAGCTCAACGAGGTCGCTAACGACCGCGTCTCGGATGTGATTGGCCGCAAGAAACGCAGCTACATTGCAGACGGCAAGGAGCTGTCCCCCTCGCAGATGCTGGAGCGTCTGGGCTTTACCAGTGCACAGCTTTCTACCCCGGTCAAGGACCTTTCGGGTGGTCAGAAGCGTCGCCTGCAGCTCATGCTGATTCTGCTGGACGAGCCGAACGTACTGATTCTCGACGAGCCGTCCAACGACTTGGATACCGATATGCTCGCGGCGATGGAGGATCTGCTGGACACCTGGCCGGGCACCCTGCTGGTGGTCAGCCACGACCGCTACCTCATGGAGCGCGTGACCGACCAGCAGTACGCCGTGATTGACGGTTCGTTCCGTCACCTGCCCGGCGGTGTGGATGAGTACCTGGCGCTCTCTGCAGCCGGTGCTGGCGGTTCTGCTGCAGGTAGCGCGCAGGCTCGTTCCACCTCCCCGACGCAGAAGACTTCGGCGCAGGAGGCAGAGGTATCCGCCAAGCCGAAGGTTTCCGGTGCCGAACAGCGTGCGGCGCAGAAGGAGTCCGGCGCGATTGAGCGCCGCCTGGCAAAGCTTGCCACGGAGCAGGAAAAGCTCTCCGAACAGATGAGCGCCCACGACGCCTCGGATTACGCAGGTTTGGCGGCACTCGGCGAGCAACAGCAGGCTCTCCAGGATGAGATTGACGAGCTAGAAATGCGCTGGCTCGAACTCTCCGAGCTACTCGGTTAACGCCAACTTCATGTGCCATACGTAACAGCGGATTTCTCATCTGCTTCTGCGGGATACCACCTCGTTCCGGGGCGGTATCCCGCTACTATAGGAATTAGCTTTTAACACTTTTAGGGAACCTTTTCCCGCCCACCCTGATGAAGGTATCTATGCTCAACACTCTCAAACAGCTCAAGCATCAGCATTTTCTGAAGCAGAAGAAAAAGCGCCGCGCGGCACGCATCGAAAAGTTCCGTACCTCCGGCGTCACCATTGGTGACGGCACCTATGTGCACCCCAGCTCCGAAATTCTTCCCGGGGCTCGAATTGGCTCCGGTTGCTGGGTCAACCGCGATATCTTTATCGACCGGGTTGCCCAGATTGGCGACCGCGTCTACCTGGGCCCTCGAGTCACCCTGTGCACCGCAAGCCACGAGATGGGCCCTTCCCGTCAGCGTGCCGGCGAGAATATTGAGGCTCCCATCGTAATCGGTGACGGTTCTTGGCTCGGCCAGAACGTCTCCGTCATCGCCGGTGTCACCATCGGTGCCGGATGCATGATTGCCGCAGGTGCTGTTGTGGTATCCGATTGCGAACCGAACGGCCTCTACGCGGGTGTTCCCGCCCGACGCATTAAGGAGCTCGGTGAATAATATGAGCGAACAGTACGAGTACGAGGCATCTGTCGTCATCCCGGCGTACAACGCCGCCCGCTTCATCACAACGCAGCTGGAGGCCCTAGCTAAGCAAACTACCACCCGCTCTTTTGAGGTGGTCGTCAGCGATAACGGCAGTACCGATAACACCATCGCTCTGGTTGAAGCCTTCGATGCACCCTACCCCCTCCGCTGGGTGGATTCTAGCGATATCAAGGGCCCCGCAAACGCCCGCAACGTCGGCGCGCGCGAGGCACGCGGAAAGATTCTCGTCTACTGCGACGCGGATGATTTCGTGGAACCTGAATGGGTTGAGGGACACCTTCACCTGCAGGATCTGCACGGCCCCGCCATCGGCGCAGGCGCTAACCTGCACGGTTCTAACCCTCCCGAGGTGCTGGAGGCCTACGGCATTCCCGCCGATGCGGATAAGGACATTCTGGAGAACCGCGGGCTAATTGAGAGCATCGACAAGCTCACTCCTTTCGCCGGGTTCCTTCCTTCACTCACCGGATGTAACTTCTCGGTACCTCGCGAGATTTATCTGGAGCACGGCGGAATGGACTGTAGCTACATCGCGGGCTCAGAGGAGACGGACTTCTCCTGGCGTTTGACGCTTGCGGGGGTCCCCTTCTACAAGACCCAGGAATCCCTCGTCAACTACCGCCTTCGCGCAACCCTTCGGGGTTTGTTCCGTCAGCAGCGACGCTATCAGATTTACCGTGTGCTCCTCTGGCAACGTTTCAAGGATCAGGGTATGCGCGGTCCCAGCATCAAGTTCTCGGTGATTGCCGCGTTGAAGGCTATCCCCGTAATCTGCTTCTCCACGTCGCGTCGCGCTCAAGGGCTCGCTCAGCTCGGCGGCAATCTTGGAGCACTTGAGGGTATCTTCAAGTACCGTTTCCGCGGGGTCCCCGAGCGTCAGCTCATGAACAACCGCTAGATTATAAATAATAGAGAGTGCCGGTCCTAGATTTTACTCTAGAACCGGCACTCTTCTATATAAGCATTCCTCGACACTTACGATTATCGGTGAATAGACTCAAAAACTTTCTCCCAACACCGAACAATATATTCAGGAGAGAAAACAGAGGACTTCTCAACACACAAAGCAGATTTTTTAGCTCGCAATTCATCATCACCCATAGCCAAACGCAACTGCTTCGTCAGCGCTTCAACACTACGTTCTTCAGCTAGGTAGCCGACTTCAGGCAAATAGTCCAACAATAGGTAACTGGAGGGGTAAGAAACCAATGGTGTACCAACACGCATACCCTCTTGCAAAGACATAGGGCCACCCTCAAAATCAGAGGCGCCAATGGTCAACGACGCTTCGGCATAGGCTTCAAGCACCTGCTGGGAGTTCAGGGGACCGCCTACCACAATGCGCTTAGCGAGGGCCGGATCAAGGGTCTCAAGAAGCTCATGCATCTGACGTTCAGTTTCGTCGTCTCCGCTACCGTTGAGTTTCAGAACCCACTCGGGAAACTCTTGTGCACACGCAATGAAGCTCTCCAGAATGCGCATGAGACCCTTCTCCGCACCATAGCGGCCAACATACTGAATAACTGGCTTCTTCTGCTGAGCTACCTCCAAGACCTTCTTCTGAACTTCAGGATCGATGAAAGCGTTAGGGTTAGAGACCGCATCAACCGGGCGGTTCAGCCACTCAGCAAAGAGTCGTGCGTCCCCTTCAGAAAGCGCAATGAAGGAGTCATAGTAGCGCCCAATATCCTGAAGGGTCTTTTCACGAGTTGTGCGGTGAAAGCTATCGAAAGCGCTGTGGAATTCGTAGAGATACCCAATCCCCTGCTTCCGACCCTGTCGCGCATAGTCCACCAGATACTCGGCGATATCGGTCATCGAGGTCAAAATAACGGTGTCTTTACCCAATGAATGCAGGTAACGACGGGTACGCACTGCGTTATAGCGGTCCCACAATGCGGTAAACACCTTCTTAGCCGCCAGCACGGCACCCAGCGGTCCGGGGTTGTTGTACACCAGCTTATTGTGGGTGGTCTTTGAGACAAGCGATCCAGAACGAATAACAAAATCAGGAGTCGTCGCGTCAGGGTTATTGCCCGTATTGTCGTAGAGTGCCAGATAGCTAACGTTGTATCCGGCTTCCTCAAAAGCTCTACCCAGAATCCTGTTAACGGTCGTAATACCGCCCAGAAGGCTAAAACGGTCCTGGGCGATAACAATATTTTTAACCTTCATCGTATTCTCCCTTTCAGCCAGAGAACGGTAGAAGTCAGTGAGTGATAAATCGTTATCTAGTGTGACAGATAGAAAAGCTATGCACTAGTCACTTCAGTAGCTACGGCATGGTGGCCCTCAACACGAAGAGAGGTAGCGAGAGCTTCCGCTTGTGCATGTGAAGAAGTTAGCAGAAGCACCGTCGGACCGGAGCCAGAGACCAGCGAGGCGTACACACCCTCGCTGTCACGCAGGTTCAGGGTCTGCTCCAGCTGCGGGGCGCACGAAAGCGCTGGAGCCTGCAGGTCGTTACGCAGCAGGGGTGCTAGGGAGGCGAGGGTCGCCTCCGAACCGTCGTAAGAGTTCAGGGCGTTCAGAAGCTCTACGGGTTCCACCAGTTCACCGGAGGCGGGGTACAGACCCGCGGCGCGGCCGGCATCCAGCTGCTTGAATACGCTGGGGGTTGAGAGGCCAAACTGCGCGGCTACAATCACCAGGTGCAGGGGTTCTTGAGGCGCCGCAACGTTCTGCAGCTCGGTACCGGTCCCCTGCCCCAGGGCGAGAGTCTGCCCGAGCGCGGCACGCACGCTAAAGGGAATATCGGCGCCCAGCTGCGCGGCGAGACGTTCATAATCTGTCTGGGTCAGTAGCGCGCCGGTGCGGCCGGTTGCGTGCAGGTAGCGGTCCGTAGCGATGAGGGCGGCAGCCGCATCCGCAGAGCCGCCCGCCATACCGCCTGCCACGGGTACGGCCTTTGCAATATGCAGGTGCAGTGCCGGGGCGGGACTCACACTATGCTCGCGCAAAACCAATTCGGCGGCACGGTACACGAGGTTCCGCTCATCCATGGGCACATCGGCGGGATTGAACTGGCCCGCCTGCATCTGCTGATCCACCAGGGAGCCGGGCACAATATCCATGCTCAGGCTCAGCCCGGGAACAGACCCTTCAGAGACCGTGATGGTCTCCGTCAGCGAGACCGCCACAAAAAGCGTAGTCAGCGGGTGGTAGCCGTCCGGGCGGACATCCCCCACGGCAAGGTACAGATTGACCTTACCGGGAGCATCAACCGAAATGGCGGTCTGGGAGGCGGTACTCATCAGCGCATACACCTTTCGCGCGGGAACTCGCGTGAGAACGTCAGTGAAAATTCAGAGCAGGAAGAAAACTACTCCGCAGCAGGCTCAGCAGGGACAGTCAGCGAAGCCTCCGCAATGCGAATGAAGCCGTGAATATCCAGCTTCTCACCGCGTTCCGTCGGAGCGATACCTGACGCCACCAGAATCTGCTCCGCACGCGCACCCGAGCCCGCCCAGGAGCTCAGTGCAGCACGCAGAGTCTTACGGCGCTGAGCGAATGCCGCATCAATAATCGTGAACACCAGGTCTCGGTCCACGGTAGAGAGCGGCTCCTCGCGCATGCGGAAGCCCACCAGACCCGAGTTAATCTTCGGCGCAGGCCAGAACACGTTCTTACCGATCACGCCCGCCTTATACACCTCGGCATACCAATTAGCCTTCACCGAGGGAACACCGTAAATCTTCGAACCCGGGGTCGCCGACAGGCGGTCGGCAACCTCGTCCTGAACCATCACCAGGGCGTGACGGATGCTCGGGAACTTCGCAAAAAGATGCAGAAGAACCGGCACCGCCACGTTATAGGGCAGGTTCGCCACCAGGGCATCCGGGGTACGGGGCAGCTCGGTGACCTTCAGGGCGTCCATCAGCACCACGTCAATATCGCCCGCCTTTTCGGGGCGGAACTTCTCAATCGTGTGCGGAAGCTGCTGAGCCAGCGGCGGGTCAATCTCAACCGCCACCATGTCCTTCGCCGCATCCAGAATGCCGAGAGTCAACGAACCCAGGCCCGGGCCGACCTCCAGCACCGTCTCCTCCGGCGAAATCTCTGCCGCGCTGACAATACGACGAATCGTATTCGGATCAATCACAAAGTTCTGCCCAAGAGTCTTCGTCGGGCGAATACCGAGCATCTCGGCAAGCTCGCGAATCTCAGCAGGGCCGAGCAGGGGCAGATCGTTCACGGTGTTCCTTCGGTAGGCGTAGAGTTCTACACTCCAGGTTACCGTGCCAGGCGGCGCTTCACATCTTCAACGGTAGACAGCAAGGCGTTCTTAGCGTTGGCCAAACGTGCCTTCGGCGCTAGCAAAACACGCAAGCGACCAATAATGTTATTAGCTTTCAGACCCCTATGCAGCGTTTCAACGTGGCGAATACCAAGGTCGTCGATGAGGCTAGAACCTTCCCAATCGCATAGGCCAGGCTGTACGTAGCGCACGTCCACACCCCATTCCTCGTACAGGGGGTAATCATCAGCCACAGTACCCGGCGTTCCCTTATCAAAATTCTTCAGAAGAAGTTCAGCACCGGAACGCGAAATTAGGTATAGACCAGTACCGGTCAAGCGGGTCAGACTGTACTTCCCTCCCATACGGTATTTACCGTATACGAACGGAGAGAGCAAAGAGATACGAGGATATGTCACCCGCGGGTTCATCTTACCCGCTTCGAGCGCGAATGCATCACAGAGAACAACCATCTGGACTTGCGGGTACTTAGCAATAATATTCTGCACTACGGGCTCAGCATCTGCGGAGATAATAATGTCGTCCTCAGCAATGAGGGCCCAGTCAGCATCGCTTGCCAGAAAATCACGCCACATATTCAGGTGGCTGAGCATACATCCTCGTTCAGCGTTTTTCGGGTCACGATGCCACCGGGATCGAAAAAATTCGACATCAAATTCTTCATCAGTGATATGGCCGTCAAGGTTATCTACGGCGGAGTAGCGTACAAAATCTTGGGCAGGCGCACCCGCCGAATAGAAAGATTCAAAGCGATTCTTATTGTCCATACCAAGGACGTATTTTAGGACTTTTGCCATGATGTTCCCTTTTCTGTGGCACACCCATACAGCCCTAGCATGAAACGACATGAGCCCTGCATGAGTTTACCGAAATATTGACCCGGCAACGCTAAGTACAAGGTGCACCAAGTGCACTCGAATACTAGGGTATATCGCCTAGTCAGTGAGTGAATGATATGTATAAAACACCCTATCACCTAAGCTAAGATAGCCCCAGCAATTGGGGCACAGTCTCCTGTTATGTCTCACACTTTGTGCACAATCTCACACACAAAATCTGAAAATACCCGTCAAAAAATCCCTCTCCACCACACATGTGACGAAGAGGGACTTCATATAGAGCTTGCTTACTTCGGTTTACCCAGGCGCTGCTTCACCTCATCAAGAGTAGCATCCAGGGCGTTCTTTGCATTCACCAAACGCATCTTCGGAGCCAACGCAATACGCACTCGATCCAGGGCGCTCGAACCCTTCTGATTCTCAGCCAGCATCTCCAGGTGGCTCTTACCGGAATCCAGAATGACGCTGCTACCCTCCCAATCGCACAGACCGGGCTGCACGAAACGCACATCCACACCCCACTGCTGGTACAGTTTGTAATCATCAGCCACGGTACCCGGGGCCTTATTCTCAAACTGCTTGAGCAACAGCTCAGCGCCCGAACGGGAGATCAGGTACAGACCGGTGCAGCCCAGGCGGGTTGAACCGTACAGCTTGCCCATACGGTACTTGCCGTGCACAAAAGGAGACAATAGAGACAGACGAATGTAGTCCACGCGCGGGTTCATGGTTCCCGCCTTGAACGAGTACGCATCGCACAGGTTCACCAGCTGAACCTGCGGGTACTTGGTGATGATTGCGTTCACCACCGCCTCAGCGTCAGGAGAAATAAGGATGTCGTCCTCAGCAATCAGAGCCCAGTCCGCATCTGATGCGACGAAGTCCTCCCACATCTTCACGTGGCTGAGCATGCAACCGCGCTCAGCTGGGGTAGGTTCGCGGTGCCAGCGACTGAGGAAAAGTTCCACATCAAATTCGTCATCGGTCACATGATTATCACGGTTATCCACCGCAGAATACGGCACAAAGTCCTTCGCGGGCTCGCCCACCGAATAGAACGATTCAAATCGGTTCGCGCCATCCAGGCCCAGAACATACTTCAGAATCTTTGCCATAGTGTCCTCCTAAAGCACCAGCCACGGGGTGCTCAACATAAACTCTTGCAGGGATGTTTGCAGCACCAATTTTTGAACACATTATTGAAGCACCATATGTGCCTAAATAGTGCAGACCAGATCATGGCATAGCTGTTTGAGTGAGTTATTTGTAGTCGCTACAGTCTAGCACGCAGACACGCGCCGCGAGGCAACTCAGAGTAGTTATCCGCTACAAACTGTACGCGCCTACCACTGACCGTAAACCCACTCCGAATTCTCACGAATACGGCGGCAGAGTGCCTCCAGCTCCTCACCGCGGTGAGCAGCCATGAACCGCACCGTGTAATTCGTCATGTAGGACGCATTCGGGCGGCCACGGAACGGATGCGGGGTCAAGAACGGCGCATCCGTCTCAGCCAGAACCAGCTCCGGACGAGCCATCACCAACGACTCCTGAATACCCTTCGAATTCTTGAAAGTCACGGTACCGGCAAAGCTCATGTACCAGCCGCGCTCATTGCAGATCTCGGCAAGCTCCGGGCCACCCGAGTAGCAGTGGAACACGGTACGTTCCGGCGCACCCTCTTCATCCAGGATGCGCACGACGTCCTCGTGCGCGTCGCGGTCGTGAATCTGCAACGCCAGGTTGTGCTTCTTCGCAATGCGAATATGCTCGCGGAAGCTGTGGTGCTGCGCCTCCTTGCCTTCCTCGCCGGTGCGGAAATAGTCCAGACCGGTCTCACCGATAGCACGCACACGGTCGGCGGTGGCAAGCTCATCGAGGGTGGCGAGCGCCGCCTCCAGCTGACCGGCTGCAGCCAGCTCGGGGGCGGTGTTGGGGTGAATCGCAATGGCGGCGAGGACACGCTCATCAGCCTGCGCGGCGGCAACCGCGTACAGGGAGGAGGGGATATCGCATCCGACCTGCACAATGGCGCCGATGCCGAGCTTCTCACCGGCGTCGAGTGCGTCGCGGGCGCTGATTTCTACCTCACCGTCGAGCAAGTCCATGTGGGTGTGGTTATCCACGATGGGGTACGGCAGCGGCTCGGGGGCGGGCGGGAAGACCAGGGGGCGGCTGCGGCCGTTCTCGCCGGTGGTGGAGCGGCGGCGGGTTCCTTCTCCACCCGCGGCGTCGCTAATGCCGGTGTAGAGTTCCGCCTGATAGGGGGCGGGTACTTCACCGGGGACCGGCTCCCAACCGTTAGGCAGGGCGGTCGCCTGGAGCGCCGCGGGAGTGGGCAGGGTGTAGTTCGCCAGGGCGGCGAGGGAGTTCAGGTACTCCTGGGTGATTTCAGGACCGGGGTGGCTCTGACACATTGATAAATCCTCGGGATAAGAATTGGGGGTAATACTGTGGGGTAAGTCTGGGCTATTCGGAGCGGGCAGCCAGTGCCGCCTCGTACAGGTCTCGCTTGGAAGTGCCGGTTTCGGCGGCGACCGCGGCGCAGGCGCTCTTGAGGCGCTCGCCGCCAGCCACGCGGTCGAGGACTAGCTGCACGACGTCCTGCGCTTCGGGGGTTTCGGGTGCCTGTGCACCCTCGACGATAATGACAATCTCGCCGCGGATACGTTCGGATTCAGCCCATTCGGCAAGCTCAGCCAGGGTACCGCGTCGGACTTCCTCGTGGAGCTTGGTTAGCTCACGGCTGACCGTTCCGCGACGCTCCGCGCCAAAGGTCTGCACGAAGTCTGCGAGGGTTGCGGCGGTACGGTGCGGGGATTCGTAGAAAATCATGGTGCGCTCCTCCCCCGCCAGTGACGCGAGGCGACGGGTACGCTCGGAGCCCTTGCGAGCGAGGAAGCCCTCGAAGGTAAATCGTCCGGTGGGCAGGCCCGAGAGCGCGAGCGCGGTCAACGCGGCGGAGGGGCCGGGCACCACGGTGACGGGCAGGTCGGCTTCCGCGACGGCTGCGGCGGCAACGTAGCCGGGGTCGGAGATGGTGGGCATGCCCGCGTCCGAGAGCAGGAGTACGCGCTGGCCATCCTGTACCGCCTGAACGATGGTTTCGCTACGTTCTTCTTCGTTGTGGTCGTGGTTGACGATGACGCGGCCGCGGGTGCGCACGCCGAGCCCGGAGGCGAGGGTGCGTAGCTTGCGGGTGTCTTCAACGGCAATGAGGTCTGCGGTGGCGAGTTCAGTACGCAGACGGTCGGAGGCGTCGGCGAGGTTACCGATGGGGGTGCCGCCAAGGATGAGCACACCGCCTTCTTCGGAGGTAACAGCGACGTCAGCGATGTCAGTCTCGGGTGCCTCGACCGTTTCTGCGAGGGCGACGATCTCTTCGGTGTATTCTGCGGGTGCGGTCATGGCAGGCCTCGTGTCTGTGTTTGGTCTTCGTGTACCCACTAAGTGTAACGCCCGTGCTCTGACCGGCGTGGGACTGGGCAAGGTGCGGGGCGGGCGCCGGGTAAGACGCCGCTTCAGGCTGCGGGGTGTCATATAAGCCATTCACAGGCTCAAATGGTGCATCGTGCGTTCTGACCCTTTAGGATTGATGGGGTGAAGATACCTAAGCTACTTTCTCCCGCATCTGCTACTCCGGTTGGTCCGGCTGGTTCGGCCCGTTCTTCGTCTGAACGCGGTCGTTACAGCCTGGATTCTCTACTGGATGCGCTCGCTGTTGCCTATATTCGTGCCCCGCGTTGGGGTTGGTTGGCGCCTGCATTGATTGTGCTGGTTGCCGGAATTCTGCGTTTTTATAATTTGGCGCATCCGAATGCCATTGTTTTTGATGAGACGTACTACGCCAAGGACGCCTACTCGTATGTGCATTATGGCTATGAGTTGAGCTGGTCGAAGGACGCTAATGCGTCCTTTGCTGCCGGTCACCCGTCGGGTCTGTTGACGGATTCGCCAGAGTATGTGGTGCATCCACCGTTGGGTAAGTGGATGATTGCCGCGGGCATGGCGATTTTTGGTGATAATAATCCCTTTGGTTGGCGTGTTTCTGCTGCGGTGATTGGCACTCTGTCGGTGGCGTTGATTGCCTATGTTGGCTGGTTGCTGTTCCGTTCGATGACGGTGGCGACTATTGCGGCGTTGCTGGCTGCTGTGGATGGTCTGATGCTGGTGGAGTCTCGTCTGGCTCTGCTGGATATTTTCCAGATGTTCTGGATTCTCGCGACTTTTGTGTGTCTGGTGCTTGACCGTATTCAGGCGCGGCGCGTGTTGGCGCGCAATATTGCGGAGGCGGCACGCCAGAATAGCGGTGTGCTTCCGCCGATGCCGTGGGGCCCGAGCATGGGCCTGCGCCTGTGGCGTTTCGCTGCCGGTGTGTGTGCCGGTGCCGCGGTGGGTGTGAAGTGGAATTCGCTGTTCTTTATTGCGGCGATGGGTCTGCTGACGGTGTTCTGGGATATTAATGCTCGCCGTATTGTGGGCCTGGACAAGTGGGGTTTGACGGCGCTGGTGCGTGACGGCATCCCCGCGTTCTTCCAGATGATTGGTGTGGGTCTGCTGGTGTATCTGAGCACTTGGGCGGGCTGGTTCCAGTCGTCGAATGCGTATTTCCGCCGCTGGGCTGTTGAGAACCCGGGCAAGGGTATCATGTGGCTTCCTGAGGATTTGCGTTCCTTGTGGGAGTACCATGTCTCGGCGTTTAAGTTCCATTCTGGTTTGAGTAGCCCGCATACGTATTCTTCGCAGGCGTGGCAGTGGCTGGTTTTGGGTCGCCCGACCTCGTACTACTATGAGTCGCCGAAGTTGGGTTCTTCGGGTTGTACCGTGAAGTCCTGTTCCGAGGCTATTTTAAATATTGGTAACCCGGCGATTTGGTGGGCGTTTATTCCGGCGATTATTGTGGCGCTTCTGGTCCTGCTGTTGAAGCGTGATTGGCGTTTTGGTGCGCTGCTAGTTGTGTTCGGTGCGGGCTATTTCCCGTGGTTTATGTACCCGACTCGCACGATGTTCTACTTCTACGCTCTGTCCTTTGAGCCGTTCCTGATCCTGCTGTTGGCGGGTGTTTTGGGTCTGGCGCTGTCGGGTGCTCGCGGTTCGGTGTTGCGTGCCCGTTTGGGCGTGACGCTGGTGGCGATTTACCTGGTGGGTGTGCTCATGTTGAGTGCGTACTTTATGCCGCTGTGGACTGCTCAGGTGATTCCGTATGAGCAGTGGTATTCGCACATGTGGTTTAAGTCCTGGATTTAGGGCTCGAGCGATACGAGCTTGGGTATAGCGAAGGGGGCTGGGTTCTACCGTGTGGTAGAGCCCAGCCCCCTTTGTTGTGCCCTTTCCGCGCTGGTTTGCACGGTGAAGCGGCTGATGATTTTAGTTCTCGCCGACTCGTGCGGAGGCGAGCTTGACGCGCAGTTCCTGGCGTTCCTGGCGGCGGCGTTCTGCCTTGAGCTTGCGGTACTTGGTGGGCCAGGTGGTCACGAGCAGGAGGATAATCTGCGCTGCTACGAGGACCGCTACAGCGATTGCCGCGTCAATCCAGAATTGTGGCGGGTAGAGGCGGATCAGGGAGCTTCGTACGGAGAATTCCCAGTTGCCCTGCGGGAAGAACACCTGGTGGAAGGTAGTGAACAGCCATTCCCAACCGAAGACGCCCACGACACCGAGCACCGCAATGAGTCCCAGGGTAATCCATGCGCCGACAAAGAGGCTACGGCGGATGGTGCCGGGGGCGCGCTCGCGCAGGGAGATGCTGCTAAAGAGCGTCAGCAGGAAGAGTGCGGCAACGGCTACGGTGGCGATGAGCAGTACCCATTTCACGTCGTGCATGTGGTTCACTTCTGCTTCGGTGAAGGCGAGGGTGTTGTCGGCACCGGTGGTGACGCGGGCGAGGTATTCGCGCGGCGCGAAGTTGTTGATGTAGTCCACGCCATAAGAGCCCAGGCGCATCCTCTCGACGAGGTAGTAGCCGTAGCTGTCTTCGGGGAATCCGGGGCGGTGGTATTCGAGCCAGAGGAAGGGCGCGGAGGCTACAGCGCGGATTGCGATCATGAGTACGGTCAGCGGTACGGTGAGCGCGATGAGGGTTGCGCGGAGCTTGAGGAAGCGCGGGGTGTCTTCCACGGCGTCTTCGCGGGCTGCGGCGCGTTCTGCAGCTTCGGGCGAGGCAGCCAGGGAAGATAGCGGTGCGTTGGGGTCCGCGACTGCGTGGGTGTGACCGGTGCGAGTGGTTTCGGTGCGGTACTTGCGTCCGGCGGTGAAGGCGCTTGCCGCCTCCGCGGTAGCGACGGTTTCTGCTTCAGCCGCATTTTCAGCTTCTGCTGCTGCAGCTGCTTCTGCTTCGGCTGCCCTCTGCATGGTTTCGCGGTTGAGGTCGCTGAGGGTCGGATTTTTGGGGGTGCTCTGCGAGTCGCGCACGAGGGGCACGAAGCCGGTGGAGACGTTGGTGCGGGTGCGTACGCGGGTGCCGACACCCTGTTCGCGGAGTTTGCTGCGTGCGGGGACGACGGGTACGGAGCCGGTAGGCAGGTCGGGTTCTTCGGCGACGGTGGGTACGTCTGCTACGATGCGTCCGAAGGCTCCGGTGTGCGGTGCCGGTTCGCTGGTCACGGTCTCTGCTCGGCGAGCTTTGAGGAGTTCTTCGGCGCTATTTCGACGGATGGCCGGGCGCAGTGCGCCCCACATTCCTCGGTGTGTTTCTTTGCTCATGGATCTCGCGTTCTTTTCGAGTGAATGGTGTTTGAGTGAGTTGCGGGTGTCTGTACTATCTGCCAGTTTCTCATACGCAAAGAACCTTCCGCATGAATTCGCGGAAGGTTCTTTGCATTCGGGTGTTTAAATTCTTGGGTTCGAATTCTAGGATTCGGTGGTGTCCGAGCCCTGGACGGGTACCTTGTAGACCACTCGCCAACCCTGCGGTGCCGTCAGCCGTGCGGCGTGGTCGTCGCAGAGGTCGTAGGCGTGGGGTTCGCGGAATTCTGAGAGTGCGTCAATGAGTGCCGTGGAATCTGCGTAGGAGTAGTGGAGAGTAACAGTCGCCTCTCGCTGGCAGGTTTGGCGGGAGCACAGTCGTGCGGTCTGCATGTAGATGGTACCTTCCTGGCTTAGCTCGCCTGCTTGCGCAGTCGGCGGCGTTCACGTTCTGACAGCCCGCCCCAGATTCCGAAGCGCTCGTCATTGTCCATTGCATATTGTAGACATTCTTCGCGCACGGGGCATACACCGCATACCCTTTTGGCGTCTCGGGTGGAGCCGCCCTTCTCGGGGAAGAAGGCTTCAGGATCGGTTTGGGCGCAGAGCGCTTCAGCTTGCCAGGCGAGTTCTCCGTCTTCGCCTTCGGTTCCGTAGAGTCCTGCCGCTGCGGTCCATACGTCGGTGCAGGCAGGCATGTTTCGTTCTGCGTCTGCGAGAAAGGCGTCGGTGGCTTTTTCGAGAGATTGAGTGGGATTCATGCTACGGTGCTGAGCGCCTGATGCGCGCGCGGCCGCGATGGAGCGGTCCGATGCAATGTAGGAGCCCATGGGTTTTCCTTCCGTGTTCTCATTGTGAGCTTAATGAGTCTGCGGATCCGTCGTGGACGGAATCTTAGTGTGTATGGTGTGGCATGGTTCGCTTTGGCCTCTACGGTCCCTCCAAGGCAAACACGCTTATATATCTATTAGACGTGCGACACGCCGTTTCGTCAAACTAGACTTAAACAATATTTAGATGTATGTGTTAGGGGCGTCATATTTAATGTAAATTTGACCTTTATACATTTTCGCACGCACCACTTGCCCTCGCTCACATCTAAGGGGCACCCTAAGTTTCCCCTTCTCCAGGACTAGTTTCCACCGCCTGCAAATTCCGCATCCTGACTGCAAATATAAGGGCTTACGGCACCCCCCACCCATCCCATCTCGAGTACAGGGAAAGATTCTAATAATTAGATAAGAAAAACTTATCTTTTTCACCATGCGGTTTCTGAATATTTTTCGAGGCATTGCGAAGCATTTACATTTCCAATTCATATTTATGTCATATCCCCAAATGATGCATTAGGACTGTCAAATATTTCGAGCCATTAGGTTTTTAAGGTGCCCTTAGAAGTTTTTACTTTACCCCTGTATCGTTTACCGCCACGCACATTCTCCCCAACCGTCCTTCAGCCCGTACGGTAGAGTGAAACCCATGGTTACTCTCTCCCCCACCGGCGCCTCCGTGCCCACAACTCTGAACCGCTTCTTTGAGAAGCTCAGCAGCCAGCAGACTCCCGCCCTCATCTGGTATTCGGTAAATGGCGAGCGCATCGAGCTCTCCGGCAGGGTCCTCATGAATTGGGTTGATAAGAGCGCAAACCTGCTGGTTGAAGAATGCGAACTGGAGCCTGGTGAGGACTTTGACCTTCAGGCTCCCCTGCACTGGCGCACTATTGTTCTGGGCTTGGCGGCGCTGCGTGTGGGCGCTCTGCTGAACCAGGATGAGCCGTTGGTTGCCGCAGTCTGCACCGAGCAGGAGGCTGGCTACACGAACGACCCCGCGTACCTTCTGGCGGTTGATCGTGCCCCGCTGGCGCTTTCTTACACCGGTGACCTGCAGGCGCTGTCCTCCTATGCCGATGAGGTGCTCGATTATTGCGCGCTGGTGCGTAGCTTTGGCGACCAGTACTCCGGTATGCTTCCGGATGACTCGGCAGAGGTGCTTGAGGGCTTCACATACGCAGAGGCGTACGAGCAGGCGTTTGCACAGGCCCAGATTTATCGCACGGCGGGTTATGCGCTGCCTTCGGGTCAGCGTGCGCTCGCGCTGGAGTTGAGCCCCGATTACGCTTTTGATGCGTCGGAGGCGACCATGAGCGCCCTGTTGGAGGTTCTGGCGATTTTGCTCTCCGGTCATGCGGTGTTTGTGGCTGACCCGAGCGTGGACTGGCAGGATGAGCAGCTGGCGTCTCTGATGGATTCCGAGCGTGCAGTGGAGATTCCCCGCAGCTAGTTTCCCGCGCCTAGTGAGTCTTCCAAAGTTTCTAGATTTTTAAAAAACTTATCCCCCGATACAGCGTGTATCGGGGGATAAGTTTTTGGAACAAGTCTTAGCTGATGGTCGGCCTTAGGCGGGTCTAGGAGTTCTGCGAACCGGGCTTCGACTGCGCCTCGGATGCAGCCGCTTCAGAGGTTGCCTTACGTGCTGCGGGCTCTTCGCCGTCGAGAATGGCGGCAGCTTCGTCAAACATGCGGCCGAGCTCCTCGTGGTCGGTACCTTCGCCCTCTTCGACTTTCTGGCGGTGCGAACCGTACACCCAGAAGCGGTAGAGGAAGTAGCGAAGGATGGTGCCCAGGATGGTACCGATGATCGTACCGGAGATGAAGGACGCCTCGGGGGTGCGCAGGTTCAGCACGTAGGTACTGAATGCCACACAGCCGGCCTCAACGAGGATGCCGAGCAGATTGACCAAGCCGAATTCGATAGCTTCGCGCTTCCAGTTCTCGGAGCGGGATTCGCGGAAGGTCCACAGGCGGTTCATGAGCCAGGAGAAGATGGTTGCGACAACACTTGCAACGACCTTCGCCTTGGTGTGGGACTCCGACATGATGGTCATCATCAGCACCCACACCGTCACAGAGTTTACGATGAAGGCGGCGCCGCCCACGGTACCGAATTTGAGCACCTCAATACCGTAGCTGTCCCAGAGGGATTTCAAGCGTTCGGTGAGGGTCGGTTTCGTCTGTGCGCTCATACGGGGCCTATCTAGCGGAGTTTTATCGGGAAAAAGGGGCGATATGCGACGGTGGACGCTAGTTACGCGGCGACGGTCGAATGTTTCAGCCTCTTTTACAAGCTCTTATATGTTAATACAGTCCTGCCGTCTTCTCTGTACCTCTGAGAGTTTTTCCATGGACCTCCCAGCTATCGGGATACCTCCGTTCACCTTACCGCTGATGATGTCGAAGAGGCACGCTTGAGGGCTTTACCGCGTATCCGCCGCGCTACATCGACCGCGCAAGAATCTATGCGCTGGATTGTTTTACCTCCCTGGCACTCATTCTGTGACCTTAATGTGGTCTTGCTCCCATAAGCACTCTGAAACCGGTACACTTAGGTGCTGTGACTTACCCTGTGACTGGACCCGTAATTGGCGTCATCGGCGGAGGCCAGCTGGCCCGCATGATGGCACCCGCAGCAACTAACCTTGGCCTCGACCTGCAGATTCTTGCGGAGGCGCCCACCGTCGGCGCCGTGGCAGCGGTACGTACCGCGCCCGTCGGGGACTACAAAGACCTGGACACCCTCCGCGAGTTTGCTCGCGGCAAGGATGTCATCACTTTCGACCACGAGCACGTGCCCACCGATTTTCTGCGCGCTCTCATGGCAGAGGGCGTGAACGTTCAGCCCCGCCCCGAAGCCCTGCAGTACGCCCAGGACAAGCTCCTGATGCGCCAGGCCGTTGAGCGCCTGGGTCTGCCGAACCCGCGTTGGGCTCAGGTTTCTACCCTGGACGAGCTGCTCGCCTTCGGTGATGAGATCGGCTGGCCCGTGGTGTTGAAGACCCCGCGCGGCGGCTACGACGGCAAGGGCGTTCTCGTTCTGGATTCCCCCGCCGATGCTCGCGAGCGCAGCGCCGAGTGGTTCGAGCAGCTGCCTTCCCGCACTGATTTCTCCGCCCTGCTCGCTGAGGAGAAGGTGCCCTTCACCCGTGAGCTCTCCGCGCTGGTTGCTCGCCGTGAAAGCGGCGAGGTGCGCCCCTGGCCGGTCGTTGAGACCATCCAGGTGAACTCCATCTGTGACGAGGTCATTGCCCCCGCGCAGAATCTGGACCCCGAGATTGCTGAGGCTGCCGCTTCCGCCGCCGTGACTATTGCTTCCGAGCTGGGTGTCACCGGTGTGATGGCTGCTGAGCTTTTTGAGGTGCCCGGCTCCCCCGCAGGCTTCTACATCAACGAGCTGGCGATGCGCCCGCACAATACCGGCCACTGGACCCAGGACGGTTCGGTGACCAGCCAGTTCGAGCAGCACCTGCGTGCGGTGCTTGATCTGCCGCTGGGCGATACCTCCGTGCTGGAGGGCGTTGCAGTGATGAAGAACTACCTGGGCGGCGAGAACGAAGACATTTTCGGCGTCTACCCGCTGGCGCTCTCGGCTGAGCCGCGCGCCAAGATTCACTTCTACGGCAAGGAAACCCGTCCAGGCCGCAAGATTGGTCACGTGAACATTACCGGCACGGTGGCTGAGCTTGAAGATCTGCGCCATAGCGCCGCGAATGCCGCCTCCATTTTGCGTGACGGCCGCCCCCTGTAGCCCCTGTTTTAGCCGGTGCGCGGGGTGAGTGCATCCTGCATATCCGGTACCCCCTAGTGATGGTGGTTCGCCACCGCATCCTGAAAGGATATGAGGATTATGTCTCAGTCTCCCTATGATTCCTCCCAGCCCATCGTCGGTATTGTGATGGGTTCGGATTCGGACTGGTCGGTCATGGAGGCCGCAGCCGAGGTTCTGGACGAGTTCGGCATCCCCTACGAGGCTGACGTCGTCTCGGCTCACCGCATGCCCGAGGACATGATTGAGTACGGCAAGAAGGCTCACAGCCGCGGTATCCGCGTGATTATTGCCGGTGCCGGCGGTGCCGCTCACCTGCCGGGCATGCTCGCCTCCGTCACCGCTCTGCCGGTGATTGGTGTTCCGGTGCGCCTGAAGAACCTCGAAGGCATGGACTCGCTGCTGTCGATTGTCCAGATGCCCGCCGGTGTTCCGGTGGCTACCGTGTCCATTAACGGTGCTCGCAATGCGGGTCTGCTGGCCCTGCGCATCCTGGGTTCGGGTACTGATTCTTTCGCCCGCCAGGTGCATGACGACCTGCGTCAGTTCTCTCAGGATCTGCGTCAGAGCGCTATGGACAAGGGAGCCACTCTGCGCACCCGAGTTGCCGAGGCGAAGGCAAAGGCAGCGGCCGAGCGCGAGGCGGAGGAGAGCTCCTCCGCACCCCGCCCCGTTTCTGCTCCCGAGGCTTCGTCGGAGCCCCAGGCTTACGTTCCCTAAGCTCGGATACACTAGAAGGATGAGCAATATTCTTCAGTCCGATATTTGGGCACGTTTTCAGGAATCTAATGGTCACACCGTAATTCGTAAGAGCGGTAACGGCTGGTCGTACCTTGCAACCGTTGAGGGCGGCACTACCGGCCGCTACCTGTACAGCCCGTACGGACCGGTCGCCTCCAGCGCTGTGGCTTTTGATGAGGCTCTCGCGTCGTTGAAGGAAGAGGCCGCAAAGCTTCGTTGCCTGTTTGTGCGCATTGAGCCTACTGAATCCGCTATTTGGGGCGATCAGGATGCGGCTGCTTTCTTGGCTCGTCGCGGTGCGGTTCTGGCTCCTCGCCAGGTGCAGCCTTCGCACACTCAGATTATTGATCTTTCGGGCACTGAGGACGAAATCCTCAAGGGAATGAGCTCCAGTTACCGTAATCGTCATCGTAATCTCCACAAAAAGGGCGTGACCATTGAGGTGTCGACCAATCCCTCGGATATGACGATTCTCTTCGGCTTCCTCGAGGAAACCGCGGACCGTAACGGTTTTAACCGTCAGCAGGATGAGTACCTGATGCAGGTTGCTCGCGTGCTGATGCCCGCCGGTGCGGCGTCCCTGTACATTGCGAAGCTGACCGATGAGAACGGTGAGAGCACCCCGATTGCGGCGGCGTTTGTGTACGATTCGGATGACACCCGCACCTACGCGCACGCTGCGGCTTCCTTCGAGCACCGCAACCTTAGTGCAGGTGTTGTGGTGGTGACGAACTTTATCCTGGACGCTAAGCGTAAGGGTCTGAAGTACGTTGACCTCTTCGGTATTGCGCCGGAGGATCAGCCGGACCACGAGTGGGCTGGTTTCACGAAGTTCAAGAAGTCCTTCGGCGGCGAGTCGGTGGAGTACCCGGGTACCTGGGATGTTCCGGTGACCTCGCTGGGCTACCGCGCCTACACCCTGGCGTACAAGGCTCGTCCTGCGGTTTGCGATGCAGTGGCAAAGGCGAAGGCAAAGGTTCAGTCCTTCCGCTCTCGCTAACGACTTCAGGCGCCCCAATCTGGGTAGGTTCTGAGAGCTAAAAGCTAAATATACGAGCCAATATATGGGCTTAAATATACAAGGGAGCCGCCCCCAACCGAGTGATTCGGTTGGGGGCGGCTCCGTATGTTTGGGGGCTACATCAAAGGCTTAGGCTTCGCCGGGGCTCTTGGTGTGCGAGAGGATCTCGCGCAGGCGGGAGAGGCGGTGCTCAGCCTCAACGGTACGCACGGTACCCGAGGAGGAACGCATAACCAGCGATTGGGTGGTCACAACGTTCTTGCTATAGCGCACGCCGCGCAGCAGCTTGCCGTCGGTGATACCGGTTGCGGCGAAGAAGCAGTTGTCGCTGGTGACCAGGTCGTTGGTGGTCAGCACGCGGTCGAGGTCGTGGCCGGCTTCCAGTGCCTTTTCGCGCTCTGCCTCGTCGGTCGGTGCCAGGCGGCCCTGGATAACGCCACCGGTTGCTTTGATAGCGCACGCTGCGACAACGCCTTCGGGGGTGCCGCCGGTGCCGAGCATGAGGTCCACGCCGGTGTTTTCGCGGCAGGCTGCGATAGCGCCGGCGACGTCACCGTCGAGGATGATGCGGGTACGGGCGCCTGCCTCGCGAATCTCCTGGATCAGCTTGGCGTGGCGGGGGCGGTCCAGCACGCATACGGTCAGCTCGCTAACTTTCTTGCCCTTAGCCTTAGCGACCAGGTGCAGGTTCTGCTTGACGGGCAGGCGCAGGTCCACGAACTCTGCGGCTTCGGGGCCGGTGACCAGCTTCTCCATGTAGAACACTGCGGAGGGGTCGAACATGGTGCCGCCGTCTGCCACAGCAATCACGGAGAGGGCGTTGTCCATGCCGAGTGCGGTCAGGCGGGTACCGTCGATGGGGTCAACTGCCACGTCGAGGGAGGGGCCGGAGCCGTCGCCGACGTTCTCGCCGTTGTACAGCATGGGAGCCTTGTCCTTCTCGCCTTCACCGATGACGACGGTGCCGTTGAAGTTGACGGTGGAGAGGCGGTAGCGCATTGCGTCTACGGCTGCACCATCTGCGAGGTTCTTTTCGCCTGCGCCAACCCAGGGGCCTGCAGCAATTGCTGCTGCTTCAGTCGCGCGGACCAGTTCCATTGCGAGGTTGCGATCGCCGTGATTGTTGTTCGTAGTCATAGACTCACCTTCGAGATTTCTGAATACACTGTCGGCTGGCTGGTTCTTTCCAGCACGAAGTCGCCGACGCAGTAGTGCTCCTTTCAGGATAGCGCGCTCAGGCTTCGTTTTTCTTGTTCTGAACGAGTTTGCGTGCGTGTTGACTTTAAGGTGAGCAGATGCGGCAAATCGGTGAGGGCTTCATCTCTCTTCGGCACTTCATACGCTCTGAGGCGCTGATTTTGGGTGCTGTGAAGGCGTGCCAAACTAGCTATTTTTCGCATATTTAAGGCATATTTGAGGTAGGTTCTTTGCCGGATTCCGGTGAGGAGCTGCACTTCAGCGCGAGCGCTTGAAGCCCCACATACCCGATTCGCAGATTCGTTTGCTCTGGCGCAGGCGTTTTCTGTACTTGTCCGCTAAGGAGCATCACATGGCTGGTATTCAACCGACCCCCGCAGAGGCGTGGAAGCGTCTGAAGGACGGTAACCGCCGTTTCGTTGAGGGTAGCAATGAGCACCCCAACCAGGACACGATTCGCCGTACCGACCTTGCATCAGGTCAGTTCCCGTTCGCCTCGATTTTTGGTTGCGGTGACTCGCGTCTGGCGGCGGAGATTATTTTTGACCTGGGTCTGGGTGATGCGTTCGTGGTGCGTACCGCCGGCCACGTGCTGGAGAACGCTGCGCTCGGCTCGTTGGAGTACGCGGTTGAGGAGTTTGAGACCCCCATCGTGATGGTTCTCGGTCACGACTCCTGCGGTGCTGTGACCGCAGCCAGCAAGTCCCTGGAATCCGGTGAGATGCCGCACGGCTTCATCCGTAACCTGGTGCAGCACATCCTGCCTTCGGTGATGTCCCCGAAGCTGCCGGAGAACCCGGTCGTCAACGATATGGTGCGTGAGCACACCCGCCAGACTGCTATCCGCATTATTGAGCAGTCCCACATCATTTCGGATGCGGTGGTTGAGGGTAAGGTCGCCGTGATTGGTGTCTTCTACCACCTGAAGGAGGGTAAGGCGGAGCTGGTGTTCAGTTCGCAGGACCTGACCCTGCCGGAGGAGAAGAACAACGCGCAGAACCCGCCGACCCAGGCGCTTCCGGTGGTCGTGAAGACTCCCCCGCGCGTTGTGGTTGCCGAGAACCTGGACTAGATTTCCTCTTCTCCGCTCGTTACGAGCCTTAGTGCGAGAACCCACACGCTCGCACTTAACAACAGATTTTTCTATGGGATACCCCCGCCACGGTAGCGTGTTCGCACATCTGCCGGGGCGGGGTTTTTCTGCGCCTTCTCACGCCGCAAAATTTATGAGCGTTTTTCCTCTTTTGACACCTTTTCGAGGCGACGTAAGCCACTTTGAACGCCTATCCTAGAGGTATGGCTGAAAACATTGAATACCGCATTGAACATGACACCATGGGCGAAGTTCGCGTTCCGGCTGATGCACTCTACCGTGCACAGACCCAGCGCGCAGTCGAGAACTTCCCGATTTCGGGTCAGACCCTCGAATCCGCCCATATTCGTGCGCTTGCCCTCGTGAAGAAGGCAGCCGCGACCGCCAATGAGGAACTCAAGGTGCTCGACGCTGAGCGCGCCCAGGCTATCCGCGACGCAGCGGATCTGGTAGCAACCGGTAAGTACGACGCCCACTTCCCCATTGACGTCTTCCAGACCGGTTCCGGTACCTCCTCGAACATGAACGCGAACGAGGTCCTGGCAACCCTGGCAACCCGTTCCCTGGAGTCTAAGGGCATTGAGGTTCACCCCAATGACCACGTGAACGCATCCCAGTCCTCCAACGACGTCTTCCCCACCTCCGTGCACGTTGCTGTGACCGAGGCTCTGGTGAAGGACCTGATTCCCGCTCTCGAGGTTCTGGCTGAGTCCCTGGAGCGCAAGTCCGCAGAGTTCAAGGACGTTGTGAAGTCCGGTCGTACCCACCTGATGGATGCAACCCCCATCACCCTGGGTCAGGAGTTCTCCGGCTACGCCGCTACCGTGCGTTACGGCATTGAGCGTGTGAACGCTTCCCTGCCCCGCGTGGCTGAGGTTCCCCTGGGCGGTACCGCTGTGGGTACCGGCATTAACACCCCGGACGGCTTCTCCGCTCGCGTGATTGAGCTGCTCGCTGAGGAGACCGGCCTGCCCCTGACCGAGGCTCGTAACCACTTCGAGGCTCAGGCTAACCGTGACGGCCTGATTGAGGTTTCCGGTCAGCTGCGCACCCTGGCGTACGGTCTGATGAAGATCAGCAACGACATCCGCTGGATGGGTTCGGGTCCGAACACCGGCCTGGGCGAGCTACACATCCCCGATCTGCAGCCCGGCTCCTCGATTATGCCCGGTAAGGTCAACCCCGTGATTTGTGAGGCTACCATCATGGTTGCCGCTCAGGTTATCGGTAACGACGCAACCATTGCTCTGTCTTCCACTAACGGCGCGTTTGAGCTGAACGTGGGTATCCCGGTGATGGCTGCTAACCTGCTGCAGTCGATCCGCCTGCTCGCTAACGTTTCCCGTGTTTCGGCGGAGAAGATGATTGACGGTCTGACCGCTAACGTTGACCGTTGCCGCTTCCTGGCTGAGGCTTCGCCGTCGACCGTGACCCCGCTGAACAAGCTGATTGGTTACGAGGCTGCTGCGAAGATCGCTAAGTACTCGGTGGCTCACAAGGTGACTGTCCGTGAGGCAGTTGTGGCTCTGGGCTATGTGGAGCGCGGCGAAGTGACTGAGGAGCAGCTGGATGCGGCTCTGGACGTCACCAAGATGCTGGGCAACTTCTAATCTCACCCCGCCTGAACCTCCTCTGAGGTTCGCGGCTTAACCATAGAGGGAGGGGCGACTCGCCAGGACGGCGGGTCGCCCCTCCTTCTGTGTATGTTCTCCGCCCCGTCATTAAGTGGGTAGCGGGTTCTCGCTATTGTTCAACGATATTAAACACTTTGAACTGTTTATAGTGGACCAGCGTGTAGATGAGGCAGAGTACAGCCGGGATACTAACGACAAGCGCAGCGTTGAAGGAGCCGAGATGGTCAAGCATCAGTGCTACCGCGCCCATGGAGTACAGCGTTCCTAATCCAAACACGGCACCGTCAAGGGAGCTGGCACGCCCCAGTAGCTCATTCGGTGTAATGCAGTCACGCAGATTGTTGGAGAAGATGAAAGCTGATGCCCATCCTACGTCCAGGATGAAGAGCAGGGCGCCGAGCACTACGGGGTTATTGCTGACGGTGACGAGCGGTATTCCAAGCAGGGATACGACGTTGGCGACCAGTAGCATTCCTCGTGTGTTCTCGAAAGAGAGGAAACGATCGATGATGAGCGCCGCGACGATACCACCGATACCGCTGCAGGCCATAATCATGCCTACCACTGAGGCTTCAAAAGTGAGTTCCTCATACAGACGGTAAATAATGATAAGTGAATAC
>NZ_JABZXW010000022.1 GCF_015265375.1 Rothia sp. (in: high G+C Gram-positive bacteria)
GAGCTCGGCTGGGAGCCGAAGTTCACCGACTTCGAGTCCGGTCTTGCCGACACCATTAAGTGGTACACCGACAACCGCGGCTGGTGGGAGCCCCTGAAGGCTGAGGTTGAGGCGAAGTACGCAAAGGCTGGCCAGTAATGACCAAGGAATTGAAGGTTACTGAAACCGAGATTCCCGGCCTGCTCATCATTGACCTGCCGGTTCACGGCGATAACCGCGGCTGGTTCAAGGAAAACTGGCAGCGCGAGAAGATGGTCGCCGCCGGTCTGCCCGACTTCAACCCTGTGCAGAACAATATTTCGTTCAACGCTTCGGTAGGTACCACTCGCGGTATCCACGCCGAGCCGTGGGATAAGTACGTTTCTGTTGCGACCGGTCGTATCTTCGGTGCGTGGGTTGACCTGCGCGCTGGCGAGTCCTTCGGCAAGGTCGTCACCGTTGAGCTGGGTCCGGACACCGCAATTTTCGTGCCCCGCGGCGTGGGTAACTCCTTCCAGACCCTGGAAGAGAACACCGCCTACACCTACCTGGTGAACGACCACTGGTCGGCGGACGCAGTATCCGGCTACAGCTTCCTGAACCTTGCCGATGAGACCGTCGCAATCGACTGGCCCATCGACCTGGCGAAGGCAGAGCTCTCCGAGAAGGACCGTAACCACCCGCGTCTGAACGAGATCAAGCCCCTGGAAGCCGACCCTATCCTGATCATTGGCGCGGGCGGTCAGCTCGGCACCGAGCTGGTTCGCCAGCTCACCGAGCAGAACGTACCCTTCCTGGCCGTGGATCGCGACCGCCTCGACCTGGGCAAGCCCGAGCAGTGGCGCGACGCATTCCGTTGGCGCTCCTTCCGCGCGGTCATCAACGCTGCAGCGTACACCGCAGTGGATCAGGCTGAAACCCCCGAGGGTCGCCGCGACGCCTGGGCAGCTAACGCCCTGGGCGTGAGCGCTCTTGCCTCCATCTGTGAAGAAGCTAACCTGCCGCTGGTTCACGTATCCACCGACTACGTCTTTGACGGCTCCCTGCCCCTGGGCGAGGAATACCCGGAGGATTACCCCCTGGCACCGCTGAGCGTCTACGGCGCATCCAAGGCTGCCGGTGAGGTTGCCGCTGCCGCATGGCGTAAGCACTACACCCTGCGCACCAGCTGGGTTGTGGGCGCCGGCAAGAACTTCGTGGGCACCATGGCATCCCTGGCTGAGCGCGGCATCGACCCGTCCGTGGTCGCCGACCAGTGGGGCCGCCCGACCTTCACCCAGGACCTGGCAGCTGCTGCCCTGCACCTGCTCTTCTCCGGCGCTGAATACGGCACCTACAACGTGTCGAACACCGGTGAAGTCATCAACTGGGCCCAGTTCGCCCGCGCGGTGTACGAGGGTACCGGCCACGACCCGGCACGCGTCAGCGACACCACCACCGAGGCCTACTTCGCCAACGTTGAGCTTTTCGCTCACCGTCCGACGAACTCGGCAATGGACCTGTCCAAGCTGATTGCTGCAGGCTTCACCCCGCGTGATCACCGCGAGGCGCTTGCCGCCTACTTGGCAGAAATGGGCTCCTAATCCTCTAAGGAATTGGCTCTATATCTGCTGACAACAGCATAAAAGGCGTGAAAAGCGCCATATCACAGGTTCCCGGCCCTTGAAGAAGAGCCGGGAACCTGTACAATATTGTCTTAGCCAAGGCGGTGGAATACACGAAACGTGTAGGTCCGTAACTGACGGTGGCTGGTTGGAAAGAGATTTCTGGCGCCAGTCCCTATTCCACTTGGCGCATAACTTCTAACCAAGAAAGGGTGGACAACTCATGTCAGATACCATCAAAATTTCAGCTACCGTACGTAGCGACTTCGGCAAGGGCTACGCGCGCCGCATCCGCATGGCAGGCGACATCCCCGCCGTCATCTACGGCCACGGCGAAGAGCCCAAGCACGTAGTACTCCCCGGCCACGCAACCACCCTGGCTGCCCGCGTCCCCAACGCTATCCTCGACCTCGACATCGAAGGTGAATCACACCTCGCAATGATCAAGGACATCCAGCGTCACGCAATCCGCCCTGAACTGCAGCACATCGACCTGCTGACCGTTAAGCGCGGCGAGCGCGTTGAGATTGAGGTTCCTGTACACGTTGAAGGCGAGCCTGCTGTTGGCGCCGTTGCTAACCAGGAAGAAACCGTTCTTCTGGTTGAAGCTGACGCACTGAAGGCACCCGAAGCTTTGACCGTGAGCATCGAAGGCCGCGAAGCTGGCGCTCACGTTCTGGCATCAGACGTTGAACTGCCCTCAGGCGTAACCCTGGTTGCAGACGCTGAACTGCTGATCGTTAACGTTTCTGAGCCCGAGGAACTCGACGTTCCCGAGCCCGGTGAAGAAGGCGAAAACGCACCCGAGGGTGACATCGTTGAAGCTTCCGAGGAATCAGATCAGGCTGGCGAAGCTCACGACTCAGATAACTCAAAGCACTAGACCGCGCCCTGCGCCTAGCGCAACAATGATTTGTGGATGGCCCGCCGCTACCTCTCTTCTGAGGTGGTAGCGGGCCATACTCATAGAATGGTGTAGTCCATGAATTTTCTAAAAACCTTTTACAGCGCCGTGGAAAGGGCGAAGATATGTCTGATGCGTGGCTCATTGTTGGTCTGGGGAACCCGGGCCCGGAGTACGAGAAAACCCGCCATAACATCGGCCAGATGGTGGTTGATGAACTGGCGCGTGAAGTAGGCGGTGGCTTCAAGAAGCACGGACGCGCGCGCGCCCAGGTGCTGGAAGGACGTTTGGGTATAGGCGGACCCAAGGTAGTGCTGGCCAAGCCCCTGACCTATATGAACACCTCGGGCGGCCCGGTATCGGCTCTAGCCCAGTTCTACGGTATCGACCCCGACCACATTATCGTTGTCCACGATGAACTCGATATCCCCTTCGACACCATTAAGCTCAAGATCGGTGGGGGAGAGGGCGGCCACAACGGTCTGCGCGATATTACCAAGGCGCTGGGCACCAAGGACTACTACCGTGTGCGCACCGGCATCGGCCGACCTCCCGGACGCATGGACACCGCAGACTTCGTGCTCAAGCCCTTCAGCAGTACCGAGGCGAAGGATCTGCCCTTCCTCATCTCGAACGCGGCGGATGCAACCATGATGCTCGTGAAGGAAGGCCTGCTGGCAACCCAGCAGCGCTACCACGGCGCAGGCTCCTAGCGCATGACCCGTGCCGGGCAAGCACTGAACCGGAGCAACGCATGATTCGGGTCGAGGTGTGAACTAGGCTCTACCTAACTATGCAAGCGCCCGGCGAGAGAATAAGCTAGAAAAGAATGACGTTATACGCTCCACGACGGGAAAATACCCGACCCGTGGAGCGTATGAGCGAGAGAAGAAGGTACCCGTGGCTGAATACTCCACCTCCGCCAACACCCCGCTGAGCGACGACATCGTACGCCAGCTTCGCCAGGACTTCCCGATCCTCAATACCGAGGTCAACGGGCATCCCTTGGTCTACCTGGATTCGGGGGCGACCAGCCAAAAACCCCTTCAGGTGCTCGACGCTGAACGCGACTTCTACCTGCACGCTAACTCCGCCGTGCACCGCGGTGCTCACACCCTCGCGGTCGAAGCAACCGACCTGTTTGAGGATGCGCGCATTACCGTCGCGAACTTTGTTGGTGCCACTGACGAAGAGATCGTGTGGACCTCCAACGCAACCGAGGCACTGAACCTGGTGGCTTACTCTATTGGCAACGCCTCGCAGGGTATTGGCGGTCCCGCCGCTGAGCGTTTCGCGCTGGGCCCCGGCGATGAAATCGTCACCACCGAGATTGAGCACCACGCGAACCTCATTCCCTGGCAGATTCTTGCCCAGCGTACCGGCGCAACCCTGCGCCACATTCCCTCCACCGAGGACGGTCAGCTCGACTACGAAGCTGCCGAGGGCATCATCAACGAGAAGACCCGCATCGTGGCGTTCACCCACGTTTCGAACGTGACCGGCGCGATTACCGACGTGCCCCGCATGGTCGCCATGGCTCGTAAGCACGGCGCTCTCGTTGTGCTGGATGCCTGCCAGTCCGTGCCGCACATGCCCGTAGACTTCCACGCCCTGGACGTCGACTTTGCGGCGTTCTCCGGCCACAAGATGCTGGCACCCACCGGTATCGGTGCCCTCTACGGCCGTGCGGAACTGCTTGAGGCTCTGCCACCCTTCCTGACCGGTGGCTCCATGATTACCCGCGTGGGTCTGCAGGACGCCGAGTACATGCCCGCCCCCATTAAGTTTGAGGCGGGTACCCAGCGCGTCTCCCAGGCGGTAGCTTTCGCCGCCGCTGTGCGCTACCTGCAGCACCTGGGTATGGAGAATGTTGAGGCCTGGGAGCACGAACTGGGCGCTCGCCTGGTTGAGGGTGTTCAGAAGATTGAAGGCGTGCGTCTGCTCGGCCCCGCCGACCCCTCCAAGCGTGCTGGCTTGGTAGCCCTCGCAATCGACGGCGTGCACCCGCACGATGTGGGGCAGCTGCTCGATACTCGGGGCATCGCCGTGCGCGTGGGCCACCACTGCGCCCAGCCGTTGCACCGCTGCGCCGGCGTGACTGCCTCGACCCGTGCATCCACCTACATCTACAACACCACCGAAGACGTGGACGCTTTCCTGAAGGCGCTTGCTGAGGTGCGCCCCTACTTCGGCTTCTAAACGTAGATGCGTTAGACGCTAGCGCCCCAAATTTTTCAGACAGACCAACTGACGGAAGAAGAACACCGTGTCTCTTGAATCCCTGTACCAGGAAATTATTCTGGAGCATTCCAAGCAGCGTAGCGGCGAGCACCTCGTAGAGGTACCCGCCGGTCACGCAAGCGCCGATAACCACCAGTACAACCCCACCTGCGGTGACGAAATCAACCTGCGCGTGGTGCTCTCTGACGAGCTGAAGGATGGCGAGAAGACCATCGAGTCAATCTCTTGGGAAGGCGACGGTTGCTCCATTTCGATGGCTGCCGCTTCTGTGCTTTCTGAGATGGCTCCCGGTATGACTATCTCCGAGCTGCAGAGCCACGTGGATGCGTTCCGTGAGATGCTACGCTCGCGTGGCAAGGTGACTCTGGACGAAGAGGAGTACGGCGACATGGCGGCATTCTCTGGCGTTTCGAAGTTCATGGCGCGCGTGAAGTGCGCAATGCTCTCGTGGGTTGCTGTTGAAGAAGCTACCAAGGAAGCAGCAGCCAAGAACTAGTTCTTTGCTGGGAAAGCAGTCTGAAACGGCGGGGGAGTAGCTAGTATTTGAACGCCAACCGAAAATACCGAATGGCTACTGAACCTAAAATATTGCACGAGAGCGTAAGCATATGCGGTCAAAGCATGTAGAAAATACTGGCTAAAACTCTTCGCTAAAACCTCGTAGATAATTGTTTATCTATATAAGCTTTCTTTGATTTCAAGCGACGTATAGAAAATATGAGGCGGATACTACACTGTATCCGCCTCATATTTATATCTTTCCCTTTTTCCTCTAAAAAGGTGACTGGTAAAATAAAAGGACGAAGGGCGCCCAACCAGCACCCTCGAGAAACTCTTTTCGGACCCGCATACTCTGGGACGACAGAGAGAAGAAATAGGGCAATAATAAGAAAATATTTTCTCAATATTGCACATTCTTCACTTATTCTTAGGCTCTCACCCCAGACTGCGGATATGTTTCTCACCCTCCGGTACCTCAACCACACCGGAATACCCATCGCCGCTACCAACCACAAGGAAGCCCCATGATTATTGGCTACGCCGCAGGCGCCTACGACCTTTTCCACTACGGCCACCTCGAGATTCTCCGCAAGGCCAAGGAAAACTGCGACTACCTCATTGCAGGCGTTGTGCACGATGACGTCCTGGAAGTGACCAAGGGCCGCCGTCCCGTCATCCCCATCGAAGAGCGTGCCGCTATCGTCAGCCACATCGACTACGTGGACGAAGTGCACGTCGAAACCACCCCCGACAAACTCGAAACCTGGAAGCAGAAGCCCTTCAACGTCTTCTTCAAGGGCGATGACTGGAAGGGCACCGACAAGGGCAACGCCCTCGAAGCACGCTTCGCAGAGGTCGGCGTGGAAGTACACTACTTCCCCTACACCGAGCACACCTCCAGCACCAAGCTGCGCAAGGTTGTTGACCTGCTCGAAGCAGAGCACGACCTGCGTGTAGAGATGCGCCGTTTCGCTGAGCTACTCGGCGAGCGCGAGTATTCCGAGGCGATTGTCGCTTCCTAACGCTGTCACATCCTAACGTGCATAAGTCCTTATTAGGGCGCTAGAGCTCTAGAGACCCAGAGCTCATAGAGACCCATAAAGAACAGAGGATCCCCGCCGTAATTACTTACGACGGGGATCCTCTGCATATCGGCGTATCTAGCCGTATATCAGCTACACCTCCAAAGGCGAGCGTTTATAAGCTTTAGCGCTGTGCCAGCCACTTCTCAGCGGAGGTGCCCAGAACCTTCAGCACACGGCCAACCTGCGGCTCAGCAGCGGCAGCAATCTTCTTGCCCACCAGCGGGATGGAGCAGGAAACCTCACCGTTGACGTCCAGGCGGGTCTTGTCACCCTCGGGAATCAGGTGCTGGGTAGCCTGAGCGGACACGGGTACGCCGTTGACCTTCACCTCGGTGGAGACGGTGCGTGCACCATCAGCTGCCGGTGCGCTCACGGTGTCCACCTGGGTCATGGAGACGCCGCTACCGACGAACTTACGAGCGATGTCCGGTACGCGATCAGCGGGCACGGTGCGCTCGGTGGTTGCGGTGAACTCAGCGGAGGTGTCACCGGAAACGGAGAAGCTGTTGAACTCAACGCCAACCTCGGAGCAGACGAAGCGTGCGAAGTCCTCGCTGGAGAACGCCTCGATAACCTGCTCAACGCTTGCGTTGATAACGGTCGATTCCTGAACTGTCATAATTGTTCCTTTCGTAGTGCGCGAAAACCCCGCGCATTATCCCTTACTAAGGATACGGTGCGCGGGGTTTCGCAACCAATGTAAAGACGCGAATCAACCTGAGAATATGCCGTGAACAAGGGAAAACGTTCGCAGCCTCTCACAGGGTGGTTGGAGGATTCGCATGCCGGTCTAAAAATGTGGGAAGCATCCGGTAGGGCGCCTCCCACACCGCATCATGGGGATGCTGAGCTTAGAAAGCAAGAAAACCTTAGGCGCTGGGAGCCATCGCGTCGATGCGAGCCATCTCAGCCTTACCCGCACGGTGCGCGCGAGCAGCCTGCTTCAGGCGGCCCCAGAAGGAATCCTTACGGTGGGTCTTGCCGGCGAGCAGGTCCTTCAGTTCCTCGCCCAGCTGAGCTGCGGAAATCTCCGGGGTGGAGATGTACGGCTCAGCGGTGCGGAACAGGGAGGGGTTCGCCAGAGCAAGATCGAGCTTAGCGAAGAGGTCTTCGCGGCTCTCAACAACAACAGCGTGGCCGCGCTTCTCCATCAGAGCGGTGAAGGGGACCTGGTGGTTGTCAACAACCTCATCGAACTCTGCACGGCGCGGAACAGCCAGGGGCAGAGCACCGGTGCGGCGTGCATCTTGGATGGAGCCGGGGCCGCCCTGAACCAGTACTACGCGTGCGGTTGCGTAGTAGTCCAGCAGTTCGGAGGCGGGAAGAAGCTTGAGGTTTTCTGCGTGCTTAATGGGCGCAGTGTGGCCGTGCTGCACGAGGCAGGTGACCTGCGGGTGAGCCTCAAGGTAAGCCTCAACCCAGCGCAGAAGACGATCAAAAGTGTGAACGTCGGTGCCGAGGGACACCACCAAATCGTAAGTCTTGGTAGGAATACGAACGGGCGCGACGGCAGGGGTAAATACGGGCAGGTCGAACTTGGAAGTATCAACGCTGACGTGGGGGAAGTTCTGAATAGACATCGCCTATTCCTCTCTATGTATTTATCGGTAGTAACCCCGTATACCTGACGCAAAAATCCGGAGGGCATCATTGGTATACGCGGCGGCGTCGTGCCGGAGAAAATGGTGAGTAATCTCCGCATACGCTTCTCTGGCGAGTGGTTAGTTCGCTTGGATGGTGAGTCCACAGTGGAGCGCACGACTTATGCGTATCTGTATGTTTAATAAATACTATACCCCGAAAATAACGCCCCCAGCACACGCGGGGACGCTATTTTCAGGATAAATTCATCACTCTTAGAAAATGGGATGAATCACACGAGAATCAGGGAAATTTTCCTGCTGTTCCTCGCTCTGAACAATAATTCGATCAGCAAAGGTGTACAGCATCTTTCCCGTCATCGTCGGCAGAGTCGGGCGGTCAAAACACTCAATATAAAGAGTCTTTACGCCAAAAAGTTTAGCCGCAACAAAGAAAGGAACAGCAACACCCGCACCCGCAGAAACAACCGCATCCGGGCGTTCCTTCGGGAAAATACGAAATGCCAAGAACAAATTACGAATAGCGTTCTTAATATTTCGGGTAGTCGGGTAATAAGCCCAATAGGTCTTCTCATCAGCAAGAGAAGATTCAACATCGGGCTGCTTAAAGCTAACCCATACGCGGTCATAATCCTGCCACGCAGCAGAAGTAGCCGTCAGATGCTTCAAGTGTCCGCCACTGCTAGAAACCAGCAGAAGCTTCTTCTTCGGTGCCTGAGAGGAAGTTGCCTCAGTCATAGTGTTCTCCTAAAGCCCCAATACAAGAGAAAAATAAGAAGAGAAGATAAGGGTGAGCTGCCGGGCCCGGCAACACCTGCATCAACAGACCTGCCGCAACAGATCCGCCTCAGCAGGTGTCACCGCACCCTACGCTCAAGGACGAAGGACGAACCCGCACAGAAGCGAGGCATCCATCAACAGAAACCCGATTACTCGCAATTACTCGCGGTCCAGGAACACAGCCAGAGCGTTCACGCCCTCAAGCTGATCCAGCTGAGCGAAGAGCTCACGAACCTGCTGCAGAGAAGTAGCCGCAGTCACCGGAACCAGAGCCACGCCGCCAGCCTGAACGAAACGTAGCTGGGTCGACAGGGGAGTAGCGGTGCTCAGGCTAATCACCAGAGGAGTCTCGCTCTTCTCAACCAGCGACTCGGGAGTGTGGCGGGTCAGAGCGTCACGGACCGAAGCGTAATCGGTGAAACGTGCGTACTCGGTGGGCAGAACACGCTGCAGCATCTGGTACAGGTGCTCAACACCGCGGTCAGTACCGGGCAGAATCACAATGCCGGAAGCCCCCGCGCTCTTCACATCGCCGTCAGGAGCACCGATGGTGCGCAGCAGCATGAACGCGTCATTCGCCTCAGAGGTGGAACCCAGCTCGTGAACGGGGATACCAGCATCCTCCAGGCGATCAGCGTAACCAACGTGACGCATGGTGCGGTCACGACCGTACGCCAGCACAGCACCAATCAGCAGACCGGCAACAGCACCAACAATACCCATCTTCACCGGGCCAAGAGCCGAGGAAGAAGAAGGAACCTGAGCCTCGCTCATCACGCGACCACCGGTGGTGGAAGTCAGCTGAATCTGAGCGCGACGGTCCTGCAACTGAGAGAGCAGAGCCGCACGGTTGTTGTCACCCTCGAGACCAGAAATCTGCTCATCAATCTGGTGCAGAGCAGAATCAACGCTGCTCTTCAGCGACTCGGAACGAACCTGCAGGTACGCGTTCGCCATAGCGTTAGCGTAACGTGCAGCCTCAGTGCCGTTGGGGCGGGTCACCTCAATATCCAGAACAGCAGTCTGGGAGGTACCGGTCACCTTGACGGAGTTCATGAGGCGGCTGGTCAGCTGAGCCTCAGAGAGGGTATCGCCATTAGCAATCAGAGACTTTGCCGCGTTCTGTGCAACCTCGCGAGAGGATGCAACGCGAGACTCGGTCGCAATATCCACCTTCGCGGAGTTAGCGCTACCGGTACCGGCGGGATCAACCACCAGCGGGTAAACAACCAGCGAAGCCTTAGAAGTGTACTTGCTATTGGTCATGTAGCCGTAGACGGCACCCGCCACAGCAAAAACCACAACCGACAGCAGAATCAGCAGACGGTGTCGGAAAATGCGACGTACCTGGCTGCCAAGGGTAACCGAGGAGGTATGAGAGGTGTTATCCATGAGGACATCCTTGAGGAAGAGAAACGGACACTAAATATCGGAGAAAAACTGTAGAAGAAGCGGAAGGCTAAGACTTCGCTCGGCGGGCGGAAAGGAAACGCTCAATACCGAGTGCTTTGCGGAAGCGGAACAACACCGCACCGTACACCGGCACCAGCAGCACCACGTACACGATGACACCCAGCACGCTCTGACCCAAGAAAGCCAAAGACGCCAGAGCACACACCGTCGGAACAGCCGCACCCAAGAATAGCGAAGGAGCCATCTCGCGAACCGAAGCGCGAATACCGACCAGACGGAACACCTGGTAGCTCGCCAGGAAGGTATCAATCAGCAGAGCAGAGGCCCACGCCGTCACCGCACCGTACAGGCCCCAAACCGGAACCAGCGTGAAGTTCAAGGTCACAGCCACCACCAGCGAGGAGAGCTTGTTCAACAGCTGCCAGCGGCTCTTACCGCTCATCAGCAGAACAGACTGCACACCACCGGCACTCATCGACAGCATTGCCGCCGGGCAAATCACCCAGAGAATACCGGCGCCAGCCTCAAAGCCCTTACCGAAGAAATGCAACAGCACGGGACCGAAGAACGCCAGAGAGAGGTAGAACGGCCAAGACAGCGCAGTCAACACGCGAGTGGTCGACAGGAAAATCTCTCGAGCACGATCTAGCTGACGGGTAGCCAACGCCGCACTAATCGACGGGCCGGTCACCACGCGTCCGGTGTGCTCAATCATGGTGCCCACACGAACACAACGGTTCACAGCACCATAGATACCACCGGCAGCGGCACCCAAGAACGCCGTCACGACCAGCACGTCAATCCACTCCAGGATCGTCTCCACAACGGTAGCGACACCGCGTGCAGAACTGAAACCCCAGAACGAACGGAACGTCTCGGTCGGAGAATCCTCAGAAGGAAGAACCTCCACATGCTCCTCGGATGGGAACGCCCGCTCCAAAAGCCACAGAGCAACCACCGCAGTAATCGCCACCGGAACAGTCCAGGCGTACACCAGATCCATGAGATGACCCGAGAACAGAACCACCAAACCCACAGCCGCAAAACGCAGCGTAGGAAGCAGAACATTCTGCAAAAGCGTAAAGGTCACCACACGGTGCAGACCACGCAGAGCGCCGAAAAACACCGTCATCAGCGCCGCCACCAGCACGAAAGCCGAGCTGACGCGCATCGCCGCCTGATACTCGGGAGCCATAGGCACAATCTCGGTGTAGATGTACACGCCCGCCACCAGAAGCACCGAAGTCACTAGCGAAGGAATCAGACCGTAACGAATCAGCTGCGGGAGCACACCGTAACGACCCAGCGCACGCTGAGCGCTCATCGTACGAACCAAGCCAGTATCCGCACCGAAAGTCACCAGCGAAATCGCAATCGCGAAAAGCGCCATCAGACGGAAAAACTCGCCCGAACCCTCAGCACCAATACCGTTCGACACCACCATCGTGGTCACGAACGCGATACCCGCACCGTACATCACGCACAGAGAAGCAAGAGAGCCGCTCTTCGCCAAGCTAGGCTGCTTACCCTTAGCGGGAGCCTTCTTGGCCGGCGTACTGACCGGTGCATCCTTCATGGAGCCGCTATCAGCCTGCGCCTTAGAAGCGGCAGACTCAGCAGTAGCCGAGGCTACCCGTCGGGAACCGGGCAGATGAGCGCCAGCAGCAGCGCTTGCATCTGCAGAATCTGTAGCTTCAGAACCCACTACCAAAGACTCGGGGAGCGAGTCCTTAGGGGCAAAGCCCTGAGCAGGAGGCACAATCGACAGCGCCGTGGTCGCCGGAAAACGACCCGAACGGATATCGTCCACCGTCGGAGCGAACTCATCAGCAGAAGACTCTGCCTGCGGGTCAGCCTGCTCCACTACCGGCTCGACGTACTCGCCGCTCTCACGCAGACGCGCACGGCGGCTAGGGTGACCACCCGTCGAATACGCATCCTCGAAAGATGAAACCGCAGAAGTATCTAAACCACGAGGGGACTGATTCTTCGTCATAGCCCCTCACCATCCCGAATGGAACGAATACACGCCATCGACGCGAGCATCAGAATGGTCAGCTGAGCAATATCGAAACTGTAGAAGATAAAGACGACGCAACATGCGACCGGAACGCTATGCAGCCAGTACCCGGACGTAGTCTTCACTCGCGCGCCGCTTGCCACAGTGCACACCATGAAGAGCGCGAACAGGGCCAGGCCCACGAAACCGAAGCAGAACATCAGAGTCCACAGGTAACCCTGGGTACCCATCGACACACCAATGCTCGGTTCCATACGCGGAGTGCCGTAACCGATAATCGGGGACTCTAAAGTCGCCTTCCAGGTGGCACGGTAGAGCGCCGCACGACCACCGGTGGAGTCCGAGTAGTCCTGACGACCCAGAATATTGTCCACGGTGCCCGAAGCGAAGAGCGCCACAACCACAGCCGCAATCGCCGCAATACCCATACCTACAGCACGCCAATTAGCCGCCAGGAACTGACGCAACAAAACGTACGCCGCGCTGATACCCAGACCAATGAACATGCCGCGGTTACTGGTTGCAATCGCCGGCACGGTAGAAAGCGCCATGCCAATCAGCAGAGCAATACGTAGCCAGATGGAACGCAGACGCAGCAGGCACGCCAGCATCACCGGGGTGAGCAGGGTGTACGCCAAACCCCAACTATTCGCGTAGGGGAACGGTGCGGAGGGACGAATATACGCCTCGGGAGCGCCCCACGGACGCTGAACCTCCGCCAGCGGCGGAAGCATGTAGTCGCGCACCAGAGGGTTCTGCATAAAACCAGACGGCATGATGAAGCTCATCGGAGTACGCAGACGGAACTCGGGGAAGAGAACGCCGCCGTAACCCAGAACAATGAGAGTCACCCACAGAGTCGCCAGACCACCCAACAACCTGTTGAGGCTAATAGAGGAACGCGCATTGTAGTAGTACAGGGCGTAAATGCCTGCACTGAGAATGTTCACAAAACGCAGACCCCAACCGATCATGTCGGTGGAACGGGTCAGAGCAAGCGCCGCAACAACAACCCACACGCAGAATGCACCCCACACCCACAGGGAGCCGGGCACACGCACATTACCTCGAATAATGAGGTAAAAGAGCATGATCGCTGCCAGTACCAGCGGCGCAATCTGAAGCAACCCCATAGCCCACAGTGCCGGGAAGCCATAGAGCAACGCCAGCAGGGGCCAGGCAGGGAGCTTCTTCTGCGCTGTCGACATCGGGCGGATGCGCGCGCGGGCACGCAGAATACCGCTGGGCGGCGTACTAGCCGACCCCGCGGAATCCTTTAGCGCCACGGGCGAAGCACCCGGATGAGAAAGAACGGAAGAAGAAACCATGTCTGTGCGATACCTGGTTAGAGACCTCGACCGGTCTTCTGGACGAGATCAAGAAGAGTAGCGGGCTTAATAACACCGGTGGACACAACATACGCCGCCCACGCACGAAGCTGCTTGGGGTCGCGACGCAGAGCCGCGCGAGCGTAAGCGCGCGCCTCCTTGTTGTTGCCCAGGGACGCCTGAGCGTAGGCAATCTGACCGGCAATACGTGCCAGGCCCTTGGGATCCTGCTCAAATTCGGGGAACTTACGCAGAATGTAGCTCAGGCCGTCAACCATGGACTGCCACTTGCCGGAGAAGAAGGAGGGGCGGTCCCAGAGCACCAGAATCAGCGGCTCGGGCACGCTCAGTACATCGCCGTGGCGGGTTGCGCGCAGCAGCAGGTCGTAGTCTTCGCCGTATGCGGCGGGCAGCTCCTCATCGACCAGGCCGATGCGGGCGGGCTGACCGTCAACGCCGAGCAGGTCCTCGCGGGAGTACAGCATGGCGGAGGGGTGAATTTCGGTGATGCGCGAACGCAGGAAGTCCGCGAAGGTTGCGCGCTCGGGCGCCAGGCGTACGATGTCCTGACCGCCGGAGCGGACGGTAATACCCGAAGAGATAGCGGCTGCTTCGGGGTTTTCGCGCCAGAGAGCGACCTGCTGGGTGAGCTTGGACGGCATCCAGTAGTCGTCGTCATCGCAGAAGCCAATCATCTCACCGCTGGAGGCGATAATGCCGCTGTTGCGGCCGCCCGCCAGACCGCCGGAGCGGGTGTTGGAGACAATCTTCAGGGCACGGTTCTCACCGACCTCAATATCTTCGAGGCGGTCGGGCTCAACACGGTCAAAGACGACAACAACCTCAACGAAGCCGCGGTAGCTCTGCTCAAGGATGGAACGGACCGCCACGCGTAGCAGTTCGGGGCGCTTGCCGTTGGTTGCGATTACGGCGGAAACAGCGGGGGTGCGAGAGGTGAAGTGCATCATTGGGTTTCTCCTTACTCAGCGGGGGTCGCGAGGCTAACGTACTTGCGACGCATGGACAGCAGAACGGTTGCGGCGTTAGCCAGCAGAAGCAGCGCGTAGACGATGACGAATACGGGGCCGAAACCAACGAAAATGTAGATCCAGCAGAGGGTGCCAGCGTCCATGTGCAGGTTGATGAAGGAACGCAGGGGGCCACCGGTCGGAGGAGCCGCGGTCTTGCGGTTGTTGCGCAGCTGCTCAGCCAGAATCTGGCTCATGAACTGACCGGCGGTCAGCGCGGTGAAAATCATCGGCATAGCAATAATCCAGCCGTTGAATGCGCTGGAACCGGTGAAAGAGTAGTGTGCCGGGTACAGCAGGAAGGAGAGTAGAGTCGCCATGTGCACGGAGGGCACACGGATGGAGTCGACCACGTGGTCGAGCCACTCACCGGCGGGAGAAGACGCACCGGTCACGCGAGCAACCTGGCCGTCAGCGGAATCCAGACCGTAACCGAGAGCGAAAAGCAATGCAACGCAGATACCCACACCAACGCTAGGCGGGCAGGTAATCAGAACGATGAGACCAGCTGCAGAACATGCAGCGGAAATTGCGGTGACGCCGTTGGGAGTGATGCCCAGTGCGACAGCTGCCGCAGCGAAGTAGCGTGCTACTCGGCGGTTGACCCAGCGGGTGTAGGCGGGAACGCCAATGCCGGGCTTCTGCGCTGCCTCAAGGGAGCGCAGGGTGTGGGAGAACTTCGCGGCAAATCCCGATGCGGGCGCGGAGTTCGGGGCGTGAGGTGCCTCAGAGGTGGACATGCACATTCCTTTTTAATCGGTGAGAGGAGTGAAGGAGAGTGAATTACTCCCTTTCGGGGCGGTTGCGAGAAAGTCCGGAAGTCCCGCACGCGAAAAAAGAGGTGGTTGGTCCCTTTTTCACATACACCACTATATAGATATTTTACAACGAGATAAAGTGCGACAGGGTGGGTGTGGTCAGGGTCAATAATTGTGTCGTAAAAACCCTCTGACAATGCGCTTTGATGCAGATTTGCGGGATCCTTCGGGTAGGCTTGGTGTGCTGTTAGAGGGGGTTATCGGCGCTTTGTTCCCGTGAATTGTGGATTTAGAAAACATTTCTGAACATTGTGCAGAGAGGCACATAACAGAAGCACAAATAATGGGAATAAATGATGCAAAAAACACGGAAAAGTGGGGAATATACGCAAATGGGGTTTGATTTCCTGAATCATTCAGAAAATCAAACCCCATTTAGCTGAGATTGTCTAGAAGGTATTAGTTCCTTCGGGACTGCATCGGAACGCGGGTTCCGACTCCGTTATTGACGATGCGTCGCTCGCCCGGGTCGGCTGCCGCGTTGTTCGCGTTGTCGACCACGGGCTGCTCAGCCTCGTGTGCGGCGGGAGCATCCGCCTCCTTGTCGCCTTCCTTCTCGGCGGGTTGCTCAGCAACCGGTGCCTTGGAGGTAGCCTGCAAATCGAAGCTCACATTCGGGCGAACGTTACGTCGGCTAATGCCCGGGTGAACCTCAACAGCGATGAGGTTCTCACCAGCCTTCAGCTGAGAAGCCGGAACGGTGAAGGTCACCGGAGTCTTCTGAGCCGTAGCGGTATCAATCGAGCTCGATGCAATCGCGCTATTCCACAGCTTTCCACGAGTGTCAAAGTTGGAACGACCAACCTCTTCGCCGTTAACACCCACCGCAATAGCGTCATCCGCGTAGGTGGTCAGCACCAGATCGCGGCTCGCCTGCTCACGAGTGAGCTGGATGGTGGTGTAGGCGTAGATATTGGGGCGGGTACGCACAAGCGGAACATTAACGGAGGTGTTAAGGTTACCGGAGCCGACACCAATCGGGGTCTTGCCGGTCTGCCATGCTTCCTGCGCGATATCTTCCAGGGTGAAGTGGAAGTTGTACTTCCAACCGTACTTACGGTTAGGAGCCTTGCTGGAGACCATGTACTTCCACTCGGACGCGTAGGGCAGAACAATCTGGTCCTTAGGAGTTTCTTCCTTTGGGTCCTCGGGCTTGGGATCGGCAGGCTTAGGCTCCTCAGGCTTCGGATTCTCTTCCTTCGGTGCCTCAGTAGTTGCTTCTGCACTCGGGGTAGCGCTTGCCGAAGCACTGGGGTCAGCGCTCGCGGTCGGGTCAGCACTTGCCGTCGGATCAGCGCTAGGAGTCTCGGTCGCGGTCTCCGTGGGGGTAGGAGTCGGGCGAACCGGAGCTACCTGAACCGGAGTGGACGCAGAGTAGTTGTCCGAGCTGTCCACAGCGCGCACAAAGTAACGTGCGTTATCGGTGTGGTCAATCTCGAACTTCGTACCCGAAGTGCTAGCAATGACGCGGTCATCACGCAGAATCTGGTAGCGGACACTACCGGTATCCTGTACAGCATCCCAGGTCAGAACGTCCTTATCGTCCTTCAGCTCAACCTGCAGGTTCTGCGGGGTAGCCGGAGGAGTCACATCGCGGGCCTCAAAGCGCGCAAAACCGACGGTGTCCTGAGTGCCGTGAACACCCAGCGAACGGTGAATATCGCCACCAACCCACAGGGTGCCCTTCGAATCCACGAAGGACTCCCAGATACCGAAACCGTGGTCACCCTTAATCGCGGGGGAGAACTCCGGCAGCATCTTACCGCTGTCCTTATCGAACGCAGCAACCAGCTTGACCGAGTGAATCACGCTTGAACCGTTCACGGGGGACGGTTTGTTGCGCGCATCCTGGTACAGGAAGTCGCCGCAGTGGCAGGCGCCGTAAATGGTGTTGCCGTGCAGATGCAGATCCTGGAAGTCTCCACCATCGCGGGTAATCGCGGTGTAGGTGGGGGTCAGAGAGGCCTTATCGTAACGAGAGATGAGGTGCTCAGTACCGCCCACCCAGACGCCGGTACCGGCATCCTGGACGTCGAACTGGAAACCCCAAATTTTGGTTTCATTACGCAGGTCAGAGACATTAGCGCCGGCAGGAATCTCAGAATGCTGGTACGCCCACGGGCTGCCCTTCTGCATATGCTGAGTAATATCAGCCACGCGGTAGGCAAGGCCGCCGTTGAGCCAGGTGAAGTAACCGGCTACGTAAACATGAGAGTTATCAGCGGAGGCGCTAATACCGTTGACAGTACCGTTGAACACCTGGCGCCAGTTACGGTCTATACTCACAATACCGGGCACACCGTTAGAAGGCTCGCCCAACTTAAAACGGGCAATATTGCGCGAATACGCCTCACCCGCCTTGTCACTTTCATAAATGTGGGTAAAGGTGCCGCCAATATACACGTAGTCACCCTGACGGTGAATGGTCTTCACCGTCATGACCTCGGTACGAATGCGATCTTCGACTTTAACCTGGGCCCATTCAGGGGCAACTTCACCGGTCGTAGCGTCAACAACGACGAAGCTCTCATGCTTCTTACCGTTAACCAGGGTAAAGGTGCCGCCAACCGCCAGACGGTTATTCGGCAGAGCCTCAACAGCCTTCACCTGACCATTAACAGTCAGCTTGAAGTCGCGGCGCAACTCGCCGGTTTCCGGGTCAAAAGCAGCAATATTAGATTGCGCAACATGCTCACCGGTAGAGGACTCAAGGTACTCGAAGTCGCCGCCAATAAACACGCTGGAGGTGCCGTTGCCGTGATCGACCTCGGTGATGGCCTCAACATAGGTGTTCATCTCGCCGGTTTTACCGGAGGCGGTCTTAGCACTGGTGCGCCAGCGCCAATCCGCCGAACGGCTACTGGGCAGGGCACGACGAGCGCTCGCCTGAGTACCGGAATCCGGGATAGCGCCCAGATGCAAATCGTTCTGGGTCAGCTTCGGGCGCAGGAACATCTGGGTGTAACCGAAAGAGGTTTCACCTTTGCTTTCCTTGCCGTAGATGTAGGAGTTCTGCGCGTCGGTCATCGCCGGCTCAGAGCCATCCTGCGAAATGGGAGCGTTCGCACCGTAACGGAAGCCCATACGGTAATCCTGCGAGGCCATTTCCTCAAAGAGCATCGTCCTGAAGCCGTAGTTCTGGCCGCCCAGCATATGGTCCTGCCACTCGCCGTTAAGCCAGTCCCTGCGGCCATTCTCGTCGTAGGAAGAGAACTCGCTAGGGTTCGTGACGACCGCGTTAGACCAGACAGCGTTCGAACGCAGAGCCCAGGTCCACTCGGAGGTCTGACGGCGCTCCACCGTCGCCTCCTGCCACTTAGTGCCAGAAGTGTTTACAGCGCGACGGAAACGGTAACCATCGGACAGCTGATCGGGGCGGGTGCCGTTGAGCAGCTGAGAAATAGTGGTACCCGAAAGCTGAATCGGGGTCTTTGCGGCGGGCAGGGAGCTCAGAGGCTTGCCCTGCTCGAGAGTCAAACCGGACGATGCGGGGGCGGCATCGCTGTAGAGCTGGGAGGTGTCACCCTGGCCCTCATAGTTTTCGGTCCAGCCGTCACGGCCCTCACCAATCTTGACCCAGCCGCCGCCATCAGTCTCCTGATCGCAGTAGAACTGAGTCGGCTGGCTCATCGCGGGAGTGTACAACCAGTAGGCGCCGCTCTTTGCCTCGGGGTTAGCCTGCTTGGCTTCCCAACAGCTGGCGGCAGCACGCTCGGAGGTCGTGCCATTGTAGAAAGCAGAGTCCCTTTTTTCCGCAGTCTGTTCGACAGCGGTACTCGGCGTAATAGCGGGGATAGCTACGGGCAAAGCCAAGGCAGTAGCAATGCTCAAGCAAAGAGTTGAGCGGGTTATAGCAGAACGAGAAAAGCCTGAGCCCGTCATGCCAAGGTGGGCTTTCATAATATCTCCAAATGAATGCCAAGAAATGTTATTGAACGCGCATCAACATTAATGCGCTATGGACGATAATGCGCGGTTTCCAGCGAATCATAGCTGGAAACCGGCATCTTTAGTTAGACCCTAACAATCAGGATTGTTCGGGAAATCATGGGTCGCAATCTTCCACTGACCATCGACCTGAACGAGGGTGTAAATATTGAGTGAACGCTTCGGAGAATTGTCATCCTTTACGGGCTGATTATTCTCGTCATAGATCTTCACAGAGGAAGAATCCATGCATACTTCCAGCATGCGCGCGGGCTGACCCTTGTACTGAGTTGCAGTCATACGGGGAGTGCCCACAACAGTGGAAGAACCTTCATAGTGCCAGCCTGCCAGTGCGTATTCGGAAGCCTGCACGGCAAACTCAGCGGCAGCGGAATCAACAGCCACAGCCTCGATGGAGCGAATCGTCTCATCATCGAGAACGGCACGAGCCTGCTCAACGTTCTGCTGCTCAGCCTCTTCATCACTGCTCGGGTCAGCGGTGCGTTCGGGAGAGGGAGCAGCGGAAGGAGCCGCCTTAACCTTGGTCAGAATGTTCTCAAAAGAATTGACCAGCTCGGTAGTCTTCTTCACTTCTTCAGTATCAACGGGCACGGAAGAAGCATTCTTCATTTCCTCCGAACCGGTGTAAATCTCTTCAAGCTTCTGGCCATCAGAAGAAGTAGCCTTAGCATCCGCCTTGGGGGACGCCTCGCCCGAAGCCTCAGCGGATGCAGAAGCGGTGCCCTGTTCAGAGACCTGGGGAGAGGTGCTCGACGACTGGTTTGACGAAGCGTGTGCAGAAGCGGAAACGCTTGCGGAAGCAGAAGCAGAGGAAGAGCTGTCGGTGCTCGGGTTTTCAGTGGCGCATGCGCTCAGAACCAGAGCAGATACTGCAAGGGTGCCCAGAGTGCCCAGAACGCGGGACCGGGAGGGCTGCTTGAAGAATGCTGACATAGGAAGCCTCTTTAGTGGTTGGAGTGAGAATGACTATATTCCGGAAGATAATACCCCGCGCAGTCACGAGGCACCTAAAGGCTAACACGTAAAGCTGGGAGAATACTTGAACCCATAAAAATAACGTTTTTATAAATGATGAGAATAGAACCTAGATAATGACCTAATACGCCCTATTTAGAAGGTAAATGTATATCTCTGGCTGAAAAAACCTTCATGTAAATGAATGAAATAGATTCACTATGTGCAAAAAAGTCCCGGGCTGGTTATAAACCCCCCCCGGGACTATAGGACGAACGTCACTAAAATTCTTTGTCATAAAAGTGCATATCGTCCTGATGAGGGGTTATGCCGCCTGAACTGCCTCGGTACTTGCCGAATAGTTATCCGCAGTATCTACCGCACGCACATAGTATCGGGCGCCGTCGCGGTGGTCCACCGAATAGCTCGTACCAGTCACCGTTGCAATCGGACGATCATCGCGCAGAACCTGGTACTTCACATTACGTTCGGAAATACCCGACCAAGTCAGCTGATCCTTCGAGCCGTTCTTCGTCACCTTCAGGTTGCTCGGGGTAACCGGAGGAGCCACATCGCGAGGTGCGTAACGAGCGAAGCCAATAGTCGGCTGCACACCATTAGCACCCAGCGACTTACGGATATCGCCACCAACCCACAGAGTGCCAGTAGAATCCACGAAGGATTCCCACACACCGTAGCCATACGCGCCGCTCATAATCGGTGCGAACTCCGGCAGGACCTGACCGGTGTCCTTATCGAACGCAGCTACCAGGCGAATAGTCTGAGCATCCTGTGCACTCTCCCACGCTTTCTCCCAAGTAGTTGAGTTTTGGTAGATGTAATCACCACAGTGGCACGCACCGTAAATAGTGTTGCCGTTCAGGTGCAGATCCTGGAAATCGCCACCCTCACGAGTAATTGCGCTATACGTGCGGCGCATGGTTGCCTTATCGTAACGGCTGATCATATGCTCAGTACCGCCAAGCCACACCGAAGAACCAGCATCCTGCACGTCGAACTGGAAGCCCCACATCAGACGCTCATTCTTCAGATCATTCAGACGGGCACCTTCAGGAATATACGAAGGCTGGTGGTTCCAATTGCTGCCCTTCTGAGAGCCCGACTTCATGTGTGCAATACGGAAAGCCTCAGCACCATTGAGCTGAGTGAAGTAACCAGCGACGTACACATCGGTGTTGCCCTCAGAAGCGCTCACGCCGTTGACCGTACCGTTAAAGACCGGACGCCAGTTCCAGTCCACCTCGCCATTGCTCAACTTAATGCGAGCCAGGTTCCTAGCGTACGCATAAGTGGGGGAGGTCTGACCCTTCAGGTGAGTGAAGGAGCCACCAATATACAGGTAACCATCACGCACATGCAGAGTCTTAATCTGCACCGGGACAGAAGCAATGCGGCTCACCGGGCGGATATCCCAGTCCTTAGCGATCTGACCGGTCTGCGGATCCAGAATCACGAAGCCATTGTAGTACTCACCGTTCACCTGGGTGAAGGAGCCGCCCACAGCAAGCAGACCGTTCGGCAGGGCCTCAACGGACTTCACCTGACCGTTAATCTTCGGACGGAAAGAACGGCGCAGCTCGCCGGTACCCACCTCGTAACCCGCCAGGAACGCCTGCTCAACCTTCTCGCCGCTTGCCGACTCAACGTACGCGAAATCGCCACCGGTAAAGACAGCGCCACCAACCTCGGTGATAGCCTCAACCTGGGTGTTCATCTCACCCTTCTTGCCGGTGCCGGTGTCAGCGCTGGTGCGCCACTTCCACTTCTCAGAGTAGCTATTGGGTAGTGCGCGGCGATTACTTGCCGGAGCACCCTGCTGACCGTAAGCGTGCAGACCCTTAGCCGCCAAATCGTTCTGAGTCACCTTCGGGCGCAAGAACATCTGAGTGAATACCAGGGGAGGGTTTGTATCATTCGCCGGGCGGTAAATGTACGAGGACTGGTTGTTCATCTTGTGCGCAGTCAGCCAGTTACCAATCTGGGCATGCACGCCATACGAGAAACCCTGCTTATATCCCTGAGAGGCTTGCTCCACAAAGTACAAGCCGCGGAAGTCGTACGCATCATGGGAGAAAATACGACCCATCTGCGACTCGCGGGAAGAATAGTTATAACGAGTGTAGGGGTAAGGGTTCTTGATCGTAATATCAGACCAGTACATCCTCGCACGCAAAGACCAAGACCACTGGGGGCTTGCCACACGCTTAGCGGTGAAATCCTGCCACTTAGTTCCTTCAACATTCAACGAACGGTGGAAACGCACGCCATCCGCCAAATCCTGCGGGCGAGTACCATTCAATAGAGCATCCACCTTATTCGAGGGAAGCTGCACCGCATCAAAACCGGTAGGGTTCTTATACAGCTGATCAGCATTACCACGACCGTAGTAGTTCTCGGTCCAGCTCTCACGACCGCGGCCAATCATGACCCAGCCGCCACCTTCAGTTTCCTGATCGCAATAGAACTGCTCAGGAGCGCTCATCTTAGTGGTGTACAGCCAGTACGCACCACTCTTCGCCTGCGGGTTATTCTGCTTGGCTTCCCAGCAGCTCGCCGCAGCGCGCTCGCTCGACGAACCATCGTAATAGCGGGCATCAGCAGCCTGTGCACCCGAAGCAATCGGGCCCAAAGAAGCCGCAACCATCGCAAAAGAAGCAGCCGCCGCGCCCAAAGCGCGGGAGCCAGAACGAGAAGCTATGCGAGAGCCCTCAGAAGCGGAGGAAGCAACGTCCTGCGAACGCCCTCCACGCGTGAACGGAAGAAAATTCATTTGTCTCTCCTAGAGACCTCAACCGGCACATAGCAGAAAAATGCAATTCACACAGCAACACCCACCCAACACAAGGCACAGCATAGTGACCATGCATCGGGGAAAGAAGAAGCGGTATGAACTGCACTAACAGCGAGTCTGCTGCCGGAATCAGTGAGTGTAGTTATCGGAAATTGAATGAATACGCCCCACAACCTCTAGGCACGAAGCCAACAATGGCAACGCACCCATAAGAAGCGGAACGCTAAAAATCTGTGAAACCTCCCCTGCCGTACCAACAGCGAAGAAACACCACAGACAAAGATTCAGCCCATCATCGAAAAGGACGGAAGCAACCTATCCGACGCAATGAATCCCAACCCATCATAGCCGCCACAGGGGCGAAGAGATAGCAAACTGGGAAATCCGGACCAAACCAAAACTATAGGGGACATACACCCCGGGTGTACCGCCGCCTGCCCCGAACCCTGCAAACCCTGCAGAACCCGGAACAGGCGGCGGCTCAAAGAAAATAGATCAGCAACCTGACCTAAGCCTGAGCAGCTCCCGTAGAAGCCGAGAAATTCTCAGACGCATCGATGGAACGCACGTAGTAGCGAGCGCCATCGGTGTGCTCAGCCTCGTAGCTGGTACCCGAGACCGTAGCAATCACACGGTCATCACGCAGCACCTGGTAACGGGTGCCCGCCTCGCGAACGCCAGACCAGGACAGCTTATCGGTCGAGCCATCACGCTGAACCGACAGGTTCGACGGGGTCGACGGGGGAGTGACATCGCGAGGTGCAAAGCGAGCAAAACCGACAGTGCGCTGCTCACCATTAGCACCCAGTGAACGGTTGATGTCGCCACCAACCCACAGGTTGCCGCGAGAATCCACGAAGGACTCCCAGACACCGTAGCCGCTAGCGCCCTTCAGAACCGGGCTGAACTCGCCCACAACCTCGCCGCTGTCCTTATCAAACGCCGCGACCAGGCGCATGCGGTGAACCGCCTTCGATTCCTTCCAGTAGGTGTGGTAACCGGTAGAACCCTCAAAGAGGACGTCACCGCAGTGGCACGCGCCGTAAATGGTGTTACCGCTCAGGTGCAGATCCTGCCAGTCGCCACCATACTTAGAAATCGCAGTGGAAATACGGCCGTAACCGTTCTTCGAGTAGTTAGCAATCAGGTGGTCAGCACCGGCAGTCCACACGGTCGAGCCAGCATCCTGAACATCGAACTGGAACGCGTACACAATACGGTCAGTAATGTTCAGCTTCAGCGACGGCTCCCACTCCCACCTAATGTTCGAAGCATCCGAGCCGTTCAGAGCAGCCAGGCGGAAAGCACGCTGGTTATTCAGCTCAGTGAAGTAACCCGCAGCGTGAACAGTGGAATTATCGGAGGCAGCAGTAATGCCGTTGACCGTACCGTTGAAGTTCGGGCGCCAGTTCCAGTCCACCGCACCGTTCGAAAGCTTAATACGAGCGGCACCACGCGAGTAAGCGTACGCCTTAGACGTATTGCCCTTCACATGGGTGAAGTTACCGCCAATGTACAGGTAACCGTCCTGAACCAGCAGGGTCTTCACCTGAACTGCATCGCCATTACGGCGCTGAATCTGAAGATCCCACGTGCGGTCGATCTGGCCGGTGGTTGCGTCCAGAATGACGAAGTGGTTGACCTTCTCGCCGTTAACCTCGGTGAACTCGCCACCAACTGCCAGGCGGTTATTCGGCAGAGCCTCAAGAGCCTTAATCTGACCGTTGAAAGTCGGACGGAAAGAGCGAACCAGTTCGCCCGAATCCACGTTATAGCCCGCCAGGTACGACTGGTCCACGCGCTCGCCACCAGCCGACTCCACATACTTGAAGTCGCCACCGGTGAAGACGGTGTCGCCCACCTGAGTAATAGCCTGAACGTAGGTGTTCATCTCGTTCTTCTTGCCGGTGCCAGTCTGCTCACTGGTGCGCCAACGAACGGGCATCGTGTAGCTATTCGGCAGAGCACGACGGTTGCTAGCGGCAGAGCCAGAACCAATCTGCGAGAAGTTCAAGTCACGCTGAGTCAGCTTCGGACGCAGGAACACCTGAGTAAAGGGGATGGAGTAACCAGCGGAACCACGCTTCTGGTAAATGTATGAATCCGGATTCTCATTACCGAAGTTCACCAGCGCACCGTACGCAAAACCAATCTGGTAGCCCTGGTTCGGGTTCGCGAAGAAACGAACAGAACTGGTGGTAATACCCGGAGCCATCTCCGAAGCATGACGACCCATATGAGCGGTGCGGTTAATACCGGCACCGGTGAACTTCACGGTGCCCCAACGCTGACCGTAGCTCATCGCCCAGGTCCACTGCTCAGTCTGAGGACGCTGAACATAAACGTTCTGCCACTGGGTGCCCCTTGCATTGTGGGCACGGTGCAGGCGCATGCCGTCGGGAAGGTCCTGAGGCTTAATGCCGTTCAGCAGGGCATCGACAGTGTTTGCGGGAAGCTGGACGGGAGTAAAAGCGGAGGGACCCGTGGGGTTCTGATGCAGCTGGTTCGGGTCGCCGGTGCCGTTGTAAGACTCGGTCCAACCCTCACGACCGCGACCAATCATGACCCAGCCGCCGCCATCAGTTTCCTGATCGCAGTAGAACTGCGCCGGGCCGCTCATCTGCGGGGTGTACAGCCAATAAGTGCCAGAGGAGGCAGAAGGATTAACCTGCTTGACCTCGTAGCAGGAAGCAGCCGCCTTATCGCTGCTGGAACCGTCATGGGTTCCAGTCGCAGCCGAGGCGGGAGTAGTAGGAGTAAGAGGTGCCGCAGTGAAAGCGGTGCCAAAAGCGAGTGCGAAAGCACCCCACTTTTTAGCAGACCATGAATGGGCATGGCGCTTTTCAGCGGGTTTGTTCGTGTATGTGGTTGTCATATGCGTCTTTCTGATGCGACGTTCCGGAAGAAACATCGAAAGATACGGTGAATTTAGCGCACTAGAAAAACCGCAGTAAATACTGAAAACCTGAGGTTGGTTGGAAGAGGTAAACAGAATCCGGAAGGGGATATACTGTCTGGTTTTGCTCTAAGTGTTAATGATTAGGGTACAGGATTAAGCTGTGAAAATAATGGTGCACAAAGTGCAAAGATGCCCATGAGTGTGTGATTTGCACCCCATGCGATGAACGTTGTGACACAGGAACGGACACGGAAGAAAACCATACTCAAATATCACCCACGAAAGCGACAACCGAGTGCAAAAAGGAATATATTCCATCACAGAGAGTACAAGAGAAAAATGCCAGAAAAGCGGACAAGTCCTACAATGGAAAAGCCGCAAAAAACACCCCAAAACGCACAAAAAGCACCGTGAAATAAAGGCAAAACCACTCGGGTACCCAACCTCACGCAGGTATGTACCCAACACGGCACACATTACTGGCATACTCGCCAAAACCGGCAAACCCGCCAATCCCGAGGACCGCAGATTCAGGAGAACCCGTGAGCACCACCCGAAAAGCTACCGCACAGCCCCTCGAGGCACCCCTGCAGCCCCTCCTGAACACCCTCAACCAACTCAGCAACTGGGCGGCAATCCGCACCGCCGCCTCCGCACAGCCCGCTGAACGTAGCGCACGCACCCTCATCGGCGCCGTCGCCGGAACCCACGCCGCACTCATCGCAGACATCTCCACCGCAGTACGCGGCGCCACCGGTGAAGCGCTCAGCCTCATCATCGCCCCCACCGACCGCCAGGCAGAAGACCTCGCCGCAGCGCTGCGCTCCTACCTGCCTGCCGCCGACATCGCGCTCTTCCCTGCTTGGGAAACCCTTCCGCACGAACGCCTCTCACCGCGCTCCGACACCGTCGGCCGCCGCCTGCAGGTGCTACGCGCCATCACTGGGGAAGCATCCAAACGCCCCCAGGTTGTCATCGCACCCGTGCGCGCCGTCATCCAGCCCATCGTCACCGGCATCGAAAAGCTCGAACCCGTGCACCTGGTCCGCGGTGAAGAATACCCCTTTAAAGACGTAGTACGAGGCCTCAACGATGCCGCCTACTCCCGCGTAGACCTCGTCGCCAAGCGCGGCGAGTACGCGGTGCGCGGCGGCATCATCGACGTCTTCCCGCCCACCGCAACCACCCCCGTACGCCTCGAATTCTTCGGCGACGAACTCGACGAAATGCGCCACTTCTCCGTCGCCGACCAGCGCACCCTCAGCGGTGGAGAAGAACTCACCGAACTCACGCTGCTGCCCTGCCGCGAACTGCTCATCACCCCCGAGGTGATGAGCCGCGCCGCACGCCTGAAGGCAGACTATCCTGCCGCTGCGTCCATGCTTGAGAAGATTGCGGGCGGAATCTACGTCGAAGGCATGGAATCGCTAACCCCGCTACTCATCGAATCCATGACCACCCTCACCGCGCTGCTGCCGGCAGGGTCCATGATCATCAACGTCGAACCCGAACGCGTGCGCGCCCGCGCTGAAGACCTCGTCGCCACTAACGAAGAATTCCTCGCCGCCGCCTGGGATACCTCCGCAGAAGCCGATGCTGTAGCACCCATCGACCTGGGCCAGCTGCGCATGAGCGACAGCGGATTCCGAACTATTGACCAAACCACCGCACAGGCGCTCGAAGCCAAGCTCAGCTGGTGGGAAATCACCGAATTCGTCACCGACGCAGACCTGCTCGAAGACGCCGCCGGAGCAATCCAGAGCCAGAGCATCGCCGACGCTATCGAAGACGGAATCGACACCTACACCGTCAATGCCGCCCCCGCAACTGCATTTAACGGCTCCGTCGAACGCATGCTCAGTCAGGTTGGCGATCTCATCCAGAAACAGTGGACCGTCCTTGCCCTCACCAACGGCCGCGGCTCCACCGACCGACTTATCGACCTCTTCCACTCCGGGGAAGGGGCGCTCGCCGTACCCGCAGCCCGCCGCACCAGCCTCGAGGCCGACCCCGCAGGCGACCTCGAGCACGGCATCGTTGAGGTGTGCGAGGCGCCCGCCTCCGCAGGCTTCCTGATTGAGGAGGCGAAGCTCGCCGTCTTCACCGAAGCCGAACTGCTCGGACGCCGCGGCACCTACGCCCCCCGAGGCGCCGCCGGACAGAAATTCAAGACGCGCCGTCGCCGCAACGCCGTCGATCCGCTCGCCCTGAACCCCGGCGACTACGTGGTGCACGAACGCCACGGCATCGGTCGCTTTGTCGAGATGACCTCCCGCCCGGTGGCGGGTGCCTCCCCGGTCAACGGCGTGCAGCCCATGAAGGAATACCTGGTCATCGAGTACGCCCCCGCCAAGCGCGGTGGCGCGCCCGACCGCCTCTTCGTGCCCTCCGACCAGCTGGATTTGATTTCCAACTATGTGGGTGGCGAGAATCCGAGCCTGTCCAAGATGGGCGGCAGCGACTGGGCGAAGACCAAGTCCCGCGCTCGCAAGGCAGTCAAGGAAATCGCGGCGGACCTGGTGAAACTCTACTCGGCGCGCCAGGCCTCGCGTGGTCACGCTTTCGCCCCCGACACCCCCTGGCAGCGTGAGCTGGAAGAGTCCTTCCCCTACAACGAGACCCCCGACCAGCTCACCGCCATCCACGAGGTGAAGGAGGACATGGAGAAGGAAATCCCCATGGACCGCCTCATCTCCGGCGACGTGGGCTTCGGTAAAACCGAGGTCGCCGTGCGTGCCGCGTTCAAGGCTGTGCAGGACGGTAAGCAGGTTGCCGTGCTCGTACCCACGACTCTGCTGGCTCAGCAGCACTACGAGACGTTCAGCGAGCGTTTCTCGGGCTTCCCCGTGAAGATTCGCGTGCTCTCCCGCTTCCAGAAGGCGAAGGAAACCCGCCAGATTACCGAAGAGATCGCATCCGGCGCGGTGGACGTGGTGATCGGTACGCACCGCATCCTCTCGGACAGCGTGGTGTTCAAGGACCTGGGCCTGGTCATCATTGACGAGGAGCAACGCTTTGGCGTGGAGCATAAGGAAAAGCTCAAGCAGATGCGCACCAATGTGGATGTGCTCGCCATGAGCGCGACCCCGATTCCGCGCACCCTGGAGATGTCGCTGACCGGTATTCGTGAGACCTCCACCCTGGCGACCGCCCCGGAGGAACGCCACCCCGTACTGACCTTCGTTGGCCCGCGCACCGACAGCCAGATTACGGCCGCGATTCGCCGCGAGCTCATGCGTGAAGGACAGGTGTTCTTCGTGCACAACCGCGTGGCTGACATCGACGATGTTGCCGCAGAAATCGGCAAGCTCGTGCCGGAGGCGCGCATCGCCACCGCCCACGGCCGCATGAGTGAGTCGCGCCTGGAGCAGATTATTGTGGACTTCTGGGAGCGCCGCTTTGACGTGCTGGTGTGCACCACCATCGTGGAGACCGGCCTGGACATTTCGAACGCGAACACGCTCATCGTGGACCACGCCCAGAACTACGGCCTGAGCCAGCTGCACCAGCTGCGTGGACGTGTGGGTCGTGGTCGCGAGCGCGCCTACGCGTACTTCCTGTACCCGATGGATAAGACCCTCGGCGAGATTGCGCATGAGCGTCTGAAGGCTGTAGCGACCCACAACGAGCTCGGCGCGGGCCTGCAGCTGGCCATGAAGGACCTGGAGATTCGCGGCGCGGGTAACCTGCTCGGCGGCGAACAGTCCGGTCACATCGCGGGTGTGGGTTTTGACCTGTACCTGCGCCTGGTGGGCGAGGCCGTGGCGAACTACCGCGGCGAGAAGGAAGAACGCGAGGTCGAGACGAAGATTGACCTGCCCGTCAACGCGCATATTCCGCACACCTATATCGACTCGGAGCGTCTGCGCCTGCAGGCGTACCGTCAGATTGCCGCCGCCGACACTGAAGAGAAGATTGCGGAGGCTCGCGAGGAGCTGGTCGACCGTTACGGCGAGCTGCCGGAGGCGGTAGAGAACCTGCTTGCCGTGGCGACGGTGCGTATGCACGCCCGTGCCGCCGGTATCCATGAGCTGGTGGTTCTGGGCCCGAAGGTTCGCGTGGTGACCGCTACGCCGTTGCTGGAGTCCCGTCAGATGCGTCTGAAGCGCGTGTACCCGGGGTCCACCCACGCCCAGCCGAAGGGTATGGACACTTGGCTGACGCTGGTTCCGCGCCCGAAGACCATGCCGGTCGGCGGTAAGGATCTGGTGGACGGCGCGATGCTGCAGTGGGCTGAGAAGTTCATTAACTCGATTTATGCGGAGAAGCCCCAGGCACTCGAGGACTAGAGACTAGAAGAATAGGGGAGCGCCCGGTCATACCGGGCTACCGCGTCAGAAAATGCTCGCCGTGCAGATTGCCACAATATGGCACATCTGCACGGCGAGTGCGTTTGCCCCGTAGGGGCGGCATAGCTCACAATTAAGGCATGACTTCAACGGTGAACTATGCATCTCAGCGAATTGTAATTATTGGTGGCGGCCCCGGCGGCTACGAGGCGGCGATGGTGGCTGCCGCATCCAACGCGGACGTGACTCTGATCGAGCGTAATGCCATTGGTGGCTCCGCCGTTCTGACTGACGTTGTGCCCTCTAAGACCCTGATCGCTACCGCCGATATGATGACCCGCTTCTCCGAGGCAGGTAGCCTGGGCATCGAAAACACGAAGGGTAAGGCGCCGCAGCTTCGAGTTGATATGGACCGCGTGAACCGCCGAGTCCGCGACCTGGCTCAGCAGCAGTCTGCCGATATTAAGCGCGCCCTGGCTTCTGCGGGCGTGAAGATTATTCACGGTACCGGCAAGCTTCTGGACCGCCACACCGTCCAGGTAACTGACGAGGCGGGTCTGGTTTACCCCCTGCAGGCGGACTTTGTGTTGCTGTCTGTGGGTACGCATCCGCGTGAAATGGCGACCGGCATGCCTGATGGTGAGCGCATCCTGACCTGGACTCAGCTGTACAACCTCTGCGAGGTTCCCGAGGAGCTGATTGTGATTGGTTCGGGTGTGACGGGTGCGGAGTTCGCGTCGGCGTATAACGGTCTGGGTTCGAAGGTGACTCTGGTGTCTTCGCGTGACCGTGTGCTTCCCGGTGAGGACGAGGATGCAGCCCGCGTGCTGGAGGACGTGTTTGAGCGTCGCGGCGTGCGAGTGATGCCGCGCTCGCGTGCTTCGGCTGTTGAGTGCACCGAGGACGGTTCCGGTGTCATCGTGACCCTGTCGGATGGTCGTAAGGTGTCCGGCACTCACTGCCTGGTGGCTATTGGTTCGATTCCGAACACTGAAGATTTGGGTCTGGAAGCAGCCGGCGTGGAGCAGACCCCGAGCGGTCACATTAAGGTGGACGGTGTGTCCCGCACGAGCGTGAACAGCATTTACGCTGCCGGCGACTGCACGGGTGTTTACCCGCTGGCTTCCGTGGCTGCGATGCAGGGTCGTATCGCTATGGCGCACATTCTCGGTGATGCCGTGCGTCCGTTGCGTACCGATAAGGTTGCGGCAAACATCTTCACCTCCCCGGAGATTGCGACCGTGGGTGTGAGCGAGAAGGACCTTGCTGAGGGCGCTTACCGTGGTGACGCGGTGACCCTGCAGCTGAGCACTAACCCGCGTGCGAAGATGATGGCGATGCGCGACGGCTTCGTGAAGATTTTTGCTCGCCGCCACTCCGGCACTGTCATTGGCGGTGTGGTGGTTGGTCAGCGTGCTTCCGAGCTGATTTACCCCATTGCTCTGGCGGTGGAGAAGAAGCTCGCGGTGGATGACCTGGCGGATACCTTCACGGTCTATCCCTCGCTCTCCGGCTCTATTGCTGAGGCTGCACGTAAGCTGCACACTCGCGGCCTGTAGCCTGCGCATAGATACCCTGGGCTTGTAGAGAGCCGGTATCTCTGAAACGTACAAAAGCGGTGGGGGTCGCCCCC
>NZ_JABZXW010000023.1 GCF_015265375.1 Rothia sp. (in: high G+C Gram-positive bacteria)
GGCGGGTTACCGGGCGGTTAGTCTTCGGAGCCGGAGCGGGGGTCACCTTAGGCGCGGGAGCCTGCTGACGCTTAGCGTCCTCTTCAGCCTTCTTGCGAGCCGCTTCCTCTGCCGCCTTCTTACGTGCGGCCTCCTCCTCAGCCTTCTTGCGGGCCGCCTCAGCTGCGGCAGCATCGGCAGCCTCACGGTCGGAGCGGACCTGCTGAACCGCGCGCGCCGCATTCACAATGCCGGAACCGCACGCGGACTGGTCGCACTCAACACCCTGAGAGGTGGACTGCAGAACCTTCTTCGCCTGAGCGTAGGTCAGCTTCGGGTCGACCGCCTTCATGAGCGCCACAATACCTGCAACATGCGGTGCCGCCATCGAAGTGCCCTGGTACTCGGCGTAGTCAGCCTTACCGGGAGCGGTCTTGCCAGCATTCAGGGTGGAGAGGATACCGCCACCCCAGTAGCGGCGGTCGCCACCGGGTGCGCTCACGTCCACGCGGGAGCCGTAGTTGGAGAAGTAGGAGCGCTTGCCGTTCTTATCGGTTGCGCCCACGTTGATGACATCCTCACAGTTGCCGGGGCTCGACTTCGACGCGTCAAAGTTATTGTTACCCGCAGCGACAACCACGATGGAGCCGCGCTTATTCGCCTGAGCAATCGCCTGGCGGTACGGGGTGGTGCAGGTGCCCTCACTACCAATGGACATGTTAATGACCTGGGCGGGGTTCTGGTTTGCGGGAACGCCGCGCACGCTACCACCGGCAGCCCAAATGATGCCGTCAGTGATGTCCGAGTCGAAGCCACCGCAAGCACCCAGAACGCGCACGGGCACGATCTTCGCCTCGGGTGCCACGCCGGCAATACCCTCATTGTTGTTCGCGATAGCAGCAATGGTGCCCGCCACGTGGGTGCCGTGCCAGTCGGAGGCGGTCGCCTTCGAACCGGTGAAGCACTGGTTATCTACGGTCCAGTTGCCGGCGTCGGTCGGGTCGGAGTCGCGGCCGTCGCCATCATTGGAGAACGCCGACTCGGCAATGAAGTCGTAGCCGGGCAGTACGTTAGCGTCCAGGTCCGGGTGCGCGGTGATGCCGGAGTCCAGCACCGCCACGGTCACGCCCTTGCCGCGGGTGGTGCCCCACGCCTCCAGCGCGGAGACGCCCTTCTCGCCGGTGAGGGACCACATGCGGTTCATCTTCGGGTCGTTAATCTTGACGGGCTCGGAAGTGGTGTCCACGGTGGCGTAGCGGCGCATATCCGGGGACACGGAGGCGACCTTGGAGTTCGCGCTCAGGGCGTCCATGTACTGCTGCGCCTGGGCGGGGGTGAGCTCCGCGGAGGTGGTGACCACGCTGGCGTCCAGCGCGGTGGAGCGGACGTAGCTGGTCTTAATGTTCAGCAGCTCGTCGATGCTCTGCACATCGGAGGTAATGCCGGCGTAGAGTGCGTCGCTCCAGGTTGCCTGCTGGGTGCCGGCGGCGGCGGACCAGTCGATCTGGTCTGCGGTGGCGTCGGTGGAGGCGGCGTTCTTCGCGTCCTCGGTGTAGGTGATGATGAAGCGGTTGTACGCCACGGGCGCGGACTGGGTGGCCTGTGCAGTGTTGGAGGTCTGCGCGGCGGTAGAAGCCTGCGCCGCAGTAGAAGCCTGGGTAGCCTGCGCGGTGGGTACCGCCACGGCGGGAATGACGCTTGCCGAGAGCAGGCAGGTTGCGGTGACGAAGCTCAGCAGGGAACGCTGTGAGGAGCGCGCCTGCGAGGGGCGAGCAATGCGAAGCATGGACGTCCTTGAGGTGAGTGGTACCGGGTATGCACGGTTCGGCGTAGCGTTGCCGATTCCCATTGAGGGCGCGGGTGTGCTCGGTACGAGTGAATACGGAAGAGTGAGGTGTTGGTGCGCAGTGCGGGGTTACGTTGTGGGTTCACAATGTGCATGCACGGGTACGCACCGTGAGATACTCTAGCACCCTTTTTCGGTTACTTTATGAATAAAATATATGATGTGATGCACCTCATTTTAGATAAAGATGAGCAAAACTTAAATCACTGCTTTAAGTCGCGAGAATATCTCGACTAGGCGTTTCTTTATCTGCATTTACATGAAAGAAAAATCCCATTATCTGCGCCACACTATCGAGTTTTAGCCACTAGATACCTAGGAAAAGGTGCTAGGATAGCGATATCTCACCACATAAACTACTTCCGAAGAACTCCTACGTGGGAGTTTAGAGAAAAATACACATCAATGCAGTGATGTGCATTTTCTTTTTCTATTCGCTCCTCACAAGCAAATATGCAAAAGAATGCAAATATTTTCTCAAAAGTGCATTTATGTGAGTGGATGACCAACCCACTTGCCGCTTCCGGCACTCACATACGCAAAGGACCCCGATGTCTTTTACCACTCACCCCTCAGCGCGCCGCATCGCACGCACCGCGCTGAGCCTGGGCACCGCCGCAGCACTCGTCGCGACCCTGGGCGCCCCCGCTTCCTTCGCGGCACCCGCCAAGGCTAACGGCGCCGAACGCGCCAAGGCGCACACCACTATCTCCTCCCTCAGCTCCGGTCAGCAGAAGGCAGGCTTCAACCGCTTCGTCATCACCTACACCGACAGCGCCCTGAACGCCGGTGGCATCAACTGGGCAAGCCCCGCAGGCACCCAGGTCTCCACCTGGAGCGACTCCCTCTACCAGGGCATCAGCTCCGATGTGAAGAGCATCGACGAGCTGCTGAAGGTCAAGACCAGCTACGTACGCACCACCGCCCAGAAGGCGACCGTGGTGACCCTCTCCTCCAAGCTCACCGCAGAGCAGGCTGAGAAGTACATGGCGGCTCTGAGCTCCAACCCCTCCGTCGCATCCGTTGAGCCCGACCTGCTGCGCCGCTCGAACGCGCGTGCTCGTGGCGCCGCGACCTCCAAGGTGGCTCAGGTCGCCAAGGCTGCGCAGGCATCGGACCAGGTTGTGGCACCGAACGACACCCTCTACCCGCAGCAGTGGAACCTGCACGGCACCAAGGGCCTGGCAGCCCCCGAGGCGTGGAAGACCACCCAGGGTGCTGGCGTGACCGTTGCTGTGATTGACTCCGGCATCGTCAAGCACCCCGACCTGGACGCTAACGTTCTGCCCGGCTACGATTTCATCACCGAGCCTTCCATTGCCCGTGACGGCAACGGCCGCGACTCTGACCCGACCGACCAGGGCAACTGGGAAGAAGCCGGCGTCTGCGACGCGGACTCTGAGGCAAGCGAGTCGAACTGGCACGGCACCCACGTTGCAGGCTCCATCGCCGCAATTATGAACAATAAGCGCGGCATCGTCGGCGTGGCACCGAACTCCAAGATCCTGCCCGTGCGTGCCCTGGGCATGTGCGGCGGCTACGACTCCGACATTGCGGATGCAATGGTCTGGGCAGCCGGCGGCACCGTTGAGGGCGTTCCCGCGAACTCCAACCCCGCCAAGATCATTAACCTCTCCCTCGGCGGCGAGGGCACCTGCCCCGCAACCTACTCCAAGGCTATTGCCGAGGTGAACAAGCGCGGCGCGATCCTCGTGGTCGCAGCTGGTAACGATGGTCAGGACACCTCCAAGGTCGCTCCGGCTAACTGCGGCGGTTCGATCGTGGTGGGCGCTACCGACCAGGAGGGTAAGCGTAGCGACTTCTCGAACTACGGCAAGCTTGTTGATGTGAGCGCCCCCGGCAGCAGCATCATGTCCACCGTGGATCTGGGTACCACCGTTTCCAAGGGTGCGGGCTACACCGAGTACGACGGCACCTCCATGGCAGCACCCCAGGTTGCTGGCGTGATTGCCCTGATGAAGTCCGTTGACCCCTCCCTGACCGCTGAGCGTGCAAAGCAGATTCTGAAGCAGAGCTCCAAGCCGCTCACCTGCGATGTGAACGCTTGCGGTTCCGGCATTGTGAACGCTGCGAGCGCGCTGGCTATGGTGCAGGGCAAGAAGGACCCGAACCCGCAGGTGAAGCCCTGGCCGAAGCGTGCTCCTAAGCACCCGACCCGTGCGGCTCGCGTTGGTTACGTGACCAACCCGGCTGTTAACCACAACCCGCCGTTCCTGATTACTCCCGGCGGTCTGATTCCCGGTCAGTAATCGGTATGTTGCCAGTTCGGAAGCCGGTGAGCCAATAGGCTTCTGAAAGGCCGATATATACAAAAAGCCCCCGCTGAATCTCAGCGGGGGCTTTTCGTGAACAGAACGCTGCCGCATCTGATGCGGCAGCTTGCTTCTCCCACCCACCCTCACGACTGACGGGTGGGAGAAATCTTGGGGTACGCCCCCAGCGAGCTGGACGCTCGGGTAGACGAGCTAGGGACGTACCTGGGAGGCGCGCACACCGGTACGGATACCGGCTGCCTCCATGCGAGCGGACTCGTAGCTCACCGCGCGCAGACCCGAAGGTGCGCTGGCTGCGATTTCCTTTGCTCGCGGCTTTTCCTGACTCTGGGCGGGTAGAAAAACCCAGCGGCGCTGGACCGCGAAGCTGACCGGAATAAGGATCAGCTCGGTCAGGATCTTGGCGACCAGCAGGGACGCGCCCAGGCCGGTCAGGGTTTCCATCAGAGCCGCGTTGGCTGCGAGGATACCCACCGCCAGCACGGCGTACCGCACCAGCGAAGAGGATACCGAGGGGCGTGCGCCTCCGTCATGCATGAGTACTCGGTTGACGGTGAAGTTCGTCAGCGCCGAGATGACGCGCGCACCGACCACAGCTGCCAGCAGAGGAGCACCCAGGCCCACAAGGACGAAGAGGGCGATAGCGTCCACGAGGAAGCCGGTCAGGAAAGACGACGCCAGGAAGGCGAGCAGCGGTGCGTAGATGAGCGCCGAGTCCTGCAGGGGCCTAAAGTGGCTGGTCGGGTTGCCCGGCTCGTAGACCTTCACGATGGGTACCTGCACCAGGTCCACGTCTGCGCGGGTTGCGCGCAGCAGCATGGAGAACTCGTACTCGTACTTATCGCCGGGGATCTGCAGCAACCAGTCCAGGGTCTGCGGGGTGAAGCCGCGCAGGCCGGTCTGGGTGTCTGCCACGCGGGCACCGGTCGCCAGGGCGAAGAAGCCTACGGTTGCGCTGTTACCAATCTTGGAGCGCAGCGGCACCTTGGTGCCTTCTTCGCCGGCGTTGGGGTCGGGCTTGGTACGTACACCGAGCACGATGCTCTTCTGACCTGCCGCCGCCGCGGTTTCGGTGCGCACACCCACACGGAAGATGTCCTGGGGTAGGTGCTGGCCGTCCGCATCGGCGGTGACGATGACCTCGCCGGGGCGGTTTGCTTTCGCCCAGGCGATGCCGGTGCGCAGTGCCGCGCCCTTGCCCCTGTTGGCGGGGTGGGTCTGCACGGTCACGCCGTCGATGCGCAGTTCGGTAAAGATGGGTGCGTAGGTGCTGCCGGATCCGTCGTCAATCACGAGGATTTCGGCGTCCGGGTCCTGTTCGCGCAGGGCCCGGGCAAGGCGGACCAGCGACTGGTCCGGCTTATATGCGGGTATCAGGATAATCACGATGCGCTCCCTGCAATGTAGAGAATGTCACTGGTGCCACGCTCCTTAGTGCCACCCTGTGGGCGGTTGACCAGCTCGTTGTTGAAGACCATGGCGGAGGAGCCACCACCGTCGAGGTTGTATGCGCTCACGCAGCCGAGGTCCTTGAACATCTGTGCGAACTCGGGCATGGTCACGCCGCGCGAGTAGTTGGTGGAGCGGCCGTCAACCACGATGAAGACCAGGTGGTTGGTGCCGAGCACGCCCACGCCGGTTCGCGGCTGGTTACCCTGGATGGAGTGGTTACCGAAGTTGGTGTCCACCTCGACGCTGTCGATACCGTCGACAACCGCGGAGTCCTTGACCAGTGCCGGGCCGAAGGAGAGGGTGTTCCACACGCCTTCGTTGACGAGGGTCTGGGCGTTGGTTGCGGTTTCGTCGTAGAGCTTGACGGAGCCGTCGCGGTAGAAGGCCAAACCCTCGCGAGCGCCGGCGTCACGGTAGACAACACCGTTTCGGATCACGATGCCGGTGGTACGGAAGCCGTAGTAGTCACCGTTGATCGCCCAGATGCCGTTGTGTTCGGAGGCGATATTCGAGGGGGTGTCGATAATGTTCTGGCCGAACTTGTTGTTGGCGAAGGCGCTACGCAGCAGGGTTGCGTTGTCGAGCTTGATGTCTGCTACGAAGGAGACGACCGCATCAGAGCCGCTACCGGTAGTGGTGGAGGTGATGGTAATCGAGCCTTCGTTAGCGGTGAGGCTCTGACCGTTGACCTTCACCCCGGTCAGTTCGGTGGGGTCTGCCGTGGCGGAGCCGGAGGCGCTTGCGTTCGCCTGGGCTGCTGCCGCCTCGTAGGCGGTGGTGTCTTCGATTTCGGTGTGCTCTGCCAGGTAGCGGTTGTACGCCCAGCCTGCGCCGCCACCGACTACGGCGAGTGCGCCGAGGCCGCCGCCGATGAAGATTCGACGGGTGAGCTTCTTCTTGGCTAGCTTCTGCTCTGCTGCGGTTTGTGCGGCGGTTGCTTGTTCTGCCGCGGTCTGGGTGGTCTGGTCAATGTTCTGAGTCATGTTCTGTTCGTTGTTCATGTCTCTAGAATGCCGGGCTATTCTCTGTGCCAGGCATGACTAAGCTGTGCAGAAGCTATGCATGCTTATTCATTTCAAACTTTTTTATTACTGCCTATGCTTTATTACCAGAAGATGCTATGCGTACCTATGTATAAACATGTGTATTGGCTTTGTGTATCAGACAGCTGACCGCCCACCGCATCCCCACTCCCCTACCTGCACGCACCCACCAAAAGGGCACGAAAAAACCGGCTGAGCACCCCGTGCGGGGCCTCAAGCCGGTTCATCATCTATCGAATACGTTCGGTCGATATGCACCGAATCATTCCGCGTATTCTTTATGCCTCATCCTCGTAGGACGCGTACTTTTCTGCGTATGCCGAGTAGTCGTCCTCGTCGTCATAGCGACGGCGGGACGAATCGGAGGACTTCGTTTTCTTCGCGCTGCTGAGCTCGCGCTCGAGTGCGCTGTAGTCGGTCTCGGGGCTGAAGTACTTCATCTCCCGAGCCTGCCTTGTTGCTTTAGCCTTCTGACGGCCGCGCCCCATGGCGTGACCCCCTCTTTCATCCTGTCCGAGGCGAACAGCGCGCGCGGCGCATCGCTCTCGGATCGTTCAACAGTCTTTACTACACTATAGAGTACCCTGTTTCAGCCCTGAATGTCTCGCTCAGCGGCACCTATTTTGCGTATCAAAGCACTTCTTCGCACCGGAACAACCGTTTTATTTTGCACCCGCGGCGAGCGCAGCGTAGCGTCCGCCCCACCGCGAGCGCCCAAACCCCGCTCTTTGCCCACACTCCAGATGCCACAACACCCCAGACGCCACACTCCCTATATAACACGTAGCCCCGCACCGGACGTATCGCTACATCCGATGCGGGGCGAGTGTCTCTCCTTACCGGCTCACTCACAAGACCGGGTTCGGAGAGGGTACCGTGCGGGTCATGACATCCCGCACGGAGCTTGAGGAGGGCATTCCTACCGCTGAGCTTGCGGCAAGGGAACTACTAGCTTGCGGTGAAGAAGCGCTAGCTTGCGGTGAAAGAACCGAGCGAGGTGGCGTTCGACGCCAGGGTGGTGCTGGAGGCGTCCACGCTATCGGTGGTGGTGTACACGGTGTAGCTCTCGCCCTTGGTGATCTTGGAGCTGGAGACCAGGATCAGTGCGGTGTTGGAGTTGGTCACCTTGTAGTTCGCCACTACGGTACCGGAGGAGTCGGTCACCTGCACGGTGGTGCCGGCGCTCAGGTTCGATACGTTGCTGATCTTCACGTAGCCGCTAGTGGAGGAGGTTGCGGGCGCCTCGAACATGTCACCGGAGTTCGCCGCCGCCACGGTCGTGCCGTTGAGCAGCAGGTCGCCGTTGGTGTCCAGGGAGGTGTTACCGCCGGTGAAGGGACCGTTCACGACCAGGGTGCCGCCCGAGAGGGTTGCCGTACCGTTGGAGTCGATGCCGTCGCCGTTCGCGTTCACGGTGACGGTACCACCGGCAATGTTGATGGTCGCGTCGACTACCTCGAAGGTGCCGCCGCCACCGCCCATGCCGCCGCCTGCGCCACCGCCTGCCGGGGGCTGACCCATGGTACCGGAGGGTGCCTGGCCGCCTGCCGGTGCCTGGTCGCCTGCCGGAGCCTGACCGCCCTGTGCCGCGTTACCCGGTGCAGCCTGGCCGCTCTGGGTATTCTGCGTAGTCTGGGTATTCTGCGCTGTCTGGTTGGTCTGCGTGGTGGAGGTCGAAGCCGACTCGGTACCGGTCGAGCTAGTGCTGGTGGTGCTGTACGAGGCGTTGATGCCGTCATCCGAGCTGGTCACGTTTACGGTGCCGTCCAAGATGTTGATGTACTGCGCCTCAATACCCTCGTTCGACTGGGTAATGTTCAGGGTACCGCCCGAAATCTCAAGCACGCGCTCGGCCTTGAAACCGTCGTCACCTGCGGAGATGTTCACGGTACCGCTGCTCAGGCGTACCCAGCCGCGGTTGCCGTCGGTGTCGTTGGTTGCCTTGATGCCGTCCTGGCTTGCGGTCACGGTGACGGTGCCGTCCAGGATATCGACGTAGTCCTTACCCTTGATGCCGGTGTTTGCCGCGTTCACCTCCAGGGTGCCGGAGGCAATAACCAGGCCGTCAGTGGTGTGGATACCCTCTTCGTACTTACCCTCAACCTTCAGGGTGCCTTCGCCCGCCAGGGTCAGGTCGCTCTTGGAGTAGATGGCGGCGTCGGGGCTGCCGCTGGCGGTATCGGAGTAGGAGGAGCCGTCAGAGACGGTGTTGGTGGTGCCCGAGGCGGTGTAGATAACGACCTCGTCCGCCTCAACCACGTTGATTACCGCGCCGGTGGAGTTAGTGATGGTCGCGTTGTTCAGAATCAGGCGGACCATGTCGCTGTCGGCTGCCTCAACCTTGACCTGGCCGCTATAGGTGCCGCTCAGGCGGTAGTTACCCGCCTTGGTGATGGTGATGACGCCGTCACTGACGGTCACGCCGTCGGTCGCGGTCGGGTTAGAAAGATCGATAGTAACTTCGCTGGAGGAATCCCAGGTCAGATCCTTCGCGGAGTAGTGGGTGTCCTCGGCGAGCTTCGCGCCGCTCTTCACGTCGGTGGAGAAGGAGTCCGCCACCTTCGACGTGGTATCCGAGGTGCTCGAAGCGGAGGTCGTGGTTGCGCTCGAAGCGCTAGCGTTCGAGGTCGAGGTTGCCGAGCAGCCGGTCAACGCCAGGGCTGCCAGGAGGGTAATGGAGGTTGCGCTCTTGATCATATTGCTCTTTTTCACGGGTTTTCCTTTGTGTTTGGGTGACTACTCGCGGAGAGCTCGCGCCACAGGTGGGGGTACAGGTTGTATGTGAAATGTGAATATGTGTGAGAGCGGTTATTGCCTGTGTGGGGCGAATAAAGCCAGTGTTGTGTTTTGTTCGGAGGGTTATAGGTTAGGGGGCTGGGGGTGCGGGTAAGGTAGGTGCGCTACCCTACCCGCGCATCCCAGGTTGCCGTTTAGGCGGGTTGCCGTTTAGGCGGCTGCGAAATGCTCGGTCAGCAGCTTCTGGTAGTCCTCTTCGGTCATGTCATCCAGATTGAGGCGGGTGCCGTTGACCGGTTCCAGGTGCATCCAGTTCTTCAGGGTTTCTTCCCACTTGTTGCTTGCCAGCTGCGGGTTCAGCGCCGCCATGCCGGTTGCAAACTTGGAAATCTTCGCGGGGGTGATGCCCGCATCCCAGAGGTGCTGGTCTGCCACGGAGGGCTCCACACCGGACTTGGTTTCAATGATGACCGCGTTCGGCAGGCCGTAGGTGGTGCCGACCAGGTTGCCGTGGAAGTTACGGTAGTTCACGCCCGCCATGAGGATGTTCTCAGAGAGAGGGGTCCAGGTCAGGGCGTTATCTACGGTCATACGGGAGGCGACCGGGTTCTTCTCGCTCTGCGGCAGGAAGACCGTGGTACGGCGGTAGCCGGTAGTCAGGACCGCCTCGAGCTTGTGCACGGGACCCGCGAGGATGTCACCAAGTGCTGCGGTGATGTACTCGTGGCCTTCCGCGGTGAGCGTATCGCGCTTCTCGAAGGTGTACGGGATACGCTTCTTGACGGTCATATCCTGCTCACCGTCGGTCTTGACCTCCAGGAAGGTCAGCTTCGAGTCCAGGTAGCTACGGGTACGAATCTTGAAGGTATCGTCGCGGCTGTAGGCTGCCGAGTGGTAGCTCTGCATCTGCGGGGTGTCGAAGTAGACCGAGTCGTAGGCGAAGTCGCGCTGGCCATCGATTTCCATGACGGAGGCATCTGCGTCGAGCGTGGAGAGTACCTTGGCGGCGGTTTCTGCGTCGACAATGTACTTGCGGTCCACACGGGTCTGCATGGCTGCCTTCTCGTTCATGGCTTCGAGGCTGATGCTCTTCCACTCTGCGGGGATGATGTTTGCGGCTGCGTTAGTCATGGGTCTTCGTCCTTCTGGGGTGCCGCCCCGGTGCGCTAGGTTGTGCGTTGGGCTGTGCACTAGGGCGGCGTGTCGTGGGTATCTGGGATGGTTGTGCGGTTGGAGTGAATCGGAGGCTTCGAGCTTGTTGCTACTTACCAACCGGCATGCGCTGGAGGGGAACCATCCGAGTATCCAGCGTGGCGTGCGCCTCGGCGGTGGGCGCTACCGGCTGAGTTGCTACAGGCTGGCGGGTTGCGGTTACCTGCGGTGCTGCCGCCTCCACCGCTGCGGGGGTGCCGCCTTCGGGGGTTTCCTTGGGCTGGTAGGTGACGGTGGCGCGGGTCAGGTTGTTCACCATGTCCAGCTCGGTAATCTTCGCCGAGGTGACGGTGTAGCCCAGGCGAGCGGTCAGGTATGCCTTGAGCTCCTCCTCGTCACTGATCGCGCGATCGGCGGTGACGGTCTGAGTCAATTCCGTAGAAATCGGGGCGCTGCGCGAGTCAAGAATCGCGATCAGGGCGACCAGGGTAGCCATCAGGGCGAAGGCGATGTACGCCGGGCTGATGTTCACACCTGCGATCATGCCGACCGAGAGGGCTACGAAGTAGTAGCCGACCTCGCGCTGGCTCAGGGCGGTGGAACGCAGTCGGATAATCGACAGGACACCGAAGAGGCCCATGCCCATGGCGGATGCGTTCGATCCGGCGGATACCAGCGCCACCGAGACGGTGAAAATACCGGCGTTGATGACCGCGTAGGAAATCATCAGTTCGCGGTTGCGGTGCCGCACCATGTAGAGGGTGCAGAGCGCTGCGATGGCTATAGCATCGGCGAGTGCCATGGTCAGAATGTTCATTGGGTGCTCCAGATGTCGTGTCGTGAGATTCGCGGTGCTCGTCGCTGTCTGTTCTTCAGCTTCGGGCTGTGCGTTCTTTGTAGTATCTAGATTCCCGTGCGAGTCTGTGTTTACCCTGTGCTCGCCTTAACTTAGAGATAAGTGTTATGCGTCTCCGATAAATAGCCTTGTCAGTAGTGCTATTTGTCCATAATTTTTGCTTCTTTCACGTCTTTCCCGGCATCCCCCACAGCCTCGAAAGGCACAAAAAATGGGCCCCCTCCGATATGGAGGGAGCCCATATAAGTAGCTAAAAGCTTAGCGACTAGGCACTATTAAGCCTTCTTGCGCATGCGGGTTGCAACGATGGTTGCGCCACCAGCACCCAGAGCAATCAGGCCCAGACCAGCAGCGGTCATCGCGTCGGATGCACCGGTCTTAGCCAGGGAAGAAGAGCTCTTGGCGGATGCGTTGGAGGAACCGGAGCCCAGGTTGTCGCCGGAACCCAGGTTGTCATTCGAGCCGGAGCTCAGCGAAACGCTGTCAGACTTCTTGGAGTTCTCGTAGTCAACGGCCTGCTCGCAACCATAGTCGTCGCCGTCAGCGTTGAACTTCTCGCGGTAATCCGGGTGGCTCTTGTGAATCGGTGCCAGACCTGCCGCCTCAACGTCAGCGCAGTTCTGGAAACGGAAGTGCTGCTCGCTGTCAGACTTCTGCTCATCGGACTTCTGGTCCTCAGACTTCTGCTCTTCGGCAGGCTTCTGGTCCTCAGCGGGCTTGGTTTCCTTAGCGTCCTCAACTGCGGGAGCGGAGGTCTCGTCAGCAGGCTTGGGAGCCTCGGTAGTCGGCTCAGCGGTTGCGTCCTTGGACGGCTCGGGAGTGGGATCCTGGGTGGGTTCCGGAGTCGGATCCTGAGAAGGAGCGGGAGTCGAGTCCTCGGTGGGAGCCGGTGCAGGCTGCTCTGCGACCTTAATGGTCACGGTAGCTGCCTTACCGCCACGGGGAACGTCGCCGTCCTTCAGGGAGCCGGACAGCAGGTAAATGTCAACGGAAACGCTGCCGTGCAGCTCTTCCTGCCAGGGGATGGTAACGGAGAAGTTGCCAGCCTCGTCAGCGTGGATTTCCAGATAGTCCTGGCCGTTGATCTTGACGGCGCCCTTGTTCAGCTTCAGTGCCAGAACGGAACCGGAGGTGCCGTCAGCGGTCTTGAAGCCTTCGCCGCCAATGTTCAGGCCCTGACCCTCAATCCATACGTCGGGAGCAAGGAACTGTGCAGAGTCTGCGTAGGTGTGGACAACCTGAGGCGCACCTTCAACAGCGAAGGTCGCGGGGACGGAAGTAGCAACGAGGCCACAGCCGATGAGGGCGGTGGCACCAATGCGTGCGATGTTGTTTCGAATATTCATGCCACCCATTCTAACGAGCGAAGCTTGGGATACCGGCTCCCAAGACGCCAATTTGCCATGACCTGACTCACAAACCGGGGTTTTCTTGAAGGTTTATTGAAGGCATGGTTGAACCATAGAGACCTTTTGCACCGCCGTGCACCCCTAAAGTCTCAATTGAGACTTGAAGAAACCAGCAAGTACATGCGCCATCCCACCGACACAACACGCCAACAAAAACCACCCCGTTAAACGCAAGAATCCCCTCCGCCGAACATTCAAAAGCGTTCAGGAGAGGGGACTCTCACGCACCGCACCGGGCGGTGACGATAGTTTTAGGAGTTCTTGCGGTTACGCACAGCGGTCACGCCAGCAACGCCCAGACCCAGAGCTACCAGGCCCAGGCCAGCCATGGTGAAGGCGTTGGAAGCACCGGTGTTAGCCAGGGAGGAGCGCTGAGCGCGGCTCGAAGTGGAATTGCTCGAAGAGGAGGAACCGCTACCCAGGTTGTCCAGGCCGCCGGAGTTGCGGGAAGAAGAACCCGAGGAACCGTTGGAAGAGGAACCGTCCGTCACCTCGCTGTTGATAACCTCGCAGCCCAGGCCGTTACCATCGTTGTCGAACTTCTTACGGAAGTCCGGGTGGCTTTCGTGAATGGGCGCCAGGCCAGCAGCCGCAACCTCTGCGCAGTTCGCGAAGCGGGTGCTCTCAGCCGAAGCGGTCACCTGCTCGGTAGCGGAGGTGGAATCACCCAGCTGATCCTTCGCTTCGTTCGCTACAGGTGCGTTCTGCTCAGTAGTGGCCGAAGCGGAAGCCGATGCGGAAGCAGAAGCCGAAGCAGAGGGGGTTGCAACCACAGAAGCGGAAGCCGACGCGGTAGCCGAAGGGCTCACCGAGGTTGCCGGGCGGTTCTTAATCTCAGCATCTACGGAGGCAACAACCTCATCAGCGGCAGTAGCCGAAGCCGAGGGGGTAGCGGATGCAGAGGGTGCAACAGAAGCGGAGGGGGTAGCCACCACGGAAGCCGAAGCGCTCGCGGTCGCCGAGGGGCTCACCGAAGCGGTTGCGGAGGGGGTTGCTTCCTGAACGGAACGAGCCTCAATCTTCACGGTCGCAGCCTTACCGCCGCGGGAGGTGTCGTTATCCTTCAGGGAGCCGGAGAGCAGGTACACGTCCACGGAGATGCGCTCATCCAGGTCGCTCTGCCAGGGAATGGAGACGGAGAAGTTGCCCTTCTCGTCAGCCTTAACTTCCAGGTAGTCCTGGCCGTCAATCTTGACGGTGCCCTTGTTCAGCTTAATAGCGATAACGGAGCCGGAGGTGCCGTCCTGAGTCAGGAAGCCCTCGCCGGTAACCTTCAGGGTTTCGCCCTTGTACCAAACCTCAGAAATGTGGGAAGTAGCCTTGTCGGAGTAGACGTGAGTGACGGACTCTTCGCCGTTCTGAGCGAACGTTGCGGGGATTGCGGTAACCACCAGGCCGCAACCAATCAGGGCGGTGGCACCGAAGCGAGTGATAGTGTGTCGAATGTCCATCCCATCATTTTATCCTCGCGTAATGGGTGTATCCGCCTGTCCAGGGGCTATTTAAAATGAATTACGCCACAAAGTAGCACTTTCGTGCAGTTAATGACGGGCCAACTACAGGTCAGTGCACGCGCGGCAAAATTCGCCGGGTGCCCGCGTTACCTAGTCGTGCCCGCGCTACCTAGTCGTCAATCTCGTCGAGCATGAGTTCCAGCGCCTCACCCACGCCGCTGCGCCACAGGTAGGTTGCCTTCGCATCCGCACGGCCCGGGCCGCCATTGATGACAGCGACCGGTTTGCCGGCGCGCAGAGCCTCCAGCACAATCTTGTAGCTGCTCATGACCGCCACCGAGGAGCCCACCACCAGCAGCGCCGAACACTCGGCGAGCATGGCGTCCTTGCGTGCCTTACGTTCGGCGGGCACAGATTCGCCAAAGTACACGACATCCGGCTTGAGGCGGGTCGAACCGCAGGCAATGCAGGACACCATCTGAAAATCGCGGATGTAGCGCTCGTCCAGTTCCACGTCACCGTCAGGGTTCACGCGCAAATCTTCGTCTTCAAGGCGCGCCAGGTAGCCGGGGTTCGCCGCGTCCAGGCGCGTATCGAGGCTTTCGCGGCTCTCGTCCTGACCGCAGTCCAGGCACACAATACGGGAGAGATCGCCGTGCAGTGCCAGCAGGCTGGAGCTTCCGGCGCGGGCGTGCAGACCGTCCACATTCTGCGTGATTACGCCGCTCACGGCACCCAGCTGCTCTAGTTCAGCGAGCGCATAGTGGGCGCGGTTCGGCTGGGCGCGGCGCATGCGGCGCCAGCCCACGTAGGAGCGCGCCCAATAGCGCTGACGGGCGGCGTCATCGTAACGGAATTCCTGGTAGGTCATGGGGCGGTGGTCGTGCAGGGAACCGCCCGGTCCGCGGTAGTCGGGGATGCCGGACTCGGTGCTCACGCCAGCGCCGGTGAGCACGAGAACCTTACCGCCCTTGAGTAGCTCGGCAATACCTGCGGAGGCGTATTCTTCGTCGTGCGGGGTGGCATTCTCAGAGACAACGCGCTGAATCGAGCGGATTGCGGCACGGTGCACGGAGGCGATTTCTTCGCGCTGCTCGCCGGCTGCGGCGAAGTTCTGTTGGTCAGTCCAGCGGTCCATCCTTCTCCTCAATGCTCTGTGTACTAGCGCGGGGCTAGTACGTTAAACGGCTGTGGGGTACCCCCTTTCGAGGGTACCCCACAGCCTATTTCTTATGGTTTGGAATGTGCAAACTCAGCCACAGGCTAAGTCCGCCCAGCCAGCCGGTTGAGTTTAGTCCTCAGCCTTCTGCTCACGCTCGGAGGTCACCGACAGACCGTCGCTGGCAACGTCCGGGTTCACGTCCACGGTCACGGTGTCGCCGTCGTGGATGGCACCGGAGAGGATGCCTCGAGCCAGGCGGTCACCGATCTCGCGCTGTACCAGGCGGCGCAGCGGGCGGGCACCGAATGCCGGGTCGTAGCCGGTCTTACCCAGCCACTCGAGGGCTGCCTCGGTGACGTTCAGGGTGAGGCGGCGGTCCTCCAGGCGCTTAGCCATGCTCTTGACCTGCAGACCCACAATCTGACCCAGGTTCTCAGCCGACAGGGGCTGGAACATGATGATGTCGTCCAGTCGGTTGAGGAACTCGGGGCGGAATGCCTGGTGAACAACCTCCATAGCCTTCTCGGATCGCTCGTCGAAGGGCAGGTCCTGGTTGACCAGGTACTGCGAACCGAGGTTTGAGGTCAGGATCAGGATGACGTTGCGGAAGTCCACGGTGCGGCCCTGACCGTCGGTCAGGCGGCCGTCATCGAGCACCTGCAGCAGGATGTCGAAGACCTCGGGGTGTGCCTTCTCGACCTCGTCGAGCAGGACCACCGAGTAGGGGCGACGGCGTACAGCCTCGGTCAGCTGACCGCCCTCTTCGTGGCCGACGTATCCGGGAGGGGCACCGACCAGGCGAGAAACGGTGTGCTTCTCGGAGTACTCGCTCATGTCGATACGCACCAGGGCACGCTCGTCATCGAACTGGAACTCAGCCAGTGCCTTAGCCAGCTCGGTCTTACCAACACCGGTCGGGCCCAGGAACAGGAAGGAACCAATCGGGCGGTTCGGGTCGGAAATACCGGCGCGGGCGCGGCGCACGGCGTCAGAGACAGCGACCACTGCGGCTTCCTGGCCAATGAGGCGGGCACCGATGCGCTTCTCCATTTCGAGCAGCTTCTCGGACTCACCCTGCATCATGCGGCCTGCGGGAATGCCGGTCCAGGAGGAAATCACCTCGGCGATATCGTCCGCGGTGACCTCTTCGGAGACCATGGACTCGTTCTTGGCGGTGTCCTCGGCGCGCTGTGCTTCTTCCAGCTCAGCCTGCTTTGCGGGAATTTCGCCGTAGAGCAGGCGGGATGCCTCGGCGAGGTTGCCCTCGCGCTGTGCGACCTCTGCGCGGGAGCGCAGCTCGTCAATCTGGGTCTTGATGTCACCCACGCGGTTCAGGCTAGCCTTCTCGGCTTCCCAACGGGCGTTGAGGGCGTCGAGCTGTTCCTTCTTGTCAGCCATGTCCTTGCGCAGGGCCTCCAGACGCTCAACCGATGCGGGATCGGTCTCGTCGGCAAGTGCCAGTTCCTCCATGGTGAGGCGGTCCACGGCGCGGCGCAGCTGGTCAATTTCCTCCGGTGCGGAGTCAATTTCCATGCGCAGGCGGGATGCTGCCTCGTCAATCAGGTCAATTGCCTTGTCCGGCAGCTGACGGGAGGGAATGTAGCGGTTGGACAGGGTTGCTGCGGCAACCAGTGCGGAGTCAGCGATCTGCACCTTGTGGTGTGCCTCGTAGCGTTCCTTCAGGCCACGCAGAATACCGATGGTGTCATCTACGCTGGGCTCACCCACGTACACCTGCTGGAAGCGGCGCTCCAGGGCGGGGTCCTTCTCGATGTTCTCGCGGTACTCGTCGAGGGTGGTGGCACCGATCAGGCGCAACTCGCCTCGGGCAAGCATGGGCTTGAGCATGTTGCCCGCGTCCATGGAACCTTCGGATGCACCAGCACCGACGACGGTGTGAATTTCGTCGATGAAGGTCACGATCTGACCCTCGGACTTCTTGATTTCCTCGAGAACTGCCTTCAGGCGCTCCTCGAATTCACCGCGGTACTTAGCACCTGCGACCATGGAGCCCAGGTCCAGGCTAATCAGGGTCTTGCCGCGCAAGGATTCGGGCACGTCGCCAGAAACCATGCGCTGTGCCAGGCCCTCAACCACGGCGGTCTTACCGACGCCGGGCTCACCAATCAGAACGGGGTTGTTCTTGGTACGGCGGGAGAGCACCTGCACGACGCGGCGAATCTCAGAGTCACGGCCGATGACCGGGTCGAGCTTGCCTGCGCGAGCAATAGCGGTCAGGTCGGTGCCGTACTTTTCGAGCGCCTGGAAGGTGCCTTCGGGGTCGGGGGTGTCCACGGTGCGGTCTCCTCGGACGTTGGGGATGGTCTGTGCGATGAGCTCTGCGGTAGCGCCGAGCTTGTGCATTGCGGTTGCGGTGCTATCGGTTCCGCTGGCAATGCCGAGCAGGATCATTTCGGTAGAAACGTAGGTATCTCCGAAGCCCTGGGCACGGGTCTGTGCCGCCTGCAGAGCAGAAAGCGCTGCACGGCTGAGGGAGGCGTTCTGCACGGAGGCACCGGATGCCTTCGGCAGCTTCTTGATTTCAGCGGATGCCGCCTCGGAGATAGCGTCCACATCCAGGCCTGCAGCCTTGAGGACTGCTACGGCGACGCCTTCGCGCTGGTCCATGAGGGCCTTGAGGATGTGCGCGGTTTCAATAGTGGGGTTACCGGCGGTTTGAGCATTAGTATTTGCCGCCGAGATGACTTCTTGACTCTTGGTGGTGAACTTGTTGTCCATGGTGTTCCTTTCGCATTTCGAGGGGCTTATCCTATGCGCCCCCGCATTACATAACTTGAGTCTACTACACTCAATTATTCTGCGCAAGGGGTTAACCAAGGTTTTTGAGATTAAAATTTCGACAACAAACTAAGGGATCACCACACGAATAAAGCGGCGAAAGCACCAACTCCAGCCAAAAACTCCACCCAAAAGCCCTATTGTTATAGTGACCACGCTGGGTACATGTAAGGCTGGGCGCTTGCGGGCTCCCGCAACAATCACAGTCACGAATGGGGACCCACATGAAAATACTGGTTCTAGGTGCAACCGGCCGCACCGGTTACCTCTTCACCCGCAAAGCCCTAGAAGAGGGGCACACCGTCACCGCCTACGTGCGCAACCCCGACAAGGCGCTAACACTTTTGGGGGCGCACCAAAATCTCACTATCGTTCCGGGAGCCCTGAATGATGCCGAGCAGCTCGCCGCAGCATCCTCCGGGCAAGACGTGATGGTCAGCATCCTGGGCCAGAAAGCCACAGTACGAGAGTTTCTCTCCTCCACGTTCATGCAGGAGCGCCTGCCCCTCATCATGGAGGCGGTCACGGGCGCAGGCGTAAAGCATTGCGTTCTGATGAGCGCCTACGGCGTGGGCGATACGGTACGGACCGCATCCCTGCCCATGCGCCTGGTCTGCAAGGTCATCATGCGCGGCATTTTCACCGACAAGGTTAAGGCGGACGCCCTGGTTACCGAATATCAGCCGTATATTTCGCGTGCACATCCGGGCAGGCTGACCGATAAGCCCAGCAAAGGCGGAGTGAAGGTGTTTGATATGGCGAGCGTCGAGCGAACTCCGGGCATTCCGACGATTGCCCGTGAAGACGTTGCCGATGCGCTGCTCACTATCGCCAAGAACCCCCAGAACGCTGGCACGGATTTTTTGGTGACGACTGGGGACGCTGTCCTACTCTCACCCCAGAAATAAACCGGTAGGCTTAATGACATGACGACTACGAACACCTTCCCCGCCGCCATTCTCTTCGACCACGACGGAACCCTCGTCGATACCGAACCCGTATGGGCTGCCGCAAAGGTTGCTCTCACCGCAGAATTTGGTGGCACCTGGACCGAACAGGACACCCTCGATTGCCTGGGCCTATCCATGCAGTTCACCCTGGATCGTCTGCGCGAGCGCGGCGTGAACCTGCCGGACGAGGAGATTAACGATCGACTGGTGGCGAAGGTGCGCGAGACGCTGGCGCAGCAGCCGGTCGAGTTCCTACCCGGCATTGAGCGCTTCCTCTCGGAGGTTCGCGAGGCGCAGATTCCGGCGGCTGTCGTCACGAACGCCACCACCTCCGTGGCTCGCCGCACCGCGAACGCGGCACCCGAGGGCACGTTCTCGGTGGTTATTGGCAACGATGAGACCACCAACCCCAAGCCGGACCCGCAGCCTTATCTTTTGGCGGCGGAGCGTCTGGGTGTTGACCCGACTCAGTGCGTGGCTCTCGAGGATTCCCCTTCGGGCGTGCGCAGCGCGACCGCGGCGGGCATGCGCGTCATTGTTGTTCCGGGCGAGCTGGAGGTTCCGGCGGAGCTGGGCACCGCGCGCCTCAAGCATGAGGAGCTGACCCTGGAGGCGGTTCGCGCGCTGGCGTAGCCGCGTAGTTTGCGGGCTGAAAGCTCTACAGAAAACTGAATACACTTCACCGTAAAGGGTGGGATGCGCGATATGAGAGACTGCGCGTCCCACCCTTTGTGCGCGCCTGGGCGGTGAGCGATGCGGGCGTTCGGGGCTGGCACGTTTGGGCAGGAGCTTTTAAGTGCGGCGCGACACATAGATGACAATTTATTACGAATTACTCAAAATAACCTTGACAGCAGTTCCTTAAAATGATTTACTCATAATAACGATTCGGTGGGGCGACAAATCCTACCGAACCACAAACATCACAGCATCATGAAGGAGACCATCATGGCATTCGCAAACTACACCGCACCCGGCCTGACCCTCGAAGAAGGCAAGGGCATTTCCGAGGTTCTCCAGGCACGTCTGCACGACCTGAACGACCTGCACCTGCTGCTGAAGCACGCTCACTGGAACGTGACCGGCCCCGGCTTCATCGCCGTTCACGAAATGATTGACCCCCAGGTCGACACCGTCCGCGAGTTCGTCGACGCCATCGCAGAGCGTATGGCAACCCTGGGCGCAACCCCCAACGGCCTGGCTGGCGCACTGGTCGCACAGCGCACCGTTGAAGACTACCCCGTCGGCCGCGCACGCGTTGCTGACCACCTGCACGCTCTGAACGACGTGTACACCCGCGTGATTGAGGCTCACCGCAAGGCGATTGCATTCGCTGGCGAGTCCGACCCCATCACCGAGGACCTGCTGATTGGTCAGACCGCTGAGCTGGAGAAGTTCCAGTGGTTCATCCGCGCGTTCCTGGAAAACGGCGAAGGCAACATCTAAGCCGCAACCATCTAAGTTGTGGCTTCTAAACTGCAGCCTACCTATAGCGGCACGTCATGTAGGCGTTAGCTTTTAGAGTCATAAGCCGGGCGGGTGCGCTCTCCTTATGGAGGGTGCACCCGCCCGGCTTTTTACTCTCGAAGCTGCCCCGCTTATTCCCAACCACTTTTCCCCTTCCCGGCACTTGAGTCCTCGTCCGTGCGGTATCACAAAGTACGTTGAGGCGAACAATAACACCGGGTTAGGCCGTCCTAGATTTTCTGTTCGGAGTGCTCTACAGTGGTTCACTGATCAACTCAGAACACACAGATCGAACGCATGATTGCGCGCCCGGGAGATACCCGGCGCGACCCGCATCCGGCGGAAAGAGAGATATGAGCACGCACGCGACGCACGAGCACGGCGAAGACACGTACGGCGAGCAGGCCGAGAAGCTTCAGGCTGACGCGGCCGAGGCTGAAAGGACCGTAGCTGAGGCGACCGAGCACAAGCCGACCCGCCACAGTGCGGTTACTTCCCCCTCCCCCACGCAGATTAAGCGTTGGCGCCGCTACCTTGCCGATGAAGAGTCGGAGGCACGCATCTACCGCTACCTGGCTCGCCGTGCCGAGGGTACCGACCGCGAGATTCTTCTGCAGGTTGCCGAGGCGGAGAAGCGTCACCAGCAGCATTGGCGTGACATGCTCGGCGAACACGCGGATGTTCACGTGCGCCCGTCCATGCAGTCTCAGCTACTGCAGTTCTTGGCGAAGAACTTCGGTTCGGTGTTTATTCTGGCGATGGCTCAGCGCGCCGAGTCCCGCTCCCCTTACGCTGAGGACCCGGACGCCACCGAGGAAATGGCGGCTGACGAGGCGATTCACGAGGAAATTATCCGTGCCCTGGCGACCAGCGGCAGGGAGAAGCTATCGGGTAATTTCCGTGCGGCGGTCTTTGGTGCTAACGACGGCCTGGTCTCGAACCTGGCGTTGACTATGGGTATTACCGCATCGGGTGCATCCAGCTCGATGGTTCTGCTCTCGGGTATTGCGGGTCTGCTGGCGGGTGCGCTGTCGATGGCTGCGGGTGAGTTCGTGTCGGTTCGTTCTCAGCGTGAGCTGTTGGATGCCTCCCAGCCGACCCAGGTGACCCTGCGTGTTGCGCACGATTTGGATTTGGATTCGAACGAGCTGGAGCTGATTTACCGTGCCCGCGGCATGGAGCCGGACGCGGCGCATCACCGTGCGATGGAGCGTTTCGGCTACATGGATTGTGACTGCGATCCGTCGCTGTCTCACCGCGAGGATGAGGATCGTGAGGAGAACGTGGCTTTGGGTACCGATATTGGTGCCGCCGCTGCTTCGTTTGCGTTCTTTGCTTCGGGTGCACTGGTTCCGATTCTGCCCTATATCTTTGGCTTGTCGGGTGTATTCGCGATGGTGCTGTCTCTGCTGTTTGTGGGTGCGGCGCTGGGCTTCACCGGCGGCGTGGTGGGTCTGCTTTCGGGCGCTTCCCCGCTCAAGCGCGGTATTCGCCAGATTCTAATTGGCTTCGGCGCGGCGTTTGTGACCTACCTGCTGGGTCTGGCGTTCGGCACGACGGTTGGCTAATCGAGAACCCCATAAATAGGCTTTCAACAAGTTGTATATAGCCGCTCGGGCATGTTCCGCGCTCTCCCCTGAGCCGTGCATCCCGAGCGTAGAAAACCCCCGGCGGGTGATTTGAAATCACCCGCCGGGGGTTTCTATACGCTTTTACCCTACATGAGGGGTTGCCCTATTTACGGGTGAATCTCCGCGGTGGTGGCCTGACCGGAAACGCTCTCCGAGCCGGTCGCGCCATTGCCGGAGTAGGTCAGGTTAGCGACCTGCACGCTGGAGGTCTGCTTGTACGAAACCCAGCCGTCGTTTGCCGGGAAGCGCAGCTGCGCCGGCATGAAGTTGGTCTGGCTGTAGTACTTGGTGCCGGACTGCTTCATGGTGTACGCCTTGCTGGTGGTGTAGACGATACGACCCTTGAAGGTGTAGGTGCCATCAGAGTTTTTGGTGACGGTCGGTACTTCTGCGGTCCAGGTGCCGGCGGTCTGCGCCACGGACAGGTACTTTGCCTGGCCTGCGGAGGCTACCAGTTCGGTGGTCTTACCGGTCAGCTTGCGACCGGAGGGGGCCCATGCCTGGCCGTTGATCTTACCGAACTTAAGGAGCGACTGGGCACTGGCGGAGACGGTGTACTCAACCTCGGTTACGAAGGTCGCGCCCGCTGCGAGGGTGACGCTGCTTCCGGGGATGTAGCCGGTGCCGGTTGCGGTGTCCTTGGTCGGTACGGACCACCAGAAGCCGCTGGAGGACATGTACGCGCCGTTTGCGCCGGTCTGGGAGTTGGTGACGGGGGTGAACTTACCTTCGCCGTTAACGTAGGTTGCGCTCTTGGGCTTGGAGGTTGCGTCGTCCCAGTTGATGTCGGAGTCGGGGGTGCCGGAGGCGGTGAAGTGTGCCTCGGGGCTTGCCGGGTTGATGGTGCCGGTGTTGTTGGAGGATGCGTAGCCGACGTAGCCGCCGTTGTTCTGCACGCTGACGTACACGCCGTACTGCACGCCGGGGGTTTCCTTGGATGCTGCGTAGGCGGGCACTGCTGCGGAGGCTGCGACGACGGGTGCGGACCAGACGCCTGCCTTGGCGATGGTGCGGCGAGAGATGGGCTGGGTCATGAGTGTGGTGATCTCCTGTGAGTGTTTGGTGTTTCTTGGAGCCGCTCAGAAAGTGATTCTGACTAGGCTCAATGCACTCCAGTATACAAAGGTTATGGTCGTACTTACATATTTTTGCGGCACTGTGTGCACAATCTTACTTTCTAGTGCAATATTTGCGGGCACTGGCGGCGCGTTAAAAGCACAGATGCCGGTAGTCTCTACGACTACCGGCATCTGCCGCGTTTTATGCTGTTTACTTCGCTGCGAAGATTTCGCGCATCAGGTTTGCAGCCTCGGAGGGGGTCTTACCGACCTTCACGCCTGCTGCTTCCAGAGCTTCCTTCTTCGCCTGAGCGGTACCGGAGGAACCGGAGACAATAGCGCCTGCGTGGCCCATGGTCAGACAGCTGTACTTAGAAATACACGAGGCATCCATAAACCACCGCAATATAAGTTATTATCCATAACATGAACACAAAATACATACTAATAAAATTATTATCAAACAATAAATCTCAATTTCTCATAATAATAAGTTTCTGGATCTTTTGATACAAGAACCTCAGTGAAACCCCTTCTTGCAATTGCTTCTCTAGTCTGAACATTAGGATGCTTGTAACCTTGATGGTCCGGATCTGAATGAATAATGCATTCTACCCTGGGAGCAGAAAATAAACCATAAAATTCATCGCTGGAATTCTTCCATGCGCCATGATGAGGAACTGTCAAAGCCCAAACACGATTTATTCTTTCCTGACTTAGCTTAGCCTTGAGCTCTTCAACATTCTTCGTTTCTCCCAAAAGGGCGTCACCTGTACCCAGCCAACCACCTATAGTTTTGGTATTACTAGCGGAAACCTTGTGATGAAATCCCTCGTAATTCAACATACTCCCTCTGTCAATTTGAGAGTTCCGCCCCTTACTTTCTCTATTAATTTCGACGCAACTCTTATTAGAACCAGTCTTTTTATTCAAGACCCCCGCTGGCCCACTATATAGAATAATTGAAGAAGCGTTAAATAAATCCCCGACATCAAAAGGCTTTTCAGAAAACCATGCATTTACAGTTTTAACAGCCTGCCTATATGCTTCTTTAAGATTTTCCAGTTTACTTTTATCTTTTAAATCCAAGATGTCTATATCCTTAACATCTTTACCGAGATTATTTCGAACATTCGCTTTAAAATCATTATAAAAAATCCCGGTGCTGTAAGTCTCCGCACCAAACCCCAAAGAGAAATGAAGGAATTCCCATACAGTAGATACAGCCTTCAAGAAATAAATTTTATTCGAGGGTATTGCAACATAATCGTGATCCACGACATCCGTAGATTCAACAATTTCTATATCATTGAAAAAATCAGACATTCGCTCGTCTTCTTCAGTCCCTAAAACCATATAAGGGAGAAGTATATGTTTGGCCCATGAATCCCATGATGACATATTTTTAATTCGCCATGAATTCTCCAAAGTAATTACAATCTTTCCAATCAAATCTACATAAGGAATTACAATCTTCTTGATAGAAAAACCTTGCTCCCACAAATATTTTATTGCATTACAATGGTCATTGTGCAAATGTGAAATAACTAAAAGATCAATTATAGGCTTTTCTGAACTACCTTCCTTATGTCGAAGATCTTTAACCCAACCTTCAACATCTTTTTTAGAAATTGATCCACAGTCATAAACGCATACATACTGCTTCTCAGAGCTGCGGACTATTTGCGCACTAAAAGTACCTTGCCCAATCGGGTAATGATAACGCTCTACACTAATATCCATTCCTGCACTCCTTATAACTAAAAGCTAATAGAGAATAAAATAACCCCGGCAAACAAACACTGAATGTTTATCTACCGGGGTCATTTATATAGCTAGGCTATAAACTACTTCGCTGCGAAGATTTCGCGCATCAGGTTTGCAGCCTCGGAGGGGGTCTTACCGACCTTCACGCCTGCTGCTTCCAGAGCTTCCTTCTTCGCCTGAGCGGTACCGGAGGAACCGGAGACAATAGCGCCTGCGTGGCCCATGGTCTTACCCTCAGGAGCGGTGAAGCCTGCAATGTAACCAACGACGGGCTTGGTCACGTTTGCCTTGATGTACTCTGCAGCACGCTCCTCAGCGTCACCACCGATCTCACCAATCATGACGATTGCTTCGGTCTCGGGGTCAGCTTCGAAAGCTTCCAGAGCGTCGATATGGGTGGTGCCGATGATGGGGTCGCCACCAATACCGATAGCGGTGGTGAAACCAATGTCGGACAGTTCGTACATCAGCTGGTAGGTCAGGGTACCGGACTTGGAGACCAGACCGATCTTGCCCTTGCCGGTGATGTTCGCCGGGATAATACCAACCAGGCACTCCTCGGGGGAGATGATGCCGGGGCAGTTGGGGCCGATGATGCGGGTGATCTGCTTGCCGTTCTCGTCCACGGATGCCTTAGCAGCTGCCCAGAACTCTGCGGAGTCCTGAACCGGGACGCCCTCGGTGATGACGACGACGAGGCCAATCTTAGCCTCGATAGCCTCGAGAACTGCTGCCTTGGTGAAGGCCGGGGGAACGAAGACGATGGAGACGTTCGCGCCGGTCTTCTCCATAGCCTCAGCTACGGAACCGTACACGTTCAGCTCGATGTCGGAGCCGTCCTTCGCCTTGTGGGTGACGGTGGTGCCAGCCTTGCGAGCGTTCACGCCGCCCACAATGTTGGTGCCTGCTGCGAGCATGCGTGCGGTGTGCTTGGTACCCTCGCCACCGGTGATGCCCTGAACGATGACCTTGGAGTCCTTGTTCACAAAGATAGACATATTACTTCCTTGAAATCCTTTGCTGGCGATTACGCCTTGTGAGCGAGCTCTGCTGCCTTGTCAGCGCCGGAGTCCATGGTCTCAGCCAGAACAACCAGCGGGTGGTTCGCCTCGGAGAGGATGCGGCGACCCTCAGCAACATTGTTGCCGTCCAGGCGCACAACCAGGGGCTTGGTTGCTGCGTCGCCCAGAATCTCCAGAGCCTTCACAATGCCGTCTGCCACTGCGTCACATGCGGTGATGCCGCCGAAGACGTTCACGAAAACGCTCTTGACCTGCTCGTCGCCCAGAATGATTTCCAGGCCAGCAGCCATAACCTCAGCGGACGCGCCGCCACCAATATCAAGGAAGTTTGCGGGCTTGACGTTGCCGTGGTTCTCACCAGCGTATGCAACGACGTCCAGGGTGGACATAACCAGACCTGCACCGTTACCAACGATGCCGACCTCGCCGTCCAGCTTCACGTAGTTCAGGTCGAACTGCTTTGCCTTAGCTTCCAGCGGGTTCTCAGCGGACTTGTCCACGAGAGCCTCGTGCTCGGGCTGGCGGAATTCTGCATTGTCGTCCAGGGAGACCTTGCCGTCCAGGGCGAGGATGGTGCCCTCGGGGGTCAGAACGAGGGGGTTAACCTCAACCAGGGTTGCGTCTTCCTTGGTGTAGACTTCGCCCAGCTTGACGAGAACGGGAACAACCTTCTCCTGCAGTTCTGCGGAGAAACCTGCTGCCTTAGCGATTTCTTCAGCCTTAGCCTGGTCCAGGCCAACCAGCGGGTCAACCTCGATCTTTGCCAGTGCCTCGGGACGCTCAGCAGCGAGCTGCTCAATTTCCATACCGCCTTCTACCGAGCACATTGCCAGGTAGGAGCGGTTTGCACGGTCCAGCAGAAGGGAGAAGTAGTATTCTTCGGCGATGTCTGCGCCGTCAGCGACCAGCACGCGGTGAACGGTGTGGCCCTTGATGTCCATGCCGAGAATTGCCTTAGCGTGCTCGTAAGCTTCTTCGGGGGACTTTGCGAGCTTAACGCCGCCAGCCTTACCGCGGCCGCCGGTCTTAACCTGAGCCTTAATGACGGTCAGGCCGCCAATTTCCTCAGCTGCTGCCTTTGCTTCTTCAGGGGTGGTCGCAACAATGCCCTTGAGCACGGGTACGCCGTGCTTTGCGAAGAGATCGCGCGCCTGGTATTCGAAAAGGTCCACAGGTGTCCTTCTTCTTCGAAGTGGTGCCGAGTACTGGTGCACTCGGCCTGGTCTCATTAGAGGAGGTTCCCCCGTGTGGCCGGTACGGTGCGATAGGGGTCTCTCGCACCCGGCGCACACGCATCATTGACGCGGGGAATTTCTCTCGTCTCTACTCTATCGGATTCGGCGTGAGCTCGCACTCACAGAGCCCAAAATCCGGGATTTTAGCGACTCAGCTCACACATATTTTGGGTACGTTTTACCCAAAGGTTGCGTACCGGGTAACTAACCCGAGCACGCGGCGCCCCATCCGCCGCGAAATACCGGCGAAAACGCGACATTACCGCCGCGCGCAGAAGAGCATCCGGGCCTTTCTCACCAGGCGGACAACACGCCCGGTACAGCGCACAAAAGAGGGGCGGGCACCCGCAGGTACCCGCCCCTCCATCGGTACTATCAGGTTCTCAGCCCTGACCCGTTAGCTCACCTTCTCCAGCGGCGCGTAACGCAGCAGCAGACGCTTCTCTTCCGAGCCGAAGCGCACCTTCGCCACGGTCTTATCGCCGCTACCCTCAACGGCGAGCACGCGGCCCTCACCGAACTTGGTGTGGCGCACGGTATCGCCGACCGCCAGGGTCGGGATTTCCTTGCTCTGGTGCACGCGGGAGCGGTTCGTCACCTTCGAGGAGGCGGCAGCCGCCGCCAGCCCGTAGCTTGCCGAGCCGTTAATATCCGCGGTGGACGGCTCGGAACGGCGTGCGGGGCGGGACTCGTAGGGGTCGTACGAGCCACGCGAGCCACCGGAGCTGTAACCTCCCGAGCCGTAGCCGCCCGAGTAGCCGCCGGAACCGTAGCCGGAGCTGTATCCGGAGCGCGAACCGCCCGAGTAACCGCCACCGTACGAGCTACCGTAGGAGCTGCCTCCATAGGAACCACCGCCGCGAGCGCCGTACGCGCCCATGCCGGAGGCACCAAAACCAGAGAAACCGGCGGTGCGCTTCCACTCGATCAGCTCCTCCGGGATCTCCTCCAGGAAGGGCGAGGGCGGGTTGAACTGGCTCTTGCCCCACATGGTGCGGGTCTCGGAGCGGGTCAGGTACAGGCGCTCCATGGCGCGGGTCAGACCCACGTACGCAAGGCGGCGTTCCTCGCTCATTTCCTTCTCGTCGGTCAGGGCGCGCTGGTGCGGGAACAGGCCGTGCTCCATGCCGGTCAGGAACACCACGGGGAACTCCAGACCCTTGGCGGTGTGCAGGGTCATGAGGGTGACCATGCCCTGCGCCTTCGCCTCGGCAGCTTCGGCGGCAATCTGTGCGGCGGAGGCGTTCTCACCCTCCGCGCTGGCGGGACGGTTCGGGATCGAGTCAGCATCGGCAACCAGCGCCACGTGTTCGAGGAACTGCTCCAGGTCGGCGCCGGGGTTCTCGGTCTCGAACTCAACCATGGCGTCGAGCAGCTCGGAGAGGTTCTCCACGCGCGACTCGTCCTGAATGTCCTTAGAGGCGCGCAGAGCCGCCAGGTACCCGGTCTGCTCCAGGACCGCTTCCAGGCAGGTTGCGGCGGGTTCGGTGCGGGCAATCTGCGCCAGGTCGTCCATAAGGCGCACGAACTCGGCGTACTTCTTGACCGCGGCGGCACCCAGGCCGGGGATGTCGGCTGTCTGGCGTGCGGCGGCGTAGAAGGAGATGCGGTTCGCACTCGCGTACTCCGCCACCACGGACTCAGACTTGGCACCGATACCGCGCTTGGGTTCGTTGAGGATGCGGCGCACGTTCACGTCGTCATCGGGGTTGCTCAGGGCGCGCAGGTACGCCAGAGCGTCCTTGATTTCCTTACGCTCGTAGAAGCGGGTACCGCCGACCACGCGGTAGGGCAGGCCGGCACGCATGAGCATGTCCTCGAGGGTTCGGGACTGCGCGTTGGTGCGATAGAAGATTGCGACGTCACCGGGCTGCACGCCGTGCTCATCGGCAAGGCGGTCAATTTCGCGGGTGATGTAGCGTGCCTCGGCGTGCTCGGATTCGGCGACGTAACCGATGATTTTCGCGCCCGCACCGGAGGCGGTCCACAGCTTCTTGGGGCGACGGTCGGGGTTGCGTTCGATGACCGCGTTCGCCGCGGAGAGGATGTTCTGCGTGGAACGGTAGTTCTGTTCCAGCAGGATCGTGTGGGCGTTCGGGTAGTCCTTCTCGAAGTCCGTAATATTGCGGATATCCGCGCCGCGGAAGGCGTAGATGGACTGGTCGGAGTCACCCACCACGGTCAGCTCGGCGGGGGGCACGGCGTCCGGGTAGGGGCCGCGGTCAGCCGGTGCCTTCGTGTGGGCGCCGACCAGTTCACGCACGAGCTGGTACTGGGCGTGGTTGGTGTCCTGGTACTCGTCCACGAGGATGTGGCGGAACTTGCGGCGGTAGTAGTTCGCGATTTCGGGGAACTTCTTGAGCAAGAAGACGGTGCGGCCAATCAGGTCGTCAAAGTCGAGGGAGTTGGCGGCGCGCAGACGCTGCGTGTAAACGGTGTAGATCTGCGAGATGGTCTTCTCGTACGGGTTATCGGAGGCCACGCGGGATGCGAACGCCTCGGCGCTGACCAGCTCGTTCTTCAGCCCGGAGATGCGGTTGCCCACGGCCTTGGCGGTGAACTTCTTGGGGTCCAGGTTGAGCTCTTTAATGATGAGGCTCAGCAGGCGCTGCGAGTCGGTCGAATCGTAAATGGTGAAGGTGGACTTCAAACCCAGGGCGGCGGCCTCACGGCGCAGCACGCGCACGCAGAAGCTGTGGAAAGTAGAAATCCACATGTGCTTGGCGCGCGGGCCAACCAGCGCCTCAATACGTTCACGCATTTCGGCGGCAGCCTTGTTGGTGAAGGTGATGGCGAGAATCTGGCCGGGGGTCGCGCGATGGGTTGCGAGCAGGTAGGCGATGCGGTGGGTGAGCACGCGGGTCTTGCCGGAGCCGGCGCCCGCAACGATGAGCAGGGGCGCGCCGGAGTGCAGCACGGCTTCTTCCTGGCGTTCGTTGAGCCCGGCGGTGAGGGAGGCGGGGTCCACCGCATTGAGGCTGTGGGCACGTTCGCAGTAGGGGTCAGCGGGGTCGAAGTCCTCGCCGTAGCCGCCGACTCGGTAGGCGGGCGGCATGAAGTCGCCGAGCGGGTCTGCGGCGGTGAAGGCTGCGGGCACGCCGGGTTCAGGAACGGGCGCGCTATTAGCAGGGGTACCGTAGGCGGGCATACCGGTAGGCAGGGCTGCGGGTACGTCCTGTGCGGGCGCTTCCATCACCGGAGCGTCCATCACTGCGGCGTCCATGGGAGGGGCGTAGTAGTCGTCCTCGGCAGGGGGTACGTCGTAGTAGGGATCGAAGGGCGGCTCGTCAGCCGGTGCAAGGTCAGCCGGTGCGGGTGCTGCGGGGGTGACGAGTTCGGCAGCAAAGAGGCCGTCCTGTTCGGTGAAGGGCTGCTTCTGCTGTTCGGGCTTGTCGCTCATCGTCTACCTCGCTGCCTAGAATACACGTTCGATATTCCATGCTACCGCATTTACTCCGCGGCTCCCACCCGTTCGGTCACCCGGCCGCCCATCTCTCACAGGTAGCGGTGCCTCTGTATCCGAGGTTCCCCGTGCTAGGATGACCGCATGACTCAGACCGCAACCCCCACCCTGTCATGCGCCCTGTGGTGCAACGGCACCGCTGATGAAGCCGCGCAATTCTACACCGAGGTTTTCCGCAACGCCTCCATTACCGAGCAGGTTCCCGGGCTCACGGCGACTATCAGCATTCACGGTTTCAAGCTCACGCTCATCAACGGTGACGACCGGTACACCCCGAACCAGTCCATCAGCTGCATTCTGAACTTTGACCCGCTCCTGTTCGGTGGCGAGGAGCAAGCGCGAGCATACCTCGATGAACTCTACGAAAAGCTGAGCAGCGGCGGTGTACTCATGGAATTGGGCGAGTACCCTTTCTCTCCCCGCTACGCCTGGGTCCGTGACCGTTTCGGTATGACCTGGCAGCTGATGCTCACCAACCCCGAGGGCGACCCGCGCCCCTTCGTCATCCCCTCATTCATGTTTGGCGGCAAGAATCACGGCAATGCAGAAGAAGCCACCAACAGTTGGCTTTCTATCTTTGACGATGCCCGCCGCGGAACCCTGTATCACTACCCGGAGGGCGCCCCCTTTGGATCGGATGCGGTCATGTTCACCGACATTAACCTGCAGGGCACTTGGCTGGCAGCTGCTGATTCTGGTGCTTTCCACGATTTCACGTTCACGCCGGGAGTTTCGGTAGTTCTTTCGTGCCGTATCCAGGAGGAGATTGATTACTATTGGGAGCAGCTCTCGGCTATACCTGAGGCGGAGCGT
>NZ_JABZXW010000024.1 GCF_015265375.1 Rothia sp. (in: high G+C Gram-positive bacteria)
CCCGTACCCCTCGCACCCATCCTGCAGTACCTGCACGAAACGCACCTTCCCGACCCCAAAAAATGGCCCGGCAGCTACCCCTACGACAAGTACATCCTCGAAAACATCACCGCGCGCATGCTCGCCCGCGTCGTAGCCACCACCTTCAGCACCAATCACCCGCACAACAGCAACTACCGCGAACTCCTCGCGCTCATCGCAACCCTCGTACTCCTCGCCCGCAACTGGGAAGGCCCCGAAGAAACCTTCCTCACCCTGCTCAACCCCGAGCCCGGTGCAGACACCGAAGAGGACCTGCAACAGTCCATCGAATCCGCATCCGAAGCCCTGCGCCCCATCCTCACCGAACTGCTCGTACCCGCACTCCGCGCCGCCCGAGGCACCTTCACCACCAACGAAGCGCAGCTCCTCACCAGCTACGCGCTCGCCGCCGGATACTACGCAGGCGCCCACCCCCACGAAACCCTCAACAGCATCCACACCTCACTCGCCGCCGCAGACCGCACCAACGCCCTGCCTGACGCCGAGCTCATCCGCTACGTCGCGGACTTCCTCAACGCCGGCTCCTACGCCACCCACACAGGTAGCGGACTCACCGGCAACCACGCCGAACAGCGCAACCTCATCCTGCACGGAAACTACGCCAGCCACGAAACCGCCGCACACCTCGTCGCCTACCTGCCCCAGGCACACGACGCCATCGCCTTCAGCGCACTCCCCGGCGAAGAAACCGGCGCGCTCGCTGACGAACGCCGCGCCGCATTCACCCTCTACCTCTGCTACCTGCTCCTCGCCGGCGACGAATCCTCAGAACAGCAGGCCGCCGACCTCTACCGCGCCGAAAGCTGGGCGCACGCTACCGGCCAGCAGGTACCGGGTATCGAGTACCCTGAGCCCGATGCAACCCTGCCCGATGCAACCCTGCCCGAGGCACCCGCCAACCACCTCATCATCCTGCCGCTCGACACCCCCGCCGGCAGCCCCGAAGACCTCGCCGAACAGCAAGATGAAGCATGGGGCACCATCGAAAACCTCGCCTACAGCGTCGGTGAAGAAATCAGCCTCGAGGGCACCATCAGCTACCCCCTGCGCGCCGGCGAACGCCTCGCCGTGCTGGCACCCCTGGACGTGCTCGCAGGCTTCGGTCGCCACCTCAAAGCCGCACACCGCGGCGAAGAAACCCGCCAAGACAAAATTGTCGACGACTTCCTCACCGCCATCACCGTGCAACCCGGCAACCACGGCATGCGCCTACGCGCCGTCATCGACCTCGGCCCCGAACACCTCAAAGTCAACACCAAAACCCGCCTCGGCCTGGGCCTCTTCAGCATCTTCGCGACCGGAACCAAACCCCAGGGATCCGTCTACCTCGGCTCCCTCGACGACGAGAAGCTCTATACCCTCGCCGAACGCTCCAGCATGCCGGTGCTGACTCGAGTCGCCGAACTCGTCGCAAACACCGCCCGCGGCTACCTCGAACGCGGCGAAATCGGCTCCGAAGACATCACCCGCGGCGTCATCGTAGCCTCCGACGCGCTCAAAAACGCCTCCTTCGACGAGCTGTACATCAACCCGGTCTCCAACAACACCCCCGAAGAAAGCCTCAGCCTACTCACCAGCCTCACCCGAGACCTACCCGGCCTCCTCGAAACTCTCCCCGCCGCCCTGCCCGTAAGCGTGCCGCACCGTCGCACCCCCGAAGACGAACGGTCCATCCCGCACGGCGAAGAATACGACATCACCATCAACCAGCTCATCAAAACCGAGAAAGTACTCACCAAAATCACCGGCCGCCAGGTCGACGGTGCACGCTACGGCGATGTCGAAAACAACAGGAAGCGCATCCGTGTTCTCGACGCGCACACCCTCGGCTACTATGCACGCTACGGTGTGTTGCCTGCAGAGAGCCACTACCTGCGTGCCCTCGACCTGACCGAAGGCACCCAGCTCACCCGGGCCAACGACGTTGTCATCTACCCCGCCTACGACCAGGCCTACGGCGGACCCGCCGTCTACCTGTGCGAACACGGGGGAGAGGTCATAGGCCAGGGCATGACCGTACTCCGATTCCGCCACTACACCCCCGACCGCTCCAACCTGCAGGTCACCAGCGAATACGTTCAGCGCGCCCAGCTACTCGCACACCTTCTGCGAGCGCTCCTCAACGGCCTAGCCGAAGGAACCGCCCTCCGGATCAGTACCCACCTGGCACCCGAAAAGCGTAAGACCAGCACGGATATTAAGGGCTGGGAGAAGCAGCCGCTGCCCCATATTGACGGTCTGGCGTGGAACAACAATGACCTCGAATGGTTCAGTGAAAAGCCTGAGACTGACAGTGCTGAAGCCGGAAACTCCGAGGCTGAAGGTGACGCACCCGAAAATGCGGATGCATACGTCACTCACCCCGTCGCACGTTACCTCACCCAGGAACTCAACGCCTTCGACGAGGTGGAAGCCGCCCTGGCCGAGGCCCTGCAGCAGGTGCGTGCTGTCCGTGGACGCTACGAACGGGACCTCATGGCAAACCGCCTAGATATTCGCTCCACGTGGGAAGATACAACTGTGCGGAAACGCCTTGAGGCAGAAGAAAGGGCGCGACTCCGACAAGTCCTGAAAGCTCTGGCGGCTGAAATGGCCACTTCAGAAGAATCCACTCCAGGAGAACTCGACGAGGAGCAGCCCCGCTAGTTGTTGCCTGAATACTCCTCTCGACAGTTCACCCCCCCCCCGGGGTAATCAAACCGGTGCCTCAGCGCGTTCGCTTACCCCGGGGTAAAACACAATAACGACATTTCCCCTCGTCATCAGGCATTCTAGAGATACACAACGCCGCAGAGCTCACCACAGAAGATGAGCAAGCGGCACGCCAGCAAAGTATTCACACAACACGCGGGGTACTCACGCATCCGCAACGAAAGGAGCCACCATGGCTGAAAAGAACTGGGAACTGAGCGTCCTCTCCGAACTCGCAGACAAGGGCTGGGAGCTAACCAACGGATCCGGTATTAAAGCAGACACCACCTACGAGCAGCGCGAAAAGGACACACGTAAGCCCGACTCGATTCTGCCCAACTACAAGGCCTTCCGTCACGGCCGCGAATCCCGCGAGTCCCTCATCATCCCCGAAGAGGTCAAGGACGCCCTGCACCGCCTCAACCCGGACGCCACCGAAGACCACGTGCAGAAGGCCTACACCACCCTGACCCGACGCCGCAGCACCAACACCATGGCTGAGAACAAGGAGGCTCTCGGCTACATGAGCACCGGCATCCCCGTGGAAATGAAGGCGCCCGACGGAACCCTGCGCACCCGCAACCTGCAGGTCATCTCCGCGGATCCCGCGCAGAACACCTACCTGGCGGCGCAGCAGGTCACCGTCGTCTCCGGCGGACGCTCCTACCGCCTGGACGTGGTGCTCTACTGCAACGGCCTGCCCGTCGGCATCATCGAGCTCAAGGACCAGGACAAGAAGCTCACCGAAGCCTACAACCAGATGAACACCTACCAGCGTGAAATCCCGCAGGCCTTCATCTACAACATCGTCACCATCATGGGCCAGGCCGACCACGCACGCTACGGCACCATCGGCACCCCGCTCTCGCACACCGCCCAGTGGAACTACAACGCCGAAGGTGCAGAAACCCCCAACGACACCTACATTGACGACCACGGCCAGGTCAGCAGCCCGCTCAACCGCATCATCCAGGCCTTTGGAACCCCCGAAATCCTGCTCGACATGATGCGTCACTTCACCCTCTTCGTAGGCACCGGCACCGAAGAAGGCGGCAAGTCCTACGTCAAGATCCTCGCCAAGGCACACCAGTACTACGCCGTACGTGAGGCGCTCGACCGCGCCGTAAAGACCCACACCGGCAGGGGACAGGTAGGCGTCGTCTGGCACACCCAGGGCTCCGGCAAGTCCTACTCCATGCTGTTCTTCGCCCGCGCTGCCATGCGTGAGAAGGCTCTGCACAACCCCACCATTGTGGTGGTTACCGACCGCACCGACCTGGACAGCCAGCTCTACACCACCTTCATGAACGCCAAAGACATGCTCCCCGAGGAGCCCGTCCAGTTCGATTCGCGCCGCGAACTGAAGAACCGCCTGAATGACATCCAGTCCGGCGGTATCTTCTTCACGACCCTGCAGAAGTTCGGCATGGAAGACCGCGACGAGCAGTTCCCGCAGCTCTCTGACCGCTCGAACATCATCGTCATGGTGGATGAGGCGCACCGCTCCCACTACGACTCTCTGGAAGGATACGCACACAACCTCAACACCGCCCTGCCCAACGCCAAGTACATTGCGTTCACCGGCACCCCCATCGACAACAAGACCGGTAACACCACTGCTGTCTTTGGAGAGTACATTCACACCTACAGCTTCGACCGCGCCATTGAAGAGGGTGCAACCGTCCCGCTGCTCTACCAGTCGCGCCACGTTGAGATGAGCAAGTCTGAGGGAGCTGAAGTGATTGGTAAGTCCTTCGACGAACTTACTGACCTGCTTGAGGCGGAGATTGCTGCGAAGACCACGCTTGAACAGACCACGGTCATGAAGATGCTGACCTCCGACGAGCGTCTGGACGAGGTTGCCAGGAACATTGTCGAGCACTGGGAAGAACGCCGTGAACTCATGCGTGAAGAAATGAGCGGCGGTATCGGTAAGGCCATGGTGGTTACTTCCGGCCGTGAGCACGCGGTGCGACTCTTCCACAAGATCATCGAGAAGCGTCCCGACTGGGCCCCTGCAGGCCCCGAGGACATCAACGGTGGTCGCGTGCAGGTGCTGATTTCTGGCACCACGAGCGACACGGAGGAGCTTGCACCCTTCCGCCGCAACAAGGCTGATTCCCGTGCGGTTGAGCGTCGCATCAAGGACCCCGAAGACCAGCTGGAAATCATCGTTGTGGCCGACCGTCTGCTCACCGGCTTTGACGCGCCCGTGCTTCACACCATGTACATGGACCGCCTGCAGAAGGAACACAACCTCATGCAGACCATCGCCCGCATCAATCGCACCTACAAGGAAAAGCAGTCCGGTCTGATTGTTGGCTTCCTGCCGCTGCACACTAACTTGCGTAAGGCTTTGAAACAGTACGCAACCAGCGGAGAAGAGGTCAACTTTAACCCCGTAACCCGTGGCGAGAAGCTGCTGGAAGACTTCAGGAACTCCTACGCGCAGCTCACTGAATACCTGGGTGTTGACTGGTACGCGATGGCGGAAAGCCGCGGAAATGGCGTCGATCCGCGGGAATACGACCGTATGCTGACCCTGGTGCAGAGCAAGGTTCTGGGCTACGAACAGGCCGCGGAACGCGCACCCCACGGCGACGCACCGCAGGTGACTAAACTCCTGGGCCACATCATCGACCTGTACCGCCAGCTCATTCCCATCAAGGACCAGCAGGAAATTCCCAATGTTCTGACCCCGGCCATGATTGCGCGACTTGAATTCCTGCGCGAAGTGCACAAGGGCGTGAAGAACCGCCGCCTGAAGAACCGAGCCTTCGAGCAGACCATCAGCGCTGAAGAAATCAAGCAGCAGATGGAACGCCTGTTCAATGAGGCTGTGGAGACTGGTGGCACCAACATCATTACGGTGGATGCCAACGGCGAGAGCGCTATCGACCTGCGTCAGCTGACCGATGCGGCCATTGAGCAGCTGTCCGGCACGGATGCGGCCGCCCTGGTAGCTCAGAACGCCGCTGATCTTGTAACCATGCAGATTCAGAACTCTCTGGAAGGTCAGCAGGCACGAGTCGTGTACTTCATGAAGCGCCTCGAAGAGCTGCTCAAGCGGTACAACGCCTTTGAAAACAAGAGCAGCAAGGAGCTTGAAGAGCTGTTGCTTGCTGTTCGCTCGCTGGCAACCGAAGCTGAGAACGACGCCGACCGTGGCCGCCGTCTGGGCCTGTCTGCTCGCGAGGTGCGAGTCTACGACGAGCTGTGTGCAATCGACATTCTGGCTCAGGTCCTGACGGAGGAAGAGCTTGTGATGTTGGCTCGCCAGCTGAAGGACTCTGTTGTGGATGCTACGGCTCTGGATGCGGCGGATAACACCGGCAAGGCGAAGCTGAAGGTACAGATTCGCGGTAAGCTGTTGCGTTTCCGCGCGGTGTTTGAGCGCGCAGGTGCGGTGTTTACGGATGTTGTGGATGAGGTGGCGGGTCACTTGGATCAGCTGAGCCTCTAACCCTCCTCCTTTCTCTTACGCCGAGAAGCCACATGTGTTTCGAGAAGCCACCAAAGAAGTGGCTTTTCGAAACACATGTGGCTTTTCGCGGTTAATAGGCAGGTAATGACGACGGGCAGCACACGATGCGGAGCTCTGGGATATTCTGAAATTAGAAGACGCGCAGGACCCTCAAACGGCCGGGCGCATCGCACACCATACAACCCAATTCACCCCGAAACTCAGCGAAGGAGCCACCATGGCAGCCACCCTCCCCGACCCCAACTACCAGCCCACCTACCGTTCCAACGGCGTCTGCGACGACCTCGCCGCACTCGTTGCACCGTACAGCCTTTCGCGCGCCCAGCTTGCTGAGGCTACCGGTATCGCTGATGAAGCGATCGTGAACAGCTGGGTTGCGCAGTGCTACCCCGACCTCGCGGCGGATGCACCCGCACCCCTCGAACCCGTCCTGCGGTACCTGGATGAGACCTACCTGCCCGATTCCGCTAACTGGCCCGGCGATAACCCCTACGACGAGTTCGTTCTCGAGAACATTGCCGCGCGCATGCTCGCCCGCGTTGTTGCTGACACCTTCGGTGAGGACCGTCCCGGCAACTACCGCGAACTACTCGCGCTCATTGCGACCCTCGTGCTGATTGCCCGCTACTGGGATGGCACCGATGAGGCTTTCCTGACCCTGCTCAACGCCGAGCCCACCGCGGAAGCGGAAGAGTCCCTGCAGGAGGCTATCGCGAACGCCCCCGAGTCCCTGCACCCGCTCCTGACCGAGCTTCTGCTACCCGCCCTGTATGAGGCGCGCGGCACCTTCACCGCCGACGAGGCACAGCTGCTCACCGGCTATGCGCTCGCCGCCGGATACTACGCGGGCGAGCACCCCTACGAGACCCTGAACGGCATCCACGTTGCGTTCGCCGCAGATGACCGTACCCAGCCTGACGCTGAGCAGATTCGCCGCGTTGAGGACGTCCTCAAGGCTAATTTCCAGGCCGCACGAGCAGCCGCTGATGCTGACGAGAACCCGGAGCCGCACCACTTCACCCTGCCCGGCAACCAGGACGGCTACGAAACCGCCGCGCACCTGATTGCCGCCCTGCCCCAGGCACACGACGTTATCGCTTTCAGCACCCAGCCCGGTGAGGGAACCAGCGCGCTCGCCGACGACCGCCGCGCCGCATTCACCCTGTACCTGTGCTACCTGATGCTCGGTGATGATGAGTCTTCGGAGCAGTGTGCCGCGGAGCTGTACCGCGCCAGCCGCGAGAACTAGCCAGACGCTGAAAAGCCACATGTGTTTCGAAAAGCCACGTTTTTAGTGGCTTCTCGAAACACATGTGGCTTCTCGCTGTTTATGGTGGTTAGTGTGGTGGGATTATTCTCAGCGGTGACTTTATACGGCGAATTTACACAGCGACGGGCTGTTCCGCGCGAATCGCACTGTAGGTTGCGTCGCTGACGGTCACGCCGTACTGGTTGGAGGCGAGTCGCAGAATCTCCTCGACGGTGTAGATGCGGAACACGCCGCCTCCGGTTGCCTTAGTGTATTCACGCAACAGCTGACGGTTTGCCAGCTGACGCACGGGCTCTTTACCCGATGCGGCGCGGACCTGCGGGCCGTTGCGCAGCCAGGTGTCGCGCACACCGCCGGTGACGAAGACGCAGTCGGTGCCTTTCACTCGGGTGGTGGCTTCGGCAAGGCACTGGTTCCAGAGCGCGAAGTCGGCGTCAAAGCTGGCGTTAGCGAGCAACGGGTGGCCCTGCTCAAGTGCTTCGCGGCACTGCTGTTCGTGGCGTTCGGGGCTGGGCGCGGCACCCACGTGTCCGGTGAAGATGCGGTTCAGTCGCGGCAGGATCGTGTCGTCTTCGCGGCGTGCCATGTTGATGGATCCGGTGTCGGTGGTGGGTTCAAGGATCCGCATGATCTGCGCGATGGAGTGGTCCAGCTGGTGCGTGACTGAACGCAGCGCGCTCCAGGGGGAGTTGCGTTCTTCGGGCAGGGTTTCTTTGAAGGATGCGAGCGCTGAGCGGACGCGTTCTGCGGCGGCGGGTACGGGGGAAGCGCCGTCGAGTGCTGCCCAGAATTCTTTGAGTGCCTGGTGGGGGAGGAAGGCGTGTCCGCGGAGCTGGGAGTAGGCGCGGAGGATTTCGTCGCTAACGTGGGTTGGGTAGTTGTAGAGGCTTGCAAGCGCGGTGGAATCGAAGGCGACGAGAATTCCGGGGTGAATGGAAGTCAGCGGGGCGCGATCGAGTTCCTTGTACTCGACGAAGTCTGAGTACAGGGTGCGTGCTTGACGGGTGATTGACATGAATCCCCTCCGGGTATCGAGTATGGTCGGTCAAATGCGAGTGCCGGAGAAGTCGAGGAGAATAATCCATTCCAGTGTATCGGCCTTCTTTGGCAGGTCATGGAGTTTCGGTATAAATATTTTGTTTATTACGTTTGTGTCTAACCCGAGGGTGTGTTAGTGCATGTCAGAGTCATTTTCGGGTCTACGTTTTAGGTGTGAATTTCGCCGCGCATGTCTATGTTGTGCGACTTTTTCTTCACGGTTTTCTTCACGGTTATGAGCAGTATAGAACAAAAACATGCATTAATGTGCAAAATCTGAGGGGTGGCACTCAAAATGACATCAGAAAACCCCTCCCACCTGCACATAGGACGCATATAACACGCGGGGGACAAGGCGCGAAAGTAGATGAACATTTATTCCCTCCTGTAAACTTTAAAGTGACTGAAATTTGATAAAGGAGAAGAGTAATGTCAGAGCTGACCACTCAGGATCAGGCAGAGGAGCAGGGTCCCGCCCGCACCGTCGTCGTGGCAGAAGACGAGGCATTGATTCGCCTCGACATCGTTGAAATTCTGAAGGACCAGGGTTTCGATGTTGTTGCAGAAACCGATAACGGCAAGACCGCTGTCGAGCTGGCACAGAAGCACCGCCCCGACCTCGTCCTCATGGACGTGAAGATGCCGATCATGGACGGCATCACCGCAGCTGAGGAAATCGCGAAGGAGCAGATTGCTCCCGTCGTTCTGCTGACTGCATTCAGCCAGAAGGAACTCGTTGACCGTGCCGTTGAGGCAGGCGCTATGGCGTACGTCGTCAAGCCTTTCTCCCCGAACGACCTGGTCCCCGCCATTGAGGTGGCAATTAGCCGCTACGAGCAGATTCGTGCCCTCGAGAAGGAAGTTGGCACCATCCGCGACCAGTTCGAGACCCGCAAGCTCGTTGACCGCGCAAAGTCTCTGCTCATCACCAAGATGAACCTGACTGAGCCGGAAGCATTCCGCTGGATTCAGAAGACCTCCATGGATCGCCGCCTGTCCATGCGCGAAGTTTCTGACACCATCATCAAGCAGCTCTCCTAAGCACAAGACGTGCACAGTACGTGACAGTGCAGGTACGAATGCACGCTACGGTGAAGACTAGGATTCGCCGCTGAGCACACACAGCTGGTGCAGTGATGAGCCAGCGCCTTTATTCATGACACACAAACGCCCCACCCCTCACGATGAAGCTGAGGGACGGGGCGTTCGTGTTTAACCGTTCGTTTCTGACCGTTTGCGGGTGCGCGCGGCGAACCGGGTGCCTAGCGTTGGCGGGAACCTAGCGCTGGTTGGAACCCTAAGGCAGGCAGAGCTAGCGCAGGTAGCGGTTCAAATCGTCGTCATCATTGTTTGGGCCGCTAATGGGGCGGTCCGTCGGAGAACCAGCCCAGAGCATGCCGCCGGTACCGAGCATCACGCCCAGCCACCAGAAGCTACCGGGATTATTAATTGCGGTCACCAGGCACACCAGCATCACACCGATTGCGATGGGCAGGACAATGCGCTTAGCGCGCACAATTTTCGGGTAACGCTTGAAATAGGGGGTGCGCTCGCGGGCCATGGTTGTCCTTTCGTTGGGGGTCGTTCCCTCTACCTTAGCTTAGACGGTGTTGGCTTAGGCGGTGGGGCGGGGAATCAGCATGTTGGTGATGCGTGCGGTGCAGGTGGTGCGGCCGCGCTCATCCACAATGTCGATGGAGTGGATGCACAGGGTGCGTCCGAGCTTGACGGCGGTGCAGGTTGCGGTGACGACACCGGAGACTGCCGGGCGCACGTGGGTTGCGTTGATGTCCACGCCGACTGCTACGAGGTCTTCGCCGCCGTGCACGCCTGCGGAGAGCGAGCCGAGGGTCTCGGCAAGGACCACGTTAGCGCCGCCGTGCAGCAGGCCGATGGGCTGGGTATTACCGGCGACGGGCATGGTCGCGACGGTGCGTTCTGCGGTGAGTTCCTGGAACTTAATGCCCATGGCGGGGATGAGCTCGCCCAGGCCGCGGGGGAAATAAGAGTGCAGGTGTTTGGGGATGCCGCTCTCGGTCAGCTGGGCCTTGATTTCTTCTGCGGTAAGGGTGGTGGGTGCTGCCGCGCGGACGGGTGCGTGCTGTGTGTTGTTTTCAGTCATGACTTCCAGTGTACTCCTCGGTTTTTGATGCTTTGACCTGCGGGGGAGGCTCCGGGTACGCATCAGCCCCGCCTCCTGAATGGGGAGACGGGGCTGAAAAACGCTATGGAAGCGGAGAGGATTAGGCGGAGATAGCTTCTGCCTTTTCGATGTCCTCGTCGCGGATTTCCTTATCGGGGTTCGCTCCGATTGCCTTAGAAATACGCTCGGTCAGGGCCGCGATGGTCGCGTCACCGGTCACGTTGGTTGCGGTGCCGAAGGAGTCCTGAGCCAGGTACAGGGCAATCATCAGGGCAATCATGGAGGCATCGAAGCCGAGCATGGACTGCAGCAGACCAATCGCGGTCATCACGCCACCGCCGGGAACGCCGGGAGCGGCAACCATCATCACGCCGAGCACCAGAATCATGGGAATCAGGCTACCGAAGTCGGGGTGCTGACCGGTCATGAACAGCACTGCCACCGAGCAGGAGGTAATGGTAATCATGGAGCCGGAGAGGTGAATGGTCGCACACAGCGGAATCGCGAAGTCCACCACGCGGGGCGAGATGCCAGCCTTCTTTGCCGAACGCACGGTCACCGGAATGGTTGCAGCCGAAGACTGGGTACCGATTGCGGTGAAGTATGCCGGGAGCATGGTCTTGAGCATCTGGACGGGGTTGCGGCGAGATACCGCACCAGCCACCGAGTACTGCAGAGCCAGGGTGACCCAGTGCAGAATGATCACCATGACGAACACCAGACCGAAGACCGAGAGAATCTTTGCCACCTGGCCGGCGAGGGTCATGTTCGCAAACACGCCCACGATGTGCACGGGCAGCAGGGGAATAATCACGTAACCGAGCATCTTCTCAACGATGACCTGGAAGTCCTCGAAGAGGTTCAGCATCGCACGGGTCTTCAGAGCGGTAATGCCCAGGCCCAGGATGAAGGAGAGAATCAGTGCGCTGAGCACGCCCATAATCGGGGTCAGCTCGAAGGAGATGTAACCCTTGGAGAGTGCATTCTCGGGGTTGTCGAAGGAAGCGAGCTGCTGGCCCTGCAGAATGATGGGGTAGAGCAGCAGAGCGCAGGTCAGTGCCAGGAAACCAGCAAGGATGCTGGAGATGTACGCCAGACCCACGGTGATGCCGAGCATCTTACCCGCACCCTGCGCGAGGGAACCAATGCCGGGCACGATGAAGCCGATAATAATCAGCGGAATCGCGAAGCTCAGGAAGGCGCTGAACACGGTAGAGAAGGAGACAAAGATCTGCACAATGAGGTCGGTGGGGATGGCCGCGCCGGTTGCGTCATTGATGCCGCTAATCATTCCGGGGGTCAGCATGCCGATGAGCACACCCGATGCAATCGCGATGATAATCCACGCGAGGAGGGGGAGTTTTTTGAGTACCTTCATGGGTTCCTAAATGAGGGTTCGTTGTGTGTTGAGCGCGGGAGGTGCCCTCACGGTCCGGTGAATCCTGCCGGTGAATTCTGGGTAGAGCTCTGCCTATGAATGCACGGGGTGTGGGGGTTTCCTACGCTGGAGGCGATAATAAGGTTATATATTATCTGGAAACTGTATTATTATCCACCTTACATAGTGGCTTGGGGCACAATTTTTTGGGTGAAAACTCACCAAACGCACCCCACCGGTACCTACATATGAGGTAAAACTCTTTCCACACACCCCGTTATTCCGCTATATGGCACGGCGCGGGAACACCCCAGCAGACCGACCAGCGCCCATCACGAAGCCAACCACCGAGAAAACCCAGACTCGATACACTAGAGGGGTGACTACAGAGAACAAAACCCTCCTGCTCATTGACGGACACTCCCTCGCCCTGCGCTCCTTCTTCGGCATCTACACCATGGCGGAGAAGACCGGGCAGCACATCTTCGTGCGCAGCGACGGCCAGCACACCGAAGCCGTCCACGCCTTCCTCTCCACCCTGCTGAGCATCATCAAAGACAACCAGCCCAGCCACATCGCCGTAGCCTTCGACCTGCCCGGCGGCACCTTCCGCACCGCCGAATACGGCGAATACAAGGGCGGCCGCAACGCCATCCCCGAAGCCTTCAACGGCCAAATCGACCTTATTAAAAAGATGCTCGGCGCGCTCAACATCCCCGCGCTCACCTACGAAAACTACGAAGCCGACGACATCGTCGCAACCCTCACCCGCCGCGGCACCGAAGCCGGCTACAAAGTCCTCATCCTCTCCGGCGACCGCGACATCTTCCAGCTCGTCACCGACGACGTCACCCTGCTCTACCCGGTCACCACCGGCCCCTCCAAGGGTATTCAGCGCATGGACCCCGCCGCCGTCGAAAGGAAGACCAAGGTGCCCCCGCACATGTACCCCGACCTTGCCGCTCTCACCGGCGAGCAGGCGGACAACCTGCCCGGCGTGCCCGGCGTGGGCCCCGGCTTCGCCGCCAAGTGGCTCGGCGAATACGGCTCCCTGCAGGGCGTGCTCGACAACCGCGACAAGATTGGCGGCAAGAAGGGCGAGGCGCTGCGCGAAAACATCGACAACGTGGTGCGTAACCGACGCCTCAACCAGCTCGTCAACGACCTCGACCTGGACGTCACCCTCGAAGACACCGCCTTCACCCCCGACCTGGATGCACTCAACAGCTTCTTCGACGAGGTGGAGTTCCGCACCATCCGCAAGCGTGCCGCCGACACCCTCGGCCCCATCGTGCGCGCCGCCGGATCCGCAGGCGCTACTAGTTCCGCCGCAGAAGCGGGGGAGGAGGGCGCCCCCAAGAAGGCCCCCACCGGCCCCGTCTACGCACCCATCGCCACCAGCGCACCCACCAAAAACGCAGACGCAGCAGCATTCCGCGCCTTCTGCGCCGCCGCAGCCGAAGAAAACTACGGCACCGACGAACAGGGCGCGCCCATCGCTGTACCCGAACGCCTCGAAGGCGCCGTGACCCTCTACCCGGTCACCAACCTGCCCGTAGCGCGCCCCGCCATCGGCGACGCACCCGCCGTCAAGGTCACCAAAACCAAGATCCGCGCCGCCGAAGAAAACCCCGAACTGCTCGGCGTGCTCCTGACCAGCAAGAGCACCAGCCTGTGGATTGACACCCGCAGCATCGACCCGGAACTCGACGCCGCCCTCGCCGCGTGGCTCTCCGACGACGCCGCCCGCAAAATCGTCATGGACCTGAAGGTTCAGCGCAAGCTTCTGCGCGCCTACGGCTACGAACTCGCCGGCGCCGTCGAAGACCCCGCGCTGTCCTCCTACATGTGCGGCTTCATCCCCACCGCAACCCGCAAGCTCTTCTCCGAACGCATGGAAGACCTCGCCGAACGCTACCTCTGGATCCCCAAGGACCCCTACGCGCAGCTCGTCTTCCAGCCCGAAGAAGAAGAGGCAGAACCCTCCCTCTTCAGCATGCCCGGCGAAGCCGAACCCGTCGAAAACCTGCGCTACTTCACGCAGATTAGCCGCATCATCCACGAGCTCGCGCGCCTGCTCCACTTTGAAATGGAAGAGCACGGCCAGCTGAAGGTCTACGAAGAAATCGAACTGCCGCTACTCTACGTCCTCGCAGACATGGAGCAGGCAGGCATCGCCGTGTCCGACGCGCTCCTTGCCGAACTGCACGACACCTTCTCCGCACGCGCCAACCAGGCGCAGGACGCCGCACGCACCATCATCGGCGACACCGTCGAAACCGACGACGGCGAAGAACCCCTCAACCTCGCCTCCGTCAAACAGCTGCAGACCGTGCTCTTCGACAAGCTCGGCCTGCCGCACACCCGCAAAATCAAGTCCGGCTACTCCACCGACGCCGAATCCGTCACCGAACTGCTCACCAAAATCTCCCCGGAGTCCGACGGCGCCGCATTCCTCGGTGCGCTCGCCGCCTACCGCGACAACATCAAACTCGTACAGACCGTCGAAGGCCTGCAGAAAGCGGCCGCCGACGACGGCCGCGTGCACACCACCTTCCAGCAGGGTGCCGCCTCCACCGGTCGACTCTCCTCAACCGCGCCGAACCTGCAGAACATCCCGATCCGCACCGAAGAAGGCCGCCGCATCCGTGGCGCCTTCATCGTCGCGCCCGCACCCATCGACGGTGTGGAATACGAGGGCCTGCTCACCGCCGACTACTCGCAGATCGAAATGCGCATCATGGTGCACCTCGCCGCCGACGAGAAGCTCATCGCCGCCTACGAAGCGGGGGAGGACCTGCACCGTTACGTCGGCTCCGAAGTCTTCGGCGTAGCCCCCGAGGACGTCACCCCCGAGCAGCGCTCCAAGGTCAAGGCAATGTCCTACGGCCTGGCATACGGCCTCTCACGCTTCGGCCTCGCCAAGCAGCTGAACATCAGCTCCGACGAAGCCGGCGAGCTGCGCACCAACTACTTCAAGCGCTTCGGACGCGTGGGACGCTTCCTGCGCGGCGTGCTCAAGCAGGCACACCAGGACGGCTACACCGAAACCATTTTCGGCCGCCGCCGCGTGCTGCCCGACCTGGACTCGCCCAACCGTGTACGCCGTGAAGCCGCCGAACGCGCCGCCCTCAACGCCCCCATTCAGGGCACCGCCGCGGACATCATCAAGATCGCCATGATCAACATTCACCGCCGCCTGCGCGAAGAGGGCCTGAAGACCCGCATGCTGCTGCAGGTGCACGACGAAATCATCCTCGAAGTTGCCACCGGTGAGCGTGAAGCCGCCGAGCGCGTACTCGTCGAGGAGATGAGCGGTGCCGCCAGCCTGCGTGTTCCTCTGGATGTGCAGGTCGGCTGGGGTAAGTCCTGGCAGGAGGCGGGCCACTAGGTTCGTCTCGCCACTCGACTCCGTTTGGTTGCGCGCGAAAAGCGGTATTCGTCCTCGTTCCTACAGGGAACCCGCCCTCGCTTCGCTTCGGGCACCCTGATGTCACTACGGACGATACCGCCTTTCCGCGCTGGGGTACTGAGCGGGTGCGGCCGCGTTTTCCGGGTAGCTGCTCAGCGAGCCGCTCTTGGCCCCGCTACCGGAGCGTGCCGGTGCACCTTCCGGAAGCGACATCAGGGTACCCTCTCGGGTGCTCTCCGCAGCGAAGCAAGGAGAGAGCGGAGCGCCCGAGAGGGTGGGTTCCCCTGTAGGAGCGTAGGAAGGTGCGCACCGGTCGCATCCTTGGGTGGGGAGAGGAACGAGGACGAACATCGTCCCTCAACTTCACAAGCAAACAAAACTGCAAATAAGTACGGGAATTCCGGGCGCGTAACCATTGACGACACGCCCGGGATTCCCGTACACTATTAATCGCGTGTACCAACGTACGGGTTTTCTATGCTCTTTTTCTCCCTGAGAAGGCGGGCACAGACCGCTCGCACACCCTGCTGAGAGCATCTGCTTCCGGTGGGTGGTACACATTGTAAGTATCCGTCAGCTCGACGTTTCCTCACCCCGTTCAAAGGCGTTAGCGGCCCTATGCCGTGCGCGCCGGGGTGAAAAAGTGAGCCGGTCGGCGCCTCCACTCGGGGGTGTTGAACGGCGAACCGGCAGCGTCGACCTATTAGAAATCCAATTGGAGCCCTCACTACATGAGCACCAACATCCCTCAGGTCGCAATCAACGACATCGGCGACGAGCAGGCATTCCTCGAGGCAGTCGAGAAGACCATCAAGGTCTTCAACGACGGCGATCTCGTCTCCGGCCAGGTCGTTAAGATCGACCACGATGAGGTTCTGCTCGACATCGGTTACAAGACCGAAGGCGTCATCCCCTCCCGCGAGCTGTCCATCAAGCACGACATCGACCCCTCTGAGGTTGTCGAGCTCGGCTCCGAGGTTGAGGCACTCGTCCTCACCAAGGAGGACAAGGAAGGTCGCCTGATCCTCTCCAAGAAGCGCGCACAGTACGAGCGTGCATGGGGCGACATCGAGAAGGTCAAGGAAAACGACGGCGTCGTTACCGGTACCGTTATCGAGGTTGTCAAGGGTGGCCTTATCCTCGACATCGGTCTGCGTGGCTTCCTGCCCGCATCCCTCGTTGAGATGCGCCGCGTCCGCGACCTCGCACCTTACATCGGTCAGCAGATCGAAGCTAAGATCATCGAGCTGGACAAGAACCGCAACAACGTTGTTCTGTCCCGCCGTGCATACCTGGAAGAGACTCAGTCCGCTGTTCGCTCCTCCTTCCTCAACGAGCTGGAGAAGGGTCAGGTCCGCGAGGGCGTTGTCTCCTCCATCGTCAACTTCGGTGCATTCGTGGACCTGGGTGGCGTGGACGGTCTGGTTCACGTTTCCGAGCTGTCCTGGAAGCACATCGACCACCCGTCCGAGGTTGTCGAGGTTGGCCAGCCCGTTACCGTCGAGGTTCTCGAGGTGGACCTGGACCGCGAGCGCGTGTCCCTGTCCCTCAAGGCAACCCAGGAAGATCCGTGGCAGGCATTTGCTCGCACCCACGCTCTGGGTCAGATTGTTCCCGGCAAGGTCACCAAGCTCGTTCCCTTCGGTGCATTCGTGCGCGTTGAGGACGGCATCGAGGGCCTCGTCCACATCTCCGAGCTGGCAACCCGCCACGTTGATCTGGCTGAGCAGGTCGTCTCCGTTGGTGAAGAGGTCTTCGTTAAGATCATCGACATCGACATGGACCGCCGCCGCATCTCCCTGTCCCTCAAGCAGGCAAACGAGGGCGTTGACCCCAACGCTACCGAGTTTGACCCCGCTCTGTACGGTATGGCTGCAGAGTACGACGAGGCTGGCAACTACAAGTACCCCGAGGGCTTCGACCCCGAGGCTAACGAGTGGCTGGAAGGCTTCGACGCACAGCGCGAGGCTTGGGAAGCACAGTACGCAGAGGCACAGGCTCGCTTCGAGGCTCACAAGGTTCAGGTTGCTAAGGCTCTCGAGGCTGACGCAGAGGCTGCAGCAGCAGCTCCCGCAGCAGCTGAGCCCGCACCGACCTCTTACTCCTCCGAGGAGCCCGCTTCCGCAGGTACCCTCGCATCGGATGAGGCACTGGCTGAGCTCCGCAAGAAGCTGACCGGCAACTAATCTGCCGCTCAGATGAGCACTCATCAGGCGTAATAGCCGATAGGTAACCCCCGCGTGGGGTGCCTAGAGCAGAGGAACCCCCTCACCTCCCGTTTGGGAGGTGAGGGGGTTCTTTGCGTTATTGGGGGCCGGGTGAGTCGGGGTTGGGGGACGTTGGGAGCCGGGGTACGTGCCCGGTGTTGCTGTGCTCTGTATTGCTGCGCCCCGTGTTGCTGGGGAGGATTTTAGGCGGCGGTCATCTGCTCCCAGACGGCGCGCACCTGCTCGGCGGTTTCCTCCAGCGAGCCGCCATTATCGATAATCCAGGTTGCGACCGCCTCACGCTGCTCGTCGGTTGCCTGCGCGGCGATGCGGGCGCGCGCATCCTCCTCACTCATGCCGCGTGAAGATACGAGGCGCTGCAGGCGAGTCGCCAGGGGAGTGCGCACCACGACCACGCCCTCAAAAGCGGACGGGTCGCCGGTCTCCACGAGCAGAGGAATATCCTCCAGCACCACGCCGCTAAAACCGGGTTCGGACTGCGCCTGCTCCACCAGCTGTGCGGCACGCTCACGAATAGCGGGATGCACAATTGCGTTCAGACGCAGGCGCGCCTGCTCATCATTGAACACGATACGAGCCAGGGCGGGGCGGTTGAGGCGGCCGTCCTCATCGAGCAGATGCTCACCGAACTCCGCGACCGTGCGGGCGAGCACCGCCTCGCCGGGCTCCATGAGGGAGCGGGAGATAGCGTCCGCATCCACCAGGAACGCGCCCTGCTCAACGAAGAGGGAGGCGATGGTGCTCTTGCCGCTGCCGATACCGCCGGTGAGGGCGTAACGGCGCAGGGCAGTGGAGGCGGGGGAAGAAGGCTGGGACATGGACGGTGCTCCTGACGGGCTGTGCCACAATAGATAGGTACTGATTAGAGGAGGACACATGCAGGAAGAAACTCGCGCCAACCGATACCTTGTGCCGCGCGGCGATGAGCCCTATGAGAGCCTCCTCGAAATTAAGCGTAGCGAATTTATCGGTCACATCAAGCGCGTGAGTACCGTTGAGGAGGCGCGCGCCTACATTGAGTCGGTGCGCAAGACCTACCACGATGCCCGCCACGTGTGTTCGGCGTTCATTATTGGTGCTGACCGCGATATTCAGCGTTCCTCCGATGATGGTGAGCCCGCCGGTACCGCCGGTGTGCCGATGATGCAGGCGCTGCTGGCGCGTCAGACCCGCGAGGACGGCACCACCGACCTGTCGGATGTGGTTGCGGTGGTCGTGCGCTATTTCGGTGGCATTAAGCTTGGCGCGGGCGGTTTGGTGCGCGCCTACACTGATTCGGTGGTGCAGACCCTGGATGGTGCGCTATTCGATTCGCGTGAGCGTCTGCGTGTGGGTCAGGTGCCCAGTTCGCATGCGGATGCTGGCCGCCTGGAGAACGAGATCCGTGCCGCCGGTCTGAATGTGTTGGGTACCGAGTACGGTGCGGAGGGTGCCACGATTTCCCTGGGCGTGTTTGACCGCCCGGAGGAGCTGGCGCGTGCCGAGGAGCAGGTGGTGAGCTTGAGTTCCGGTGCGGCGAGCGTGACCTGGGGGGATACTCAGTGGGTGGATTTGCCGGTCTAGGTTGCTGACCCCTAGATTGCCGCTCCCTAGATTCCCGGGCTAGAGCACCCGTGTAAAGCCCTCAAAACCCAAAAGGTAGTCCAACCTTAGTTAATAGTTACTCTAACCCTAGTAATTGCCTGCTAAAGCTGATAGCCTAAAAAGCGTTGCGGAACGCACACGCCCCTCCACGGCACGGGCAACGGGTTCATTACCAGCGGTAACCCAGCTCGGCGCCTCCACGAGGGAACGCGTGCGCCCGCACCGACGGGCAGGGCTCAACGCTGACATCTCAGCGCCGAGAACTGGGTACTATCTCAGCGCTGAGGTCCTGATGCTGACGTCTTGAAGCTATAGCTTAGTTGCTCAAGGAACGAGACACAGCTGAATGCCGGTACTATACGACCCGGTAGACGGTCGAGTGTGTGCACGAACCATCTGCCGGTAGGCGCTGAGCCCCGCCCGTCACCTTACGAAGAATCAGCTAACGAACGCTCTGAAGAGCGCAAGGTCGTGAAAACGTGACGCAGTCGGGAACCTACCGAGAACAAACAAGCGAACAAGCAGGCAAAAACTCACCGGAGTTCTCCGCGGGCAGCCGCGGCGGTACCGCAACCCTCAACCGCGGGGGAGCGCGCCTCCCCAAGAGGGGCGTAGCCGAACAGCTCGAACCCGCCACCGTCGCCCAGCTACTCAACGCCTACCGCCAGCAGAACCTCGGCACCCTGCTGGGCGTGCTCACGCAGCGTCCTGCAGAGTTCGCCCGCCAGCTCGGAAGGCTCTGCCGCGTCTTCCCCGAACACGTTCAGGCTATCGCCCAGGCGTTCGGCACCGTGGGTCGTGCCCTGCCCATTGACGAACTGGTGCGCTTGCACAACCGCTACTCCAACGCCGCCCGCGGAGTCGGCGAACACCTCAGCCTGGACAACTCCGGCGTGGCGCACCTGGTGCAGAGCCCCGCGCTCAGCCGCAAAGGTGCGGGCCACCTGCTCATGGCGATTGAACTCTGCCTTGCCGGCAGGATGCGCGGGCTCACCATCGCCATGCCCTCCACCGAGGCATTCACCCCTGCCGAGCAGGCGCCGAGCCTCGGATCCTGCAACCCCGCCCTGGACGGTGCCCTCAACGCGTTCGAACCGGCAGGCTGGGAACCCTTCCACCTGGACGGCAGTGAGGTGCTCCTCGCAACCGGTGTGCGCGATGTGCCCGACGGCTACGAGCTGTCCCTCTGGCTGCTCGACGACGATTACCAATGCCGCGCCCGCATTGAGCGCGGCGCCCCGCAGGTGTGCGTGGCAAGCTTCTACGATGAGGAAGTCATCACCCGAACCGTGGAAGAAACCGGATCGGGTGAGGCGGGCCTGGTCGAGAACTACCGCGTGGAGGAGTACGCGGAACTGGACTTCCTCAACGCCATGGACCGGCAGGTACGCTACGTGGCGGTCACCGCCGCCGTGGGTGAGCCGCTGCTGGCGGCGCTGAACGAGAAGAGCGCGGTGCCGAACAGTATCCCCGACCCGGCGGCTTTTGCGAACGGTGCGAGCGCCTCCCGATTTGAGGGGAGTATCCGCCCGGATATCCGCACCGCCGCCGTGGTCGGCGAGGGTCTGCGCACCGTCAACCACCGCGGCATGCTGCCCGTGTTGGGTGTGCCGAACCGTACCGTGTGCGCGGTCATTGACCTGTACAAGCAGCGCATCTGCGTGCCCGGCGTGGGTATTCCGCGCGGGTTGAGCGTGGAGGATGAAGAGCGCACCATGCAGCTGATTTTGAGCGCCCTGAACGGGTATCTTCCGCTGACGAACCGGGCGCTGATGAGCCTCGCGGGAGCCACCGTGGAGGTGCGCTAACGCTGCGGCCAACTAACACTGCGAACCAATAAAATACCGCCCGGAACCATGCGTTATGCACGGTCCCAGGCGGTATTTATTGAATGTATGAACCGGCCGCCAGATTACCCAGTTTCGGGTTACCCAGCCGGATTAGCTAGTTGCCAGATTAGCTAGTTGCCAGATTAGCTAGCTACCCGATTAGTTGGTTGCCGGGCCCTGGCCGTTGATGATGCGTTGCGCCTCATCCTCGGTCAGGTTGTAGCCGTAGAAGGTCGAGTAGAACTCGCGGGTCTCCTTGACCAGGTCAACATCGGAGAACTTCTCGGGGTGGAACAGCTTAGCCGCCCACAGAATCTGCAGCGCTTCCTCAGCGGAGTAGCGGTCCCAGTTGAAGGTGCCGACCGGGTTCTTAATAATCTTGCCGTTCTTCACCGCAGGAACGTCAGCCCACGCTGCGTCAGCCTTGATAGCGTCGACACCCTTCTGTGCATCCGCGCCACCAATGATGATGTACTCCGGCTGCGAGGCAATAATCTGCTCCAGAGAAATATTCTTCAAATTCTCCACGCCGTCCAGGGAGTTCTTCGCGCCCGAAAGCTTCATCCACTCACCAATCAGGGAGTTTGAGCCGTCCACCTTCGTCAGGTCAGAACCGCCCGCAATGTGCAGAACCTTCGGGGCGTCAGTGACGTCCTTCAGGCGCTCCTTGATGAGGTTCTCGTTCTTCTCCAGGTACGCCAGGTACTTCTCGGCACGCTCAATCGCCTCATCGGTGCCAATAACCTCAGCGGTCAGCTCAACGGTGCGCTTCAGGTCCGCGAAGTTCTGGAACTCCACGTGCACCGCCGGGATACCCGCCTCAGTTGCCTTCGCAATCTGATCCTTCGACGAGGCGAGCAGCACCTCCGGCTTATCGGCAAGCAGCTGTTCCATGTTCACGTCGGTGCCCTTCACCGGCGCATCAACCTTTTCAATACCGGGGTACACCTGCTTGAACCACGCCAGGGACTTCACGTTCGTTGTGGTGGACACCAGCTTCTCGGCACCGCCCAGCAGCAGAACCACCTGGTTGTTTGCGTGCCACAGGTCAGCGATGCGCTCCGGGTTGGTGGGGACGGTAACTTCCTTGCCGTCAATGTCCTTAATGACCTTGGTGCCGTCGCCGTTATCCTTCACGAAGAAGCTGGTGTGCTTCTTTGCAGAACTAGTCGAAGCCGAAACGGAGGTCGAGCTAGAAGCCGAGGAGGAGGCGGTGTTCGCGGCACCGCAACCGGTCAGGGCAGCCAGCAGCAGGGAAGTGGTCAGGGCAATGCCGGTGTGGAACTTCGTGATCTTCATGGTGTGTCTTTCTGTGTCGAGACGGTGGGTGAATAACCCGGAGGCGGTTCGGAGAAGCGGCGCTCTAGGGACGCGCCGCCACAGCGGATGCGGCACCTCTACCGCATCTTTTGTGTCCAGTCCGAACCACCACCGGAAGACTAGGGGTTGCGGATTCTCAGGTATCGAGGCTCGTCATGTGCACGCTGGAACGACCCAGCTCGGGGGAATAAGTCACCGTCAGGTCGGTATTGAAGGTGCGTGAGAGAACCTTGCTCGTGAGCACCTCGGAGGCGCGGCCCGTCAAAAGCTGAGCTGGCGCGTCCTTCGAAACTAATGAATCCTTCGGGACGGGCGCTTCGGTTGCGTCATGCGCGCCGAGCAGGGCAACGATCGCATCCAGCATGAGTGCATGATCCGGGTTGTGGGTCGTGAAAATAACCCCGTACCCGGCGTCGCGTAGCTGCCGAATCTTCCGCAGAACCTTCGCCTGATTCGCCACATCCAGGGCGCTGGTCGGCTCGTCCAAAACGATGAGTGGGGCGTCCTGAACCAGGGTTCGGGCGATACCCACCTGCTGACGCTGACCGCCGGACAGCAGATCCAGCGGGGAATGTGCTAGATCCAGCAGGTCGAGTTCCTCCATCACGGTTTGCACCTGCTCACGGTCACGGCGTGAGGGCGAAGAGAACAACCCGATATAGGGTGCGCGACCCATCAGCAGGTACTCGGTCACGGTGTAGGAGATGCCGCTGCCCTCCATCTGCGGAAGGTAAGCGATGCGGCGGGCACGCTCGGTCGGGGTTAGGGAATCCAGCGGCTCGCCGCCCAGGTGAACGGTGCCCTCGGTGAGCGAATGCAAGCCAATGAGGGAGTTCAACAGGGTGGACTTACCCACGCCGTTGCGACCCAGAATGGCGAGCACCTCGCCGCGGTGCACCATCAGGTTCACGTTGCGGAAAATCCAGCGGTCGGAACGGTGACTTGAGCGGTGCAGGCCCGCGCGGCGGTGCTTGATGCGCTCGCCCCGGTGACCGTAGCGGAACCCCGCATCGTCCAGGCGTAGCAGAACCTCTGCGCTCGCATCCGCGGCGTGCCGAGCATCGGAAATGGAAGGAGACATTACTTCACCCGAACCTTTCCAAGCAGCAGCAGTGCCACGTACAGCGGCGTGCCGATGAAACCGGTCAGAACGCTCAGCGGAACCTCTGCGCTGGTAAGGCTGCGAGCCAGGGTGTCGACGAACATCATGAACGAAGCACCCATCAGGATGGACAGCGGCATGAGCTTAGTGGTATCGCTACCGACCAGCAGACGGCACAGGTGCGGAATGACCAGACCAACCCAGGAAATCGGGCCGCCAATGCACACGCTGGTTGCGGTAATCAGGGTGGCCAGCAGAATGGTGACGCCGCGGGTACGGGTCAGGTTAATGCCGAGAGTGCGTGCCTCGTCGTCGCCGAGCGACAGGATATTCACGCGCCAGCGCATCGCCAGCAACAGCAGGATGCAGGGGCCAGCCACGAGAGCGAACTGGGTGAGTGCATTGGCACGCACGTCCTGCAGGGAGCCCATCTGCCAGAACACAATCTGAGCCAGCTGGGTTTCAGGGTTTGCAATGAACTTCAGCGCGCCCAGAGCCGCGGTACCGAAGCCACCCACAATCACGCCTGAGAGCACGAGCATCAGGGTGGATTCGTTACGTAGCAGACGAGGGATGGTGACTGTCAGCAACACGGCAGCCAGGCCGCCGGCCAGGGCAGAACCCTGAATGGCGAGGCTGGTACCCACACCCAGCAGAATGGCGGTTGCGGCACCAACGGATGCACCCTGAGAAACACCCAGCAGGTACGGGGAGACCAGCGGGTTGCGGAAGACCGCCTGGAAGGTAGCACCCGCAATAGCCAGGGCGGCACCAATCAGTCCAGCTGCTAGCAGGCGCGGAATGCGCACCGTGAGCAGCATGTTTTCGGCGGGCTTGTAGACCTTCAGGTCCATACCGAACCAGTTCTTGCCGAGGATGCGGAAGAGCTCGTCGAGGGTGACGGGGTAGCGGCCGGTGACCAGGGAGAGGTAGGTGACGCCCACAAGAATGGCGAGGGCGATGAGCATAATGACCGGGTAGGAGGAGGTGAAGAGCGAGCGGCGGCGTTCGTTCTTGGCCGCTGGGGTGGCGGCGGGTGTGCCGGTGGGGTTCGCCTCCGGGTTCGCCTCCGCGGGTTCTTTTGCAGATGACTTTGAGGCTGTCTCCGTGGTCGTGCTCATGGAGTCCTTCCGTGCGCTCTTATGGTCCGTTCTGTCTGCGTGTGTGCGCTCTAAACATATGTGAGCCGCGTCAACGAGGCAAAGGATAGGGGTGCGGAATACTCGTCATAAGTCTTTATGTTTTATCCCTTATCTTTTGTGGCTCGGCGTGCCTGCGCCGCGGTGTGGGCGGGGGAGTGGGAACCCCCGTAAGTACGCCGTTATTGCGCGGGAATTACGCGGGAAAACGCTACTGTTTAGTTCCTACCTGGTGGCGCACATAAACCGCTCGAACGCCCCTTATCTTTTGCGCTTTCTCTTTTATGAACTTGGGCACTTTCACGCCAGGCTATTGCCTCGGTGCTGCGTCGGTAGTTACGCCAGACTATTGCGCCAGCAGAAAAGGGCGACCAATCCGGGGGCGTATGGGGCGGCTTTCCCCTAGGATGGATACATGAGTTACGCACCCCAGATCAACCGTGTTGTTGCCCCCTTTGAAGTGGTCAGCCCCTTCCAGCCTGCCGGCGACCAGCCGAAGGCGATCGCCGAGCTCACCGAGCGCGTGCAGAACGGCGAGAAAGACATTGTGCTGATGGGCGCTACCGGTACCGGTAAGTCCGCGACCGCAGCCTGGCTGATTGAGGCGGTGCAGCGTCCGACTCTGGTGCTCGTGCAGAATAAGACTCTGGCGGCGCAGCTGGCGAATGAGCTGCGCGAGCTGCTACCGAATAATGCGGTGGAGTATTTCGTCTCCTACTACGACTACTACCAGCCTGAGGCGTACGTGCCGCAGACCGATACGTTCATTGAGAAGGACTCCTCCATCAATGAGGAGGTGGAGCGTCTGCGCCACTCGGCGACGAACTCCCTGCTGACTCGCCGCGACGTGGTGGTGGTTTCGACCGTGTCCTGCATTTACGGTCTGGGTACGCCCGAGGAGTACATTGAGCAGATGGTGACTCTGCGTTGCGGTGAGGAGATTGACCGCGACGAGCTGCTGCGCCAGTTCGTGGCGATGCAGTACGCGCGTAATGACATGGACTTTCACCGCGGCACGTTCCGTGTGCGCGGCGATACCGTCGAAATCATCCCCATGTACGAGGAGAACGCGATCCGCGTTGAGTTCTTCGGTGATGAGATTGAGGCGATTTACACCCTGCACCCGCTGACCGGAGAGGTGATTCGCGAGGAAGAAGAGATGTACGTCTTCCCCGCAAGCCACTACGTTGCCGGCGCCGAGCGCATGGCGAAGGCTATTACCTCCATTGAGGATGAGCTGCGTGAGCGCCTGCAGACCCTCGAATCCCAGGGCAAGCTGCTGGAGGCGCAGCGCCTGCGTATGCGCACCACCTATGACCTGGAAATGATGGAGCAGATGGGCTTCTGCAATGGCATTGAGAACTACTCGCGCCATATTGACGGTCGTGCTCCCGGTAGTGCCCCGAACTGTCTGCTGGATTATTTCCCGGATGATTTCCTGCTGATTATTGATGAGTCGCATGTGACGGTTCCGCAGATTGGTGCCATGTACGAGGGCGATATGTCTCGTAAGCGCACCCTGGTGGAGCACGGTTTCCGCCTGCCCTCGGCGATGGATAACCGCCCGCTGAAGTGGGAGGAGTTCCTGGAGCGCATCGGTCAGACGATTTACCTTTCGGCGACCCCCGGCAAGTATGAGCTGTCGCAGGCTGATGGTTATGTGGAGCAGATTATTCGCCCGACCGGTCTGATTGACCCGGAGATTGTGGTCAAGCCGACCAAGGGTCAGATTGATGATCTGCTCGAGGAGATTCGCGTGCGCGTTGAGCGTGACGAGCGTGTGCTGGTTACGACCCTCACCAAGCGCATGGCGGAGGACCTGACCGAGTACCTGCTGCAGCACGGCGTGAAGGTGCAGTACCTGCACTCTGACGTTGACACCCTGCGCCGCGTGGAGCTTCTGCGCGAACTGCGCTTGGGCACCTTCGATGTGCTGGTCGGTATTAACCTGCTCCGTGAGGGCCTGGACCTGCCCGAGGTCTCGCTGGTTGCGATTCTGGATGCCGATAAGGAAGGCTTCCTGCGTTCGACCACCTCGCTGATTCAGACGATTGGTCGTGCGGCGCGTAACGTGTCCGGTCAGGTGCACATGTACGCCGATAAGATTACGGACTCGATGCGCGTGGCGATTGATGAGACGAACCGCCGCCGCGAGATTCAGCAGGCCTACAACCGCGAACACGGCATTGACCCGCAGCCGCTGCGTAAGAAGATTGCCGATATTACGGATGTGCTCGCCCGCGAGGAAGAGGACACCCGCGAGCTTCTGCAGCAGCGCAAGAGCGGTAAGAAGGGTGCTCGCACCGTGAAGACGGGCTCTTCGACGGCTTCGAAGATTGCCACGAGCACCCCCGAGTCGGAGGAGCTGCTCGCCCGTGCCGAGGCGCGCGTTCGCGCTGACGGCCTGGCGGCGGCACCCGCGGAGGATTTGCTGGATTTGATTGAGCCGATGAACGAGCAGATGCGCGTGGCGGCGGAGAACCTGCAATTTGAGTTGGCGGCGCGTCTGCGTGATGAGCTTGCCGATTTGAAGAAGGAGCTGCGTCTGATGAAGGAGGCGGGTCACGCCTAAACCGTGTGTTTAGGGGTTCGACTTGGGTTTTTCGCCATGAGATAATTCATTGCTCATGAACTTCTACTGAGTGCAGATAGATGTTGTACACTATCAAAGTGTTTTACGTGTCAAATAACACCTTGATGCTTCCGAGTAATAAAGAAAAATCTGTGACTATTTCAAATAACTCTTCAGACGCACACACTACGGGAGCTCGTTCCGTTACCCGCCGCAACCTCACCCGCGGCGCGCTTTGGGCTGTGCCCGCTATTGCCGCCTCCACGGCGGTGCCCGCATTCGCTGCTTCGGCTGATGACTGCAAGGCTGTCAAGGGCCCGGACTTCACCCAGGTCGGCGGCTGGATGATTACCAACCCCGCCAGTGGCGCCCTGCAGTCGCGCACCAAGAACAAGCCCGTGACTGCGCCGGAGACCGGTCAGGCGTGGTGGTCCATGGAGAATGCAACCTCCCCGAACCCCGCGACAATCCGCCTCATGTCCGTGTACGAGGCGACTCACGGCACCGATGGTGACCTGAACCTGAACTGTGGTGAGTTCGTGATGACCTACAATGTCTCTGCACTGGAGGCGACGACCGGCACCACGCACCTGCACCCGTCCATGGACATTTACCTCTTCTCGCCCGAGGGTGAGATCATTGACCGTCAGGTCTTCACGACTGACCCGACCGGTGTAGCAACCGTCATGACCCGCAGCGGCAAGACCCAGACCGTTCAGGGTCAGGTTATCCCGTTTGCGTCGAGCGTGAATGACCGGGCGACCGGCATCTCCGCGCGTTTTGCGTTGCGCGGCAATAAGCTCATGGAAGGCATGTACCAGTTCGAGGCGGTCATTACCGTCCCGACGATTCGTGAGAACGGCAAGCTTGATACGAGCAAGCAGGTGAACGCGATTGCGTTTACCCCGCCGACCTTCAATATGGTCTCCTAAACAGCTGTCTTAACTGAATGAAGAAGTAGCCCTCCCGGTATGTACTCATAAGTACTCACCGGGAGGGCTACTTTTATGTGGGCTAGGAGCGGCACGCTGCGCTATAGCTCGCTGTTCTCTAGCTCGCCGTTCTCTAGTTCGGCTGCGTCGTAGCGCTCGCGGGCTTCGAGCACCGCCTGCATATTGTCCTGTGCCCAGTGGCGCAGGGCGGTCATCGGCTCAATGAGGGTCGTACCGAGTGCGGTCAGTTCATAGTCCACGCGCGGCGGAATGGAGGCGGTAACCCGGCGCTCCACGAGGCCGTCGCGTTCCATGGAGCGCAGGGTCTGGGTGAGGACCTTGGGGGAGACGCCCTGAATCATCGCCTTGAGCTCACCGAATCGGGCGACGGGCTGCTCGGAGAGCGCCGCAACGATGAACGGGGTCCACCGGTCGGTGAGGTGACGCATGACGGTGCGGGAGGGGCACCTGCTGGCGAGAATATTGGCGGGTAGGTCGTCCTGCGGGGTGCGGGGGAGTGCGGTGGTGGTCATGGCTGTTGTCTAATCAATCTGTTGAGGGGCTGTTTTGCTGTTTTATGGGTGCGGCGAGGGGTGCGAAAAATATTTTCAAATATTTTCTCGAAGTCCCCAATAGTTACCTTGAGGTACCCGGTTTCTAATGGATACTATAAAACCATCAAGCGGAACACCGCAAGAAAAATCCAGAAAGGAAGACAAATGTCTAAGGCTCTTATCGTCTACGGTCACCCCACTCCCGAATCCTCGACTGCCAACGCTGAAGCTCTCCGTGTTGTCACCGAGGCCCTGGGAGAAAACGTAGAGGTGCGCGAAATCGCGACCCACCGCGTCAATGGTTCATTTGATATCGCCGCAGAACAGCAGGCTCTCGTGGAAGCGGACGTTATCGTTCTGCAGTTCCCCGTCTTCTGGTACTCGGTTCCCGCGCTGCTTAAGCAGTGGCTGGATGAGGTCTTCACCTACGGATTCGCCTACGGTAGTGACGGCGATAAGCTGGCGGGTAAGACCCTCGTAGTCGCCGCAAGCGCCGGTGCAAACGCAGAAATCTATGCGGAGAAGCTGCCGAACAACTTCCCCGAAATCTTCAATCCCCTGCAGAATACTGCGGCATTTTCCAGCATGAAGTGGGCAGAACCCGTTTACGTGTACGGCGCATTGAGTATGCCGGGCACCGAAGATATTGCTCGTTCTGCAGGTGCTGACCTGGGCGAGCAGCTTGTAGCACGTTTGCGTGAGCTGAACGTCTAAACCCATACCGCGGGCTCTAAACCGCGGAGGCTCTTCACTGAGGGAGGGGCTCGGAGCGGTACCACTTCGGGCCCCTCTTCGTGCGTGCGGAGGCATGCCTACTGCGCGGGTACAACCTTCTGCACCCTATCAATACCGGCGATTCGGTACCCTTCACACCACCTAATAACCGCCAGAAAGATAAAAACTCCACTGAACCTTCATAGAATCATGAACCCTAAGGTATAATCGTTCACCGAGCAAGGGAGTATCCCACCAATCGACTCATCGTCAGCACGTTAGCCGAAGGCGCCTAACCGGTGAATCGAGCCGACCTCCATTCAGGTCGGCGGGAGAGACTTGTGGTCCTGTACGCACACCACAAGAAAGGCTCCCCATGGAAGTTACCGGGTTGCAATGGTTGGTTACTATTCTCATCATCGCGGGTCTGTTGGCCTTCGACTTCGTGTTCCACGTTCGTAAGGCGCACGAACCCTCCGTTAAGGAAGCGGCCATTTGGTCGAGTATTTACATCGGTATCGCGCTGCTGTTTGGTCTGTATATTTTCGTGACGAACGGCCCGACCGCCGCCACCGAATTCTATGCAGGCTACATCACCGAAGAAGCTCTCTCGGTTGATAACCTCTTCGTCTTCATGATCATTATGGGCACCTTCCGTGTTGCCCGTGAGAATCAGCAGAAGGTCCTGCTCTTCGGTATCGTCTTCGCAATCCTGGCGCGCGGCACCTTCATCTTCGCCGGCGCAGCGATTATCAACTCCTTCGCCTGGGTGTTCTACATCTTCGGCCTGGTCCTGCTCATGACCGCAGGTAACCTGCTCAAGGACGAACTCACCGAAGGCGACGGCGACGACGAAGCCGACAACATCATGGTTCGCCTCGCCAAGAAGTACCTGAAGACCAGCGACCACTTCGACGGCGACAAGCTCTTCACCCTCGAAAACGGCAAGCGCGTCATGACCCCCATGATGCTCGTCATGGTCGCAATCGCGGGCTCCGACCTGCTCTTCGCGCTCGACTCGATCCCCGCGATCTTCGGTCTTACCCAGTCCGTCTACATTGTGTTCACCGCGACTGCGTTCTCCCTCATGGGTCTGCGCCAGCTGTACTTCCTGATTGACGGTCTGCTGGACCGCCTCGTCTACCTGTCCTACGGCCTGGCGACCATCCTCGCGTTCATTGGTGTGAAGCTCATCCTGCATGCAATGCACGAGAACAACCTGCCGTTCATTAACCACGGCGAGCCCGTGCACGTTGTGGAGATTACCACCGAAATGTCGCTGCTGGTCATCGTGAGCGTCCTGGTTATTACCGTGCTTGCTTCGCTGCTCAGCCCCAAGGGCCGCGCACTGCAGACCATCCAGCGCGTGCAGGCGCTCTCCGAGAAGTACCTGGCACTGCCCGAGGATGCATCCGCTGCCGAGCGTGCGGACATCACCGCCCGCTGGCAGAAGGAAACCGAGAAGCTCAACGCCATTCCGCAGAAGCTGCGTGAAGAGCTGATCGAGAAGGAAGACGAGTACCACGCCCTCGTGATGCGTGCCCGCACCGCGCAGGATGCGCACTCTTCCTCCAAGTAGTTTGAGCTACTGAGCTTGCAGCTTCACTAGGCTAAAGCCTCAACACTAAAGCCCCTCACACCGGATCAACCGGGGTGAGGGGCTTTAGCTATATCAGAGATATTTCAGAAGAATTACTGGTTGTGAACCTCAGCCAGCATGTTCTTCAGGTGACCCAGAATGGTCAGCGAGTCAGAACCGAAACCGTCGTGGTGGTGGGTCTTCGAAGTCCACACGTGGGTGTTACCGACCCAGCGAGCGGTCTCCATGGAGTGCTCAAAGTCCACGTACACATCCGGGTTGTACGCCGCAGCCACCACGGGAACCTCGTTCTTGTGCAGCTGTGCGTGGTCGTACAGGCGACCCCAGTCCTTCTTCTCAGCCAGCAGGTTAGCAACCTCAGCCAGCGGACGCAGCGAGGGGTCCTCCTCGTAGTACCAGGGGAAGATGTGCTCACCGGTGAAGAGCAGACGGTCCGCATCCGGTGCGAACTCGGGGCGGG
>NZ_JABZXW010000025.1 GCF_015265375.1 Rothia sp. (in: high G+C Gram-positive bacteria)
GTGTTAAGGCATGTGTGTCATGCTGTCCTAGCGCACTGCTTCGTGATGACTGTCACTAGGAGCATATGTACTTTATCTTATATAGCCTGTAACACTTCCACCAAACCCACATTGGGCACTTTCACCCCTTAGAACAGCCTGTATGCAAGCTAAAAGGGAGCTGGGTAAAAAAATGCCCCGGAATACCGGGGAAAAGGGGCGGATTAACAATTTTTACGAAAATTTTACATCGGAAACAATTCTCTCGACATAGGGACGTAATAACCTTTTCGATAAGCGCTTTAATGGGGCAAAACACCACGTAAACCCACTATTTAAGGGACTAAACCAACACTTCCAACCCCTAAACCAAGCACTAAGGCACACCTCTTAAGCGCGCTATTTAAGGCAACTCAGCCAAAAACGGCGCCCCGGCACGAGCACACGACTCGCACCGGGGCGCCGCTTATATAGGAAGGCAACGCCTCCGGCGCGCACCTTTTCGTTATCCCTCATTCTAAGAACGCGAGGAGCCGCCATCCTCCGAAGAACCCGCCTCAGGCGAAGCCTCCGAGCTCAACGACTCATCAATACGAGCACGAGCAGAGGCGTGCATGCTCTTCAGAGCCTCAGCATCCTTAGCCGCCATCTCCGGAGTAATCACCGGAATCGCACCGGTCGCCGCACGGGCAATATCAACAGCCGGCTCAGTCTCCAGGGTCGTCGCCAGCGCATCCTCACGAATGAAGAACAGAAGCAGCGTAGACACCAGGCCCAGCGGCACCAGGTACAGGAACAGCGGAATCAGCGCATCGTTATACGCATTCACAATGATGCCGTGCACCGGCTCCGGCAAAGACGCCACCAGCTCAGGAGTCAGAGACGAAGACGCATGGCTACCCGAAGACTGCAGCGCCTGCTGCGGCATACGCTCAGAAATCAGCGAGGTCAGACGCGAGGTAAACAGACCACCCACCAGCGAGGCACCCACAGTAGCACCCACCTGACGGAAGAAGTTATTCGACGCCGTCGCGGTACCAACCACGCTCACCGGGAACGCATTCTGAACAATCAGAGTCAAGAACTGCATAGACATACCCAGACCGGCACCCATCACCGCAAGGTATATACAGAACAGCCAGGTCGGAGTCTCAATAGTCACGGTCGACAGCAGGAACAGGCCCAGCGCCACAATCGCGGTACCGCTCGTCACATAACGCTTATAGCGACCGGTCTTCGACACCACGCGACCCGTCACAATCGACACCACCAGCATGACGCCCATCATCGGGATCATCAGCAGACCGGCAACCGTAGCGCTCACACCCAGCGCCATCTGCAGATAAGTCGGGATATACTCCACCGCACCGAACATTGCCACACCCAGCGCCAGCGAAGCACCCAGAGTCAGCAGGAAGTTACGGTTCTTGAACAGGTACATGGGCATGACCGGCTCAGCCGCACGGTTCTCCACCGGGATAAACACCAGCGCAGCAACCACAGAGAAGACCAGCAGACCAATAATCTCGGGCGAAGTCCACTCGTACTGGTTACCGCCCCAAATCGTGGCAAGCACCAGCGCACTCGTACCCGCCATCAGAATCAGCGAACCAAGGTAGTCGATGCTGTGCTTCTCACGCTCACGGAACGGGCGGTGCGGCAACAAGAGAATCACCGCAAGAATCGACAGGATAGCCAGCGGCAGGTTCAGCCAGAACGCCCAACGCCAACCCGGACCCTCAGTAATCCAGCCGCCAATCAGCGGACCAGCCACCGACGAGAACGCGAAAACGCCACCGATAATACCCATATAGCGGCCTCGATCGCGCGGAGGAATCACATCAGCAATCACCGCCTGAGAAAGAATCATCAGGCCACCGCCGCCCAGACCCTGCAGGCCACGAGCAAAAATCAGCCAGTTCATGTTCTGCGCGAGCGCGCCAACAACCGAACCCGCCATGAAAGCGACAATCGCAAAAATCAGGAAGGGCTTGCGTCCGAACTGGTCAGAAAGCTTGCCGTAGACCGGCATCGTAATCGTCGAAAGCAGGATGAAAATGGTAATCACCCAGCTCATGTGCTCCACGCCGTGAAGCTCACCGACGATCGTGGGCAGCGACGGCGCCAGAATCGTCTGGTTCAGCGAGGACATGAGCATCACAATGACCAGGCCCAGGAACATGGCGCGGATGCGGTTTTTACTTTCCTGCTTAGCCTCACCGGCTGGCGGCTGAGGTAGATTCTTTTCCTCTGTACTCATCGTTTAATCCTTAGTTACGTTCTATATATGTCTGTTGTGAGTATCCGCCGGGCTCTGGATTCGGTTACCTCGATTCGGGGCCTCCGATTCGGGTCCTCCGGTTCGGTTTCTGGCGGGCTTTTGTAGTTTGTAGCAGTGAACCGCCGCTAGATTGCGGGTCGGTTCTGCTCAAAAAGCAGGAACTGGAAGGTCTTCACCGTCTGGCGAATATGGCGGGCGATATCCTCTTTGTCTTCCAGGTCGCGGGCGAACTCCAGCTGGCGAAGCACCGCGGAGGCAAGCTGGACCTTTGCGCGCGATCGCTCCCGGAAGTGATCGGTCAGCGGGTCAGCGGGGGTTCGGCGCGGGAAGGGGCCGCGGCGACCGGCAGCATCAAAAGCTACCCAGTCAATAGTGTTCAGGTACTCGGTGAGCACCTGTTCGCACTTCATGTAGTGCATTTTCATTCGTTTCGCGGACTCGGGGAACTCCTGAAAGGGAGCTCGAGGGTCCTTGCCATTGGCGTAGTGGAAGCTCTGGAAAATAACCTCCCAGAGAAGGTGGGTTACACGAATGATCGTGTTGTCGTCCTCGTGGGCGCGGTCTGTTTCGAGGATTTCCTCGCTGACCACCGGTTCACGCAGACCCAGGACGGCGTCCTCTTTGGAGGGGAAGTAGTTGAAGAAGGTACGCGGGGAGACGCCCGCTTCCTGGGCGATTTCTTCAACGGTGGTTCCGCGCATCCCGTGGTCGCGGACGCGTTTGAGGGCTGCTTCGTGGATCGCCGTCCAGGTTTGTTCGCGGCGGCGTTCGCGAAGGCTCTGTTCCTTTTTCTGCATAACTGCAATTATTTCACCACTGCACACAATGCTCAAGTGCATTTTTGGCGTTAAGGCCCACAGCATAGCCAGCTAAGCTCCAGCCCCACACAAAACATCGGCATAATAGAGGGATGAACTTGTTTGCCCCCGCCTATCTCGATTTCCTGCCAGACTGGCTACGCCTCGCACTCGGCATCGCCGATATCCTCATCCGACTCGCAGCCCTCTGTTGGCTCCCCTACAACCGCAAACCCGTGGTTGCCCTGGGCTGGCTCATGGCCATCTTCTTCATCCCCTTCGTAGGGTTCATCGCATTCCTCGTCTTCGGCTCCTCGCGCCTGCCCGCCTACCGCCGCGCACGCCAACACGCCATGAACGACTTGATCCGCGAAGTCAGCGAGAACAAGCCCTTCCTCACCCGCACCGACGACCTCTCCGACCCCGCAAAGGCAGCCAGCCAGCTCAACTACACCCTGGGCTCACTCCCCCTGGTCGGCGGCAACCAATTCACCCTCCACACCGACAACCACGAGGCAATGGTCGCCATGGCGGAAGAAGTCGACCGCGCCACCAAATACGTGCACTTCGAGTTCTACATCACCGCCTACGACGAGGCGAGCGCAGTCCTCTGGGACGCCCTCTTCGCAGCCCACGAACGCGGTGTACAGGTGCGCGTACTCCTCGACCACATCGGCTCCCGCAAATACCCGTCCTATAAGAAACTCGTGAAAATGCTCAACGACTCGGGTATGCAGTGGCGCCTCATGCTGCCGCTCAAACCGTGGAAACTCAAGTGGCAGCGACCCGACCTGCGTAACCACCGCAAGGTCCTCGTCGTGGACGGACGCGTCGCGTTCTCCGGTTCGCAGAACGCTATTCACCGCTCCTACGACATGCCCGAAAACATTAAGAAGGGCTTGGAGTGGAAGGACCTGACCTTCTCCTGCACCGGCCCCATCGTTGAAGAGCTCAACGCCGTTTTCGTCTCCGACTGGTACTCCGAAACGAACCAGCTGATCCTGGCAGAAATTAACACCAATATCCCCTACTACAAGGATGGGATGCGCGCCCAGGTTGTGCCCTCCGGCCCCGGTTTTGAAACCGAAAACAACCTGCGCCTCATTAACTACCTGATCTACAACGCCGAGCGGCGTATTACCATCTGCTCGCCCTACTTCGTGCCCGAAGAGACCCTACTGCAGGCACTCACGAACGCCGCCTACTCCGGTATTGAAACCACCGTGATTGTGTGCGAGAAGGGCGACCAGTTCCTGCCGAACATGGCGCAGCGTTCCTACTACGAGCAGCTGCTGCAGGCGGGTGTGCGTATTCTGCAGTACCCCAGCCCGACCGTGTTGCACTCCAAGTTCATGATGGTCGACGACGAAATTACGTTCATTGGCTCGTCCAATATGGACCCGCGTTCCTTCTCACTGAACATGGAAGTGTCAACGTTCGTCATTGACCGCGGCATGGTCGCGATGCTGGATGAAGTATGCGCCGAATACGAGCAGGTCTGCACCGAGCTGCTGTACACCCAGTGGGCGGAGCGCCCGCGCCGCATCAAGATGGTGGAGAACCTCTGCCGACTGTGGTCATCGCTCCTCTAAGCTATTTGTCACACACTCGGGGGTCTGAGTTTTCATCCCCGCACCCGCCAAAGGACTATCGAATGCCCCTTCTATTCCGTAAAGCACGCCGTAAATTCGCTGAACTCGATGCGCACGACGTTGCTCACCGTATCTCTGCGTACACCTACGGTAATTTCTTGGTGCTGGCGGCTCTGCTGAGCATTCACGACGCGAACGCGATCTTTGACGGCACCGCAATCCTCTACATTACGGGTACCGGTCTGACCACCTACATTGCCCACGTCATCTCAGAAATGCAGGAGTACCGGGTGCTGCACGGCGGCACCCCGCCGCGAGATTTCGTCAAGCACGCGCTGGGCAACGCGAGCCCTATTCTGGGTACGACCGTGTACCCCGTGGCGCTCCTGATTCTGGCGACATTCCTACCGCCCGGCGGCACCTACGACATCATTTTTGACTGCACTATTATTCTCTGTCTTGTGACCGTGGTGTGGCGTATTTTTACCCTCAACTTCGCGATTGCTCGCTACCGCGGCGAGCCAATCTGCTGGCGTACTGTCCGAAGCGCCGTGTGGCTCACCCTCGCCGTTATTGTTCTTGCGATTGTGAAGATTATGTTCACCCACGCTGGTAAATAACCTAAAAGCTCCCCCCCTGAGTTCGATTGATTCGACGCTCAGGGGGAGCTTTCGTTTCCCCCGCATTCTTTTCCCACGCACCATTGCAGGATGCGCGGGGCTACAAGCTAGAGCAGCGCTACAGGTGAGCCTCGTAAAAGCGCATGCAGAAAAGGCAAAAGGGCAAAAAGAAACACGCGACACCTCCGACATCGCATACCTTCGTATGCGGCGAATGCATCGCGCGTTCATTTCTACCCTGGACTAGTTTAGCGCCATAAACGGTTTCCCGTGTGGATTGAAGAAGGTTTAATCTGCAACCACTCCGGCGCAAGCAAGCGAACAGCCTTCGCACAACCCGACAAAGCAGTAATAATCGACTCGCAACGCTGATTAAACTCGCTCTGGTGACGTTTATCCACAATCTGCCCCGGAAAATGGCGATGCATCTTCGACACAGAGTCGCTACTCTCCTGCAAACCGTGGCCTGTATGGCCCGGAACATGCTTCACCAGCACACGCTTCTCGCGGATAGCCTCCGTCAAAGCACGCATCTGAGCTACAACACGCTCATCCTGAATACCCTCAGAAACCCACGCTTCAAAAGCCCAACGGCTATGCGCCAAACGCAACACAAACGTCAACGCACCCAAAGAATCCGTATGAATAATCAGGCGGCGCGAACCGCTATGGAACACCGTATAAGCCGCCAACATCGCAGACAGCTCACCGGTCATAATATTCACGCCATCATAGTGGGCATGAAAATAGAAGCCGTCCTCACTCACGCCGGCGATACCCATACGGCCGCCACGCTGATACTTCTTATTGTGAGTCGAACGGAACGAACAATCCGTGAAAACGCTATAGTCCTGCAGCTGATCCAGCGGGCGAGGGGTCAGTGCCTCCTCCACCATCTCATCCACAGCGGTACGTGCCGCACACACCTCAGCCTGCATCCGCTCATACGCGGGCGTGCCAGCAAGCTTCACATGCACTTCACCCAAAGAATGGTTATCGTACGGGTCCAGCACCTTCTCAAAGGCGCGGTACTCCATGATCGCCTTCAACTGGTCACAGTCACGGAAAAGCTGCTTCAAATTCTTACGATCCGCAGCAATCGTCACCAGGTTCTGGCGGTACTGCTCCGGAACAACATCCCACGCCGAGAGCACGGCGCGACCCAGCAGACGCGGATGCACCTCATCGCAGCACTCCATGAGGGAATGGACGTGGGTAGAGAGTATCTGCTCCTCATTCACCACAGTGCGAGTGCCGTCCTGCTTAGAAATAAAAACCACCGTTGACAAGGCGGAATAACAAAAGCCCTGTGCCTTACGATGCTCCTGAGCCACCGCAATCACAGCAACGCCCTGATCCGTGTACCCGGCAGGGTACGAGGCGCTATAGTCGGGCGCCTCCCAGGTCAGGGTGCATCGTTTGATGTGCGCCGGTGAAAATCCCATGAGTGTCACCCCCCATGCGTGCCATACCGCTTCTCCTTCCATTCGTGCGGTGTATCGTCCTCATTCTTTTATAGGTCGAACAGAAAGGGGCACGCAAATATAAAACACTATTTTTTACAGTCAGCGAATGGAATACCCGCAACTCCTCTCTCACACCGGCACAGCGCAAAACACAGCACCAGAACACAGCGCGAGAAACCCCCGCGCATACCACCCCGTAGCGGAGGCGAAGGTGTACGGTAAAAGAGTCATATACGACGCGGCACCACGCCGCACCATCCAACAAGGAGAGCCCCATGATTGGTGTTTACGCCGGAGTATCCGTCAAGCCCGAGCACGTCGAAGAATTCCTCAAGACCATCGAACCGCTCGTGACCGCAAGCCGCCAGGACGAAGGCAACGTCAGCTACGATTTCGGCGCCGTCTCCGACACCGACTTCGCATTCATCGAGCGCTGGGAATCCCAGGCGCTACTCGAAAAGCACATGGGCACCGAGCACTTCCAGAAGGCTGTCGCCGCATGGGAGCCGCTGCTCTCCTCCGAGCTGGATGTTCGCATCGTCAACTTCCGCTAAGCAACGTTAAAGACCGAGGTGCCCGGCACCCCTACTTGAGGGGCGCCGGGCACCTTCGTATATTCGTATATCAGCTTTGGAGGCGAGCGCGGCTACTAGCGGCGCTCTCGGCTTATCGGCGCTCTCGGCTTAGCGGCGCTCTACGCCAACCTCCACCGAGTCAAGGGTGAAACCATTCGTCGCGCTCACGCAATGCACCTTACCGGTATTCACCGACTTGCAGGTGTAACCGTACGCGGTCACCACCTGACCGGCAGGCAGAGCAGTAATGCCCTCGGTATTCACCGGCTCCGGGGTGGCGGTCTGACCGACCAGGCTCACCTCGGGCGCCTGACCCTGCACCATATGAACACGCTGCTGCGCCTTACCGGAGGCAGCATCCCAACCCTCCAGGGTCACGCCCACCAGAGCCTGGCAATCCACGCCCGACGGGGTCACCGAGCACGCGACCTTAGAATCCGGGCTGGTGAAGCGCAGCGCCTCAACGGTCTTCGCAGAATCGCCCTGACCGAATGTGCCGCCGCCATACGCTTCAGCGAAGGTCAGCACACCCGAGAGCATGCGGGTCTGCGCCGGAATCAGCGCCAGGCGAGGCTTCTCAGTGCTACCACCCTGAGTGAAGCAGGCACCCGTAATGTAGTCGCGGCCCTGCACCTTCGTAGCGCACTGGTACCACTCAACGCTCGCCGCACCGTCCTGGTTCTTGCGGCTGTTGAAGAGGCGTACCGCCTCCTGAGCCTTCGCGCAGTCCGAACCGTCATACACGTAAATGCCAGCAGAACCACCCAGCAGGCTCGTCACGCCGCAGCGGGTACCCGCATCGATAGTGTTCGCGGAGCCGCTCGCCGTGGCGTATGCCGCCTCGTATTCGGCGTCCGTGCTCGGCTCATCGGTCGGGGTTGCTACAGCATCAAAAGTTGCCGGCGCATCCAGGCCGGCAGAAATCTGGACAGTATTCGGCTTCCAGGAGCCGTCCGCCGCGTGGAACAGGGTCTTCGCATCAACGGACGCCGAGGAAGTCGCGACCTTCATCGGGGCGGTTTCAGAATCATCAGCCTGCGGCTGAGCAGAGCAAGAACTCAAAGCGAGCGCGCCGATGCAGGCAAGAGCCGTCAGGGCACGACGAGTAAAGGCACGCTGTGCGCGCGCGGGCAGGGTAACCATGAATGCGTCCTCGTGAGGGTTGCGAATTGCGTTGTGTTTGAGTGGTTGTGCTGAGTCGGTGAATCGGGTACCTAAATACCTCCTTACACCCTACTGCAACGCCGTTGACAAGGCAATACGCCGCACCGGGTATCCCACGACGGTATACAGAGACGCAGACAAAGACGCGGACAAAGACGCGGACAAAGAAAAGCGCCCCGCCCCGCAGAAAACCGCGGAACGGGGCACCAGCTCACAGGGCAAGAATATTAAATTCTCAGAAAATACGTGAGGGGTTTATGCGTCCTCGGGCAGGATGCGCACGCCACCCTTATCAGCCGAAGCAGCCAGCATGCCGTACACCTTCAGGGCGTTCGATACCTGACGCTCACGCGGCTTGGTCGGACGCCACGGTGCGGCACCCTTCGCCTCGCGGCGAGCAGCCAGCTCCTCATCCGAAACGTTCACACGCAGGATGCGGTTGTTCACGTCAATCTCAATCTCGTCGCCGGTCTGCACCAGGCCGATCGCGCCGCCAGCAGCCGCCTCCGGGGAGACGTGACCAATCGAAATACCCGAAGTACCGCCGGAGAAACGACCGTCAGTAATCAGTGCACACTTCTTACCGAGGCCCAGACCCTTCAGGTAGGAGGTCGGGTACAGCATCTCCTGCATGCCGGGGCCGCCCTTCGGACCCTCGTACTGGATGACGACAACGTCGCCTTCCTTCACGTTCTTCGACAGAATCTCGTACACAGCCTCGTCCTGCGACTCGACCACGAAGGCGCGACCCTTGAAGTGGAACAGCTCCTCATCAATACCAGCGGACTTGATGATTGCGCCGTCCTGGGCGATGTTGCCGTACAGGACCGCCAGGCCGCCGTCCTTGGTGTACGCGTGCTCCACAGCGCGGATGCAGCCGTTCTCAGCGTCAGTCTCGTGGGACTCGTACTTGTTCGCGGTAGAGAACGCGCGGGTGGTGCGCACGCCACCGGGAGCTGCCAGGAACAGGTCCTTCGCCTTCTCGCTCGCCTTGCCGCTGCGGATATCCCACTCGTCCAGCCACTCGTCCAGCGAGTCAGCGTGAACAGAATGAACGTTCTTGTGCAGCAGGCCGGCACGGTTCAGCTCACCCAGCAGGGCGGGGATACCGCCGGCACGGTGCACGTGCTCAATGTGGTACTTGGTGGAGTTCGGGGCGACCTTCGCCAGGCAGGGAACCTGACGCGAAATGCGGTCAATGTCATCCAGAGTGAAGTCAGCACCCGCCTCGTGCGCAATCGCCAGAGTGTGCAGCACGGTGTTGGTCGAACCGCCCATCGCCACATCCAGCGCCATAGCGTTCTCGAACGCCTCCTTGGTCGCAATGGAGCGGGGCAGAACCGACTCGTCATCCTGCTCGTAGTAGCGCTTAGCCAGCTCCACGATGCGGCGGCCAGCGTCCAGGAACAGCTCCTTACGAGCCACCTGAGTAGCCAAGGTGGTGCCGTTACCCGGCAGTGCCAGGCCAATCGCCTCATTCAGGCAGTTCATGGAGTTTGCGGTGAACATACCCGCGCAGGAACCACAGGTCGGGCACGCGTTCTTCTCAACCTGAGCGAGCTCAGCATCGCTGACGCTGTCATCAACAGCCATCACCATGGCGTCAATCAGGTCGAGGCGGTGCTCAACAATACCCTCAATGCCCTCGCCGGACTCCATCGGGCCGCCGGACACAAAGATAGTGGGGATGTTCAGACGCATAGCCGCCAGAAGCATACCGGGGGTGATTTTGTCACAGTTAGAGATGCAGACCAGCGCGTCAGCACGGTGCGCGTTAACCATGTACTCGACCGAGTCAGCAATCAGGTCGCGGGAAGGCAGTGAATACAGCATGCCGTCGTGGCCCATAGCGATACCGTCATCAACGGCGATGGTGTTGAATTCCTTGGCGACGCCGCCAGCCTCACGGATAGCGCCGGCGACCAGTTCACCCATGTTCTTCAGGTGCACGTGACCGGGTACGAACTGGGTGAAGGAGTTCGCGATAGCAATAATGGGCTTGCCGAAATCGTCATCGCCCATGCCGGTGGCACGCCACAGGGCGCGGGCACCAGCCATGTTACGGCCGTGAGTTGAAGTACGTGAACGCAGTTCTGGCATTGTTTTACCTTCCGTAGTGATGCAAGTACTGATTTTACGCGCGGCGTCCAACACTGTTCAGCTCAGGGTCACTTTGGTTTCATGCATCGAAACGCGCACGAGCCTGCAACCGCCTATCGGTGGGAGGGTTGAGGCCACGGGTGTTGTGCCGGATCTGCGGCAGAATTGCCCCCTTTGGGGTAGATGGGGGACATCACCCCATTATGCCCCCTAATCTGGAATGAGCCCAGGTTGCGGGCGGCGATATTCAATCGGCGAACGTACCGGGAGGCGGTGGGCCGCCGTGCCTGCCGCGTACGGGCCTCGCTGCGCATACGTAGCACCACACGTAGCACCGGTGCGGTTCATTTCCAACACACTGATTTATACACGCTTTTATACACGCTGAACCCTGCTTACATTTCAGAAGGTTTCTATGACACAGGCACCCACCGCATCGCTCACCCTCACGCCGGCAACCACCCCGGCAGGCGGTAAGGATTTCGCGTCCTCCGTCATCTACCAGGTGTACCCCAAGTCCTTCTACTCCGCGGCGGGTGGCGCCTACGGCGACCTGCGCGGCGTCATCGAGAAGGTGCCCTACATTGCTTCCCTGGGCGTGGACATGGTGTGGTTCAACCCGTTCTTCGCCTCCCCGCAGAACGACAACGGCTACGACATCTCCGACTACTACGCCATTAACCCCGACCTTGGCACCATGGAGGACGTCGAAGAGATGATTGCTACCCTCGCCAAGCACGGTGTGGGCGTCATGTTCGACATGGTGCTCAACCATGTTTCGACCGATCACGAGTGGTTCCAGCGTGCGCTCGCCGGTGAGCGCGAGTACTGGGATTATTTCTATATTCGCCCTGGCAAATACGCCGAGGACGGTCAGCTGCGCGAACCGACCAACTGGGAGTCGAAGTTCGGCGGCCCCTGCTGGTCCCGCTTTGGCGAGTACACGGATGAGCACGGCACTCCCCTGTTCTATATGCACCTGTACGACCGCACCCAGGCGGATGTGAACTGGTACAACCCGACTGTGCGCGACGAACTGTTTAAGGTCGTGAACTTCTGGTACGAGAAGGGTGTGCGCGGTTTCCGTTTTGACGTCATTAACGTCATCGGTAAGGGTGAAGAGCTGCTCGACGCCCCCGAAGGCACCGTGGACAAGGCACAATACACCGACACCCCGATTGTGCACACTCGTATTCAGCAGCTGAACCGCGCCTCCTTCGGTCAGTATGATGACACCGTAACCGTGGGCGAAATGTCCTCGACCAGCATCGAAAACTGCGTAGGCTACTCCAACCCGGCACACCACGAGCTGGACATGGTGTTCAGCTTCCACCACCTGAAGGTGGACTACGAGAACGGCGAGAAGTGGTCGAAGGTGCCGTTCCGTTTTGCCGAGTTGAAGCAGATCCTGAACGATTGGGCGTTGGGTATGCAGGCCGGCGGCGGCTGGAACGCGCTGTTCTGGAATAACCACGACCAGCCCCGCGCACTGAACCGTTTTGGTGACGTTGAGCGTTACCGTGCCGAGTCAGCGACCATGCTGGCAACCGTGATTCACCTACTGCGCGGCACCCCGTACGTGTACCAGGGCGAGGAAATCGGCATGATTGACCCGGTCTACTCCTCGATCGAGCAGTACGTGGACGTGGAGGCGCATAACGCCTACGCGATGCTGCGTGAGCGCGGTCTGAGCAAGCAGCAGGCACTGGAGATTGTGGCATCGAAGGCTCGCGATAATTCGCGTGTGCCGATGCAATGGGCCGCGGATCCGGCGACTGCCGGTTTTGGTTCCACATCGCCGTGGCTGGCTCCCGCCCCGGTGCGTGATGCGGCGACCGGTGCCGGTATTTCGGTGGAGGATGAGGAACGCGACGGCGTGATTCTGCCGTACTACCGCAACCTGATTGCGCTACGTAAGCAGTACCCGGTGATTGCGTACGGCTCCTACGTCCCCTACGCGCTGGAGCATGAGCGGGTGTTTGCGTACCTGCGCGAGCTTCCCGCCGAGGCTGGTGCTGAGGATAGCCGCCCGGCGCAGCGCCTGCTGGTGCTGACGAACTTCTACGGCGAACCGACCGAGGTTGAGCTTCCGGCTGAGTTTGTTCGTTCCGGTCGCGTGCTGGTGTGTAATTACAAGAATTCTGCAGTAGACTCCGCTGCCGCGGATTCGGCTGTATCTGATTCGGCTGAGACGGTGACACTGAGCCTGCGCCCCTACGAGGCGCTGGCACTGCTGATTGAGGGCTAGAAGCTACTGTACGCCCCTCCCCTGATGCGTGGGATGGGGTGATATAAACCGACCTGGCAATATTCTATTTCTAGAATATTCACAGGTCGGTTTTATTTATACCCATTCCTGTAAAGGAATTTATGTGGAATGTTAGGCGGAATGCTAGAAGCCGTGCTCATCCAACCAGGTAGCCGCAGCCTGCGCGGGCTCCTGCTTAGAGGTACCCGAAACACGGTCGTTCAGGGTACGCAGATCGGCGGTGGTCAGCTTCGCCGAGACACGGTTCAGAACCTCTGCCGCGGAGTCGGGCACTCGCGACGTATTAATGATGGGCAGCACCTGCTGAGCCAGAATCATGTTCTTCGGATCCTCCAGCACCACCAGCTTATTCTGCTCAATCGCGGGGGTGGTCGAGTAGAGGTCAATCACCTGCACGGTGTCATCCAGCAGTGCCTTGACGGTCAGCGCGCCGCCACCATCCGAGAGGGGCACGAACTCGGCGGGAACGCATCCGTACTTCTCCTTCAGACCGGGGATGCCGTAGGCGCGCTCGGCGAACTCCGGGGCGGCGCCGAGCTTCAGGTTGGTACAGCGGGAGGCTAGGTCTTCTAGGCTTCGCAGACCGTACTTTTGGGCGGTCTGCTCGGTGACCACGAGAGAGTCTTTATCCTCCGCCTCGGAAGCCTTCAGGGCGCGAATTTCTGTCCTGGAGTCGCCCGTCTTAAGGGTGCCGAGGGCGGCGGGTAGCGCCTGCAGAATCTGCTCGGCGGTCGAGGCGGTAGCCTTCGGGTCCAGGTAGAGCAGCAGGTTGCCGGAGTAGTCCGGGATAACGTCCACCGCGCCGGAGGCGAGTGCCCCCAGGTACGCTTCGCGGGCGCCGATGCTCAGCTGGGTGCGGGCGTTGAACCCCGCACGGGAGAGGGCTCCGGCATAGATTTCAGCGAGAATCTGGGACTCGGCGAAGGCGGCTGAGCCGACGATGATTCCTTCGTGTTCGCCGCTGAAGACTTTGTCGCCGCTGAGCCCGCAGGCGCTGAGGATACCCGCCATGCCGAGTGCACCGACAGCGGTGAGTGCAGTGCGACGCGAGAAGGTTTTAGGTGCCTGATTCATCGGGTTCATGCCTTCTTCCGGTTGATGGTGAGCCCCGCGGGGGTGAACGCGCGCTGAATGATGCCCATGAGCGCGTCCACGGCGAAAGCGAGAAGCGCTACGAGCAGGGTTGCGACGAGCATGCGCGGGTAGTCACGCACGGCGAGCCCGTCAAAGAGGTACCTGCCGAGGGTTCCGCCGCTAAGGTAGGCGACGATGGTCGCGGTTGCGATGACCTGCACGAGTGCGGAGCGGAGCCCGCCGAGCATCATGTTGGCGGCGAGCGGGATTTCGAGGCGGGTCAGGATCTGCCATTCGGTGAGACCCTGGGCGCGGGCTGCGTCCACGAGGTCTTCGGGTACGGCGGCGAGGCCTTCAAGAACTCCGGCGAGCAGGGGTGCCGCCGCAATAATAATGAGCACAATGAGGGAGGGCAGGGTCGAGACACCCAGCCAGAGTGCCAGGATAGTGAGCAGACCGAGCGCGGGCAGTGCACGGGTGGCAGCAACGGTGCTCATAAGCAGGTTGCTGCGGCGACGATTGATGCCGTAACCCGGGCGGTGGTGCCCAGCCCAGAGACCGAGGGGCACGACGATGAGTGCCGCGCAGGCGGTGGCGAGGGCGGTGGCGCTCAGGTGTTCGAGCAGGCGCACGAGAATTCCGGTGCTTCCCTGCCAGTTGGCGCCGTCCATGAGGTAGACGAGGGTTCGTTCAATAACGTTCACGGGTTATGCCCTCCTCTCGGGGCTTCGGTGGCGTGCGGGCGTTCCTGCTTGCCAGGGGGTAAAGAGCCTGGTCAGAAGGATAAGGAGCAGGTCGAGGACCAGCGCCAGCAGCAGGCTGAGGATTACGCCAGCGAGGATCTCCGAGGGGATATTGCGTGCGAGGCCGTCGGTAAAGAGCGTGCCGAGCGAGGGCACACCAATGAGGGCACCTACGGACACCATCGCAATATTGGCGACGGTTGCTACACGGATTCCCGCCATGATGACGGGCGCCGCGAGGGGCAGGTAGAGTTCCATCAGCGCCTGTCGGGGCGTGTATCCGAGGGCGCGGGCGGATTCGTGCACGCTATCGGGAACGGAGTCGAAGGCGTCCACGCCGGAGCGCACCATCAGAGAGAAGGAGTAGACGCTCAGGGCGACAAGCACGTTCAGCGGGGAAATAATCGAGGTTCCCAGGATGAGCGGCATCAGCACGAAGAGCGCGATGGAGGGGATGGTGTACAGCAGCGAGGAGAGGTGCATGAGGGTTCGCGCACCGACGCGGTGTTCGGAACCGCGGTCGCGGCGGCGGCTCGCGTAGTAGGCGACCGGCAGCGCGACGAGGGTACCAATCGCGACGGGCACGACACCCTGGTAGAGGTGGCTGAGGGTCAGCTCGAGGATGCGCTGACTATTGGTGGCGACCCACTCCCAGTGCATGTCACTTGCCGCCAGGGGCTGCGTGGCGATAGGTGGTGCCGCAAGCACAGTATTTTCTAGAAGGCTCATTCGCTTTTCTCACCTTCTACCGCGCTATCCTGTGCTTCTCGGAAGTCTGCAAGTCGACGTGCACGTGCCTGGCGCACCGTCTGTTCATCCAGCAGACCGGCAACGGAGCGGCTCACGAAGGAGCGCACAAAATCATCGGCAGGGCTGTACAGAATCTCTTCGGGAGTGCCGAACTGGGCGAGGCGACCGCCCTCCGCGAAGACGGCGATACGATCTCCCAGCAGGAGCGCCTCATCAATGTCGTGGGTGACGAACACGATCGTCTTGGCGAGGCGAGCCTGCAGGCGCAGCAGCTCGCGCTGCAGGTCAGTACGCACGACCGGGTCCACAGCGGAGAAGGGTTCGTCCATGAGCAGGATGGGCGCATCGGCGGCGAGAGCACGCGCCACGCCCACGCGCTGCACCTGGCCACCCGAGAGCTGGGCGGGGTAGCGCTTAGCATACGAAGAATCCAGGCCGACCACTTCAAGCAGTTCGAGCGCGCGAGCCTGCGCCTCCTTGCGGGAGGCACCGAGCAGGCGCGGCACGGTGGCAATATTCTGCGCGACGGTGCGGTGCGGCATGAGCCCGCCCTGCTGCATGACGTAGCCGATGCCGCGGCGCAGCTCGTAGGGGTTCTTTTCGTGCACGTTCACGCCGTCAATCGTGATGGTGCCGCTATTGGGCTCCACCATGCGGTTAATCATGCGCAGACTAGTGGTTTTACCGCATCCGGAGGGTCCAACGAACACGGTAATCTGCCCGGCGGGGATGTGCAGGTTCAGGTTCTGCAGCACCGTGACGGGTTCACCGGTTCGGCTCGAGTAGCTCTTGGTGATGTTCTCGAATCGGATTCCGCCTGCGGGGTTGCTTGCTGCCTGAGCACTGTCAGCGGCAGAATTTTTTGCCCAGGGAATCTGAGGCGAGTTCTCTTGGTGCGGGTGAGTTGAATTTTGCGCGGCTGAATTTTGGGTGGTCATGGGTCGGTGGTGCTTTCTGCAGTGACTATAGGGCAGGTGCCTCTGTATACAATCTGTATACACTGTATACAAAAAGGCGGCACCTCGGGGTTTTATTCCCAAGGTGCCGCCTTTTTGACGGGTCGCAGTCTCTGCAACCGCGAAGTTTTTTTAAAAACAAAACCCGCCCCACTGTAGAAGCCTGGAGGCGGATTTCGTGGCTCCGACCGGCGTCGATCCGGTGACCTTACGATTTTCAGTCGTACGCTCTACCAACTGAGCTACAGAGCCTTGCGTATTTACTTTTAGATACGCAATGACCGCGTCTTCGGATGAATAATCATCTGAACTTACGCGGCCAGAGCGACCCCGACGGGACTTGAACCCGCGACCTCCGCCGTGACAGGGCGGCGCGCTAACCAACTGCGCTACGGGGCCTTGTTGGAATCAACAGAAGTAAATTCTATATCATCTAACTTGGCTTTGCAAATCGTAAGATTTGCAAGTACCCCCAACGGGATTTGAACCCGTGCTACCGCCGTGAAAGGGCGGCGTCCTAGGCCGCTAGACGATGGGGGCCTAGTCGATCGAACAGGTTCCGTTTTCTTCATCCCGTCGTTCGAACCTCCACTAGTCTATGACAGGTTTGCGGAGGCGCGCAAACCGTTTTGTTCGATTTTGCCCGATTTTGACCCCCATTTTCGACCATTTATAGCCTGGCACATATGCGTTTAAGCTAGTCAATGAGGATTCAGAAAAACTTCAAAAAATTTTAAAATTTCTTCACAACACCCCAAATCAGGGGGTTTTGGAGGGGTTTTAGCGGCTTTTGGGCACCCATAAGAGCTTCAAAGAAGCCCTCATATCCGCCCTGATTTCTGCAGATTTGCCACAGAATCTTCCAAATTTTTGTTCCGAAAGTGCTCCGGGGAGAGCCCAAGGAAAGTCCAATGAGAGCCCGAAGACACCTAGGCAGCTTCTCAAAAGAATTCCGAGTGCCCACATCCAGCCCCTTAGGTCACCTCGCGGCAGCCTAAAACACCCCAAAATATCTCCGAAGAATTTTCACCAATTTATGGGCACCTATATAGGGCACGCGAGCGAGTGCTGCCCCAGTACAAACCGCGCTGCAAACCCCGCAGTAAAACCCACGGTCAAGCCCGCAGAAGGGTACCCCAAAGAGCGCTCAGCAGCCCCTCCCGAGAGGTCCACCCCAGCCTCCCCGGAACCGCAAAAAGTGCCACGCAAAGCAAATACCCCAGAGAGTGCACCCAAATGAAAATATTCACTCCGTGGAATACATACAAACTGGCTTGTCAGATGCTTATTTTTCACCCTGTGCAAGCAGTTACGGGATTATGACGACACAGAAATATAAAGATTTGATAAACCTCTAGCGATTGACAAGGACTGATGAAAGCCAGCTGAAAATACCCCCTGAAATGGCTTGAAGCCCCCTCTTTGAGCACCGTACTATAGAGGACGTGAGGTCACTTCCGGACCTTGCACGGGGCCACTTCCGGAGCCCCAGACGTAAAGTCACCGCACATTACAGCACCGATAAACCGCATAGAGATCCAAGGGAGGATCCAGTGTCCGCAACGATGAACCGTCGCTCGGCATTCCGTGCACTGGGCGTAGGCACCGCAACCATCGCTCTCGGCTGTGCAGTTGCACCCGCAGCGCAGGCGCAGCAGATGGCACATCCGCAGAAGGCAATGACTGCCGACCAGCAGCTCAAGCTGATTCTGCGCCGCCTGGAGCAGGTACCTGCCCGTTTGAAGTATGCGAAGCCTGGATCCTCCAACCGCGTCAATAGCGGCATTGAGAGCGCACTGGGCAACCTGACCACCGTCCAGGGCACTGACGCAGGCCGTCAGATTGCAAGCGCCAAGGCCGCTGTCCGCAAGTCTGATGGACGTGCCCACGCAGCGCTCTCCCCCGTTGGTGTTATCGCTTGCGTTGTCAGTATTGCAAAGTTTGTCATTCAGCTGGGCATCGCCATTTACAAGCTTATTAAGGCACTCGTTAACGCCTTCAAGCAGTGGAAGACCTTCAAGAACATCGTGAAGGCTGTCATTTCTGGTGAAGCCCGCAAGAAGCTGGGTACTGAAACTGAAACCGTACTCAAGGCCATTCTGGGCATTGAAGACGTCCTCAAAAAGTGTGCATAGTCTACACACCGTACGGCTATGCGCTTGTTTAGAGAGCTAATCTTGGTGTTTCTTTAGCTTTCTAGACCCCGTTAAGGGATGCGCCGCACGTGGAGTCACTGCATGGGCTCGCTGCGCGTCCGGGTAGCCGGAGGGTATGTCCTCGAGTGTCTTCGGCACCTACCCAGCCCACCCCGCATGACCTCATGGTGCGGGGTGGGTTTCTTTAACCCCTCTTTCGGGTGAGCGCGTCACTGCGCCGGGAGACGCACAGCTCTTCCCTATCGCTCCCCCGCCTCCTTATATATAGACAAAAATCGACCCCGCACCGGCTCACGGTACGGGGTCGATTTCTATGTTCTATGCGGAAGAATTACTCGCCGCGGGAGATGTTGATCATCTCGTCGCGGTCCACAACCTTCACGCGGGCGCGAGGCTCACCGGCAGCGTCCTTGGATGCGGCGCCCAGTGCCTTCTCGTGGTCGTCCAGGCGGTGCCAGCCTTCCCAGGTGGTGTACTTGATGCCCTTGGAGTCCAGGTATGCGCTGAAGGTTTCTGCGTCCGGCTCGGGTGCGGTGTAGAGGTTCTCGCGGTCCTCAAGCAGGTGGGTGATGGTTTCCAGTGCATCGGACTTGGTGGAGCCAATCAAGCCGACGGGGCCGCGCTTGATCCAACCGGATGCGTACAGGCCGGGAACAACCTCGCCGTTCTCATCTACGACGCGACCCTCAACGTTGGTGATGACGCCACGCTTGTCGTCGTAACCGATTTCGGGCAGTTCGGAGCCGAAGTAGCCAATTGCGCGGTAGACAGCCTGTACGGGGTAGTCAATGTACTCGCCGGTGCCGATGATGCCGCCGTTGCCGTCGAGCTTGTTGCGCTCCATGCGCAGGCCCACGACCTTGCCGTCTTCACCGAGGATTTCGTGCGGGGACTGCAGGAAGTGCAGGTGCAGGCGGCGGGATGCGGTCTGCTCGTTGTTCTTCTGGTCTTCCAGCCAGCCGCGCAGGGTCTTCATCATGACCTTGGTCTGGGCGTTCTTCTCCATTGCTTCCTCGGAAGCCTCGTCGAACTGGAAGTCCTCTTCGTACAGGACGATGTCCACGTCGCGGGAGTGTGCGAGTTCGCGCAGCTCAAGCGGGGTGAACTTCATCTGTGCGGGACCGCGGCGACCGAAGACGTGCACGTCGGTCACGGGGGAAGCCTTCAGGCCCTGGTAGACGTTGTCGGGGATTTCGGTGACGAGCAGGTCGTCAGCGTGCTTGGAGAGGATGCGGGAGACGTCCAGGGCGACGTTGCCGTTACCGAGCACTGCAACCTGCTCAGCTTCGAGCGGCCAGGTGCGGGGGTAGTCGGGGTGGCCGTCGTACCAGGAGACGAAGTCTGCTGCGCCGTAGGAGCCGTCCAGGTCGATGCCCTCAATGTTCAGGGGTGCATCGAAAATCGCGCCGGTTGCGAAGATGATGGCGTCGTAGTGTTCGCGCAGGTCGGCGAGGGTCAGGTCCTTGCCGTATTCGACGTTGCCGAAGAAACGGATGTCACCGCGGTCCAGGACCTTGTGCAGTGCGGTGATGATGCCCTTGATGCGGGGGTGATCCGGTGCCACACCGTAGCGGATCAGGCCGAAGGGGGCGGGGTAGCGGTCGAAGATGTCGATGGCGACCTCGACGGCGCCGGTGCGGACCTCTTCAGACTTGGTGAGGATATCGGCGGTGTAAATACCGGCGGGACCTGCACCGATAACGGCGACGCGCAGGGGGCGTGCTGCTTCAGACACGAAAATCTTCCTTTCGAAGTTCACCGCGGGGCGCCCGGTGCGGCGCGAACAGGCGGTGAGCTTAGTGTTCACTTCCTGCCTATTTTACCGGGGATTGACGGGTGTTCGGGGGCTTATATGTCTTCGCCCACTAAATAGGACAATTTTCTGTCACCTAATCCGGGGATGTCACCTAATCCGGGAGGGGCAGCACGGTCGGTTCCGGAACCCTGCGCACGCGGCGGGCATAAAAACTGCCCCGCCCTCCGAGGTGCAGGAGGGCGGGACAGGGTAACGAAGACTAGAAGGCAGGGACTAGGAGGCGGGTACCGCCTCAAAGGTCACGACCAGTTCGTCACGCTCACCGAAGCGGACCAGGTGGCGATCCAGCACATCCGCCAGGCGGGCGGCCTGTTCATCGCTATCGGCGCGCACCTCCATGATGAGTGCGCCGTCGGTTTCGCGCAGGTCACCGTAGCCGCGGAAAATGCCGTCGCGGTTGAAGGTGAGGCGCAGACCGTCGGGCAGTTCTGCGGTGCTGAGCTTGCGGCCCATGTGGGAGCCGAGCTGCTTGATGTATCGGGCGGGGCGGTCGGTCGCGACGACGGCGCGCTGGCGGACCGGCAGGGATTCTGCGGCGGGGTAGTTCTCGGCGGGCTGGTTTTCAACAGACTGGTTTTCAGCGGGGGCAGCAGTGTTTTCCTGGGGAGTTTCAGTCACGGTGGGCTCCTTCTCATCTATGCCGAAAAAGGCTCACCACACTGAACCCTGCATCCGGCGACACAATATTTCACCTCGAATATAACAGGCGGTTAGGGTTCACTAACCTAATATGTCGGCGGTGTTCGCGCAGGGTGAGAGATAGTTACCCTCTATGACACCGCCCAAGACAGACCCGCCGCACGAAAGCTGGGAATTTCCTGGATTAACGCTTAGAGAAACTTTAACCGTAGAATATTTCGGTAACAACAGTGTCACCTCCCCAACACACCGGGAAGTGGCACTTTTTTATGCGGGTCCGGAACCCCGGCGCCCGCCCCGACTATGAGTATCTACGGATTTTCACGAATGTCTTCTGAGAACACCGCGGCTCCCCAGAACCCCAAGGCAGAAGCCAAGGGCGCACTGGACCGTTACTTCAAAATCAGCGAACGTGGCTCCACCATCGCAGCAGAATTCCGAGGCGGCCTCGCCACCTTCTTCGCGATGAGCTACATTGTCGTGCTGAACCCCCTCATCATCGGCCTCGGCAAGGACGCATCCGGCAACGCGCTCGGCGTGCCGCAGGTCGCAGCAATGACCGCACTGGTCGCAGGCGTCATGACCATCCTCATGGGCGTCATCGCCAAGCAGCCCTTCGCCATGGCGGCAGGCCTCGGCGTGAACGCACTGCTGGCAACCACCATCGCCTCCACCCCCAACCTGACCTGGCCCGCCATCATGGGCCTGGTCGTCTGGGCTGGTGTGCTGATGACCATCCTCGTGCTGACCGGCTTCCGTACCGCAGTGTTCAACGCGGTCCCCGAATCGCTCAAGGTCGCAATCGTCGTCGGTATCGGCTTCTTCATCGCCTTCATCGGCCTCGTTAACGCGGGTATCATCCGCCGCATGCCCGACGCAGCCGGCACCACCGTGCCCGTCTCCTTCGGCGTGAGCGGCCACCTGCTCGGCTGGCCCACCTTGGTCTTCCTGTTCGGCCTGTTCCTCACCATTGCGCTGTTCATCCGCAATGTGAAGGGTGCAATCCTCTACGGCGTGCTCGCCTCCACCGCCCTCTCCATCATCCTGGAGAAGGTCGTGCCCTCCGGCAGCTCGCTTGAGTCCCCCACCGGCTGGTCCCTGAACGTCCCCGTCTGGGACTCCAGCACCAGCAAGCTGCCGGACTTCTCGCTGTTCGGCTCCGCTGACCTGTTCGCAGCCTTCGGCACTCTCGGCGGCATGGCTGCCGTTCTGCTGATCTTCACCATCCTCATCTCCGCGTTCTTCGACGCAATGGGCACCTCCGTCGGTCTCGCGACCGAAGCAGGCACCATCAAGGACGGTCAGATCGAGAACGTCGACAAGGTCCTGCTCGTGGACGCCCTCGGCTCCGTAGCCGGCGGTGGCACCTCCTCCTCCGCAAGCCAGATCTTCGTGGAGTCCGCAACCGGTATCGGCGCGGGCGCACGCACCGGCTTCGCAAACATCGTCACCGGTGTACTGTTCCTGATTGCGATCTTCCTGACCCCGCTGGTCACCATCGTGCCCTTCGAAGCTGTTGCACCCGCAATGGTGTTCGTTGGCTTCCTGATGATCCGCCAGGCAGTGAACATCGACTGGAACGACTGGGGCCTCGGCATCCCCGCGTTCATGACCATCATCTTCATGCCCCTGGCATACTCCATCGCGGACGGTATCGGCGCAGGCTTCCTGTCCTACGTCTTCATCCGCCTGGTGCAGGGTCGCGGCAAGGAAGTTCACTGGCTCATGTACGTGGTTTCCGCTGTGTTCCTCATCTTCTTCGCTAACGGCCTGATTACCGGCTGGATGCACTAAATACATCGGGTGCCTCACCCTCCACATGTGGAGGCGCGGGCGCCATCAGGGCGGGGTATCGGCACCTTTGGGTTGCCGGTACCCCGCCCTGGGCTATTCTCCCCTCTGCCCCGGTTGCCGATTCTGGTTATTTGGCTAGGGCCGGGAAACACCACATCACCGACTGAACCGCCGCACACAACGCGTTTCACCGACACGAGCCGCACGGCGGCGCCTACAATGGTTGAACCATTGTGGCGCCCGGCATGGCTTTCACCCGTGAAACCGGCGGCGCAACAGTACACACCGAACAACATCAACGGATCCTCACATGTCTGAACCTCAGAAGGCGGCAGCGCCCACCAGCGCACTTGACCGCTACTTCAAGATTTCCGAACGCGGCTCCTCCATCGCCGCAGAATTCCGCGGTGGCCTCGCCGCATTCTTCGCCATGAGCTACATCGTGGTGCTGAACCCCCTCATCATCGGCCTCGGCAAGGACGCATCCGGCAACGCCCTCGGCATCGCACCCGTCGCGGCTGTGACCGCACTGGTTGCCGGCGTGATGACCATCCTCATGGGCGTTATCGCCAAGCAGCCCTTCGCCATGGCGGCTGGCCTGGGCGTGAACGCGCTGCTCGCCTCCACCATTGCCACCACCCCGAACCTGACCTGGGCAGACATCATGGGCTTGGTCGTTCTTGCCGGTCTGATCATGACCGTTCTGGTGCTCACCGGCTTCCGTACCGCGGTGTTTGAAGCGGTCCCCGAGTCGCTGAAGACCGCGATTGTGGTCGGTATCGGCTTCTTCATTTCCTTTATCGGTCTGGTCGACTCCGGCATTATCCGTCGCATGCCTGACGCAGCTGGCACCACCGTTCCGGTGAGCCTTGGCGCGGGCGGTCACCTACTCGGCTGGCCCACCCTCGTCTTCCTCTTCGGCCTGTTCTTCACCATCGCCCTGTTCATCCGTAACGTGAAGGGCGCGATCCTGTGGGGCGTACTCGCCTCCACCGCGCTGTCCCTGATTCTGGAGGCGGTTGTCCCCTCCGGTAGTGTGAAGGACGCTCCCACCGGCTGGTCGCTGAACGTGCCCTCCCTGGCTGACATGAAGTTCACCACCCCGAACTTCTCCCTCATCGGTTCCGCTGACCTGTTCGGCGCGTTCACCCACATCGGCCCGCTGGCTGCGTCGCTGCTGGTGTTCACTATTCTGCTGTCCGTGTTCTTCGACGCGATGGGCGTTTCGGTGGGTCTTGCCGCCGAGGCTGGCACCATGAAGGACGGCAAGGTTGAGGACATCGACAAGGTCCTGCTCGTGGACGCTTTCGGTTCCGTTGTCGGTGGTGGCGCGTCCGGTTCGGCGAACCAGATTTTCGTGGAGTCCGCTACCGGCATTGGTGCGGGTGCACGCACCGGTTTCGCGAACATTGTGACCGGTGTGCTGTTCCTGCTGGCGATTTTCATCTCGCCGCTGGTCACCATCGTTCCCTTCGAGGCGGTTGCCCCCGCACTGGTCGTGGTCGGCTTCCTGATGATCCGCCAGGCCGTAAACATTGACTGGACCGACTGGGGTCTGGGTATTCCGGCGTTCCTGACCATTATTTTCATGCCGCTGTCGTACTCGATTGCGAACGGTATCGGTGCAGGCTTCGTTTCCTACACCTTCATTCGCCTGGTGCAGGGCCGCGGCAAGGACGTGCACTGGCTGATGTACCTGGTCTCCGCAGTGTTCGTGATCTACTTCGGTATGGGCATCATTAACGGCTGGACCCACTAAGTCCAACGGAGCACATATTTGCTGAGGGCAGGTTCCTGAGGCAGTTGAGAACGTAAGTTTTCAAGCTGCCGAAGGGCCTGCCTTTGGTGTATCTGGCTCGCTCTTACACGTTCCTTATCGTGCCTGCGTGCGAGAAAAAATCATGGCAGAATCATTCCGTTTCCGGTATGATTCTGCCATGATGTCCGTTCAAGAGTATGCTCAAGAAGCTAAGGTTTCAGAGCGAAGCGTGCGCGCCCGCCTAGAACGCGGAATGCTCCAGGGGCGTAAGTTGGGAAGCCGCTGGGTTGTCGAAGCCATTCCCGCAGCACACCGCAGTAATGCTGGCCGCCCTATTTCTTTTGAAGCATTCAACGCTTTGGCGCGTTACTGCGATGGGCAGTTGTCTGTTCTATCTGCTGAGGAACGCCGCAGGGCAAAAGAACGCGCCTCAGCGATTCAGGAACAGGGTCCAGCTTCTGTTGAACGATACCGAGCCCGCCGCGGGTTGAAAGTGCATCACCTACAAGCCCCTCCCGCTGAAATTCCTGCAATTTTGGAAGACCCTGCGTTGTCGCTGACCGGCATTAGTAGCGATATTTCGCAGGTGTACGGCTCAATGGTTGATGCATATATCTCGCATCAGGATTTAGAGAACATCATTTTTCTGTACAATCTGGTTCCGGCGTCCGCAGATTCAGCGAATGTTATCTTGCGTGAATGCGATGACCCGCCCCATATTCTGCCCCTGCATGTGGCGGTAGATCTTCTAGATTTGGGGGATCCGCGAAGTTCCGCTGAGGCAGAACGCATTCTTCAAGATTCTGTTTTCAGGAAGGCCTCTTAGTTATGACCGCATCCCCTATTTTGATTCCTGCTATTGGGGCAGAGCGTGCCTCTTGGCTTGGTCTGGCTGATATCTCAGGTTGACTTCGAAAAGCTTCTAAAAGACAGAAGCTAGCTAAAACAAGAAATGGCAGAATCGTTCCGGTTTCGGAATGATTCTGCCATTTCTTTATGTGCCCACACCCTGTACGAGACAGAGGCGGCGAGAGCTAGAGTTAGCGGACGTCACCATCCACATAGAACCAGGCGCCGCCCACCTTCTCAAAGCGCGACAGCTCATGCATGTTGCCCTTCACCCGCTCCTCCGCAGGCGTGCCCGGCACCGAACGGTAATACGCAACGAACTCCACCGTACCAGAGGCGTCAAAGGGGCCACCCGAAGCGCCCAGAATATCCAGGCGATACCAGCGGATATCATCCTCCAACTCCAGAGTCGCCGGGCGGGTACTCGGATGCCAGCTCGCCAGCAGGTACGCCGCGTCCCCCGTCGCAAACGCGGTAAAACGCGAGCGCATCAGCTGCTCCGGCGCAGGCGCAGTCAGCGTGCCGGAGGCGGCAAACTCGCCCAGGAACCTGCCGCAGCAGGCGCCGTACACCTCGCCGCTCGAGCAGGGGCAGCGGTCATCATGGTTAAGTTCAACCTGGTTCAGTTCAGTCATGCCACCCAGTATAAAGAAACGCCCGCTCCGCCGGGGATACAAATCCTCCAGCAGAACGGGCGTTCTTGTTTTCAATCGTTAAGTTTGAGCGAACCTACACGGTACGCTTCAACGGCAATGCTTATTCAGCGATTGCGCGAGCCGGGGTGTCAGCCGCGGAAGGCTTGCCCACGTATGCGCCGCGGTACTTAGCAGCCGGGTGGCTGTCAGCGACCTTGGTGTGGCCCTTACCGAAGATGTTCTCACGCAGGGTGTTGCCCTCGTACTCGGTGCGGTAGCGGCCGCGCTTCTGCAGCTCGGGAACAACGTACTCGATGAAGTCCTCGAAGGAACCCGGGGAGACGTGGTACGCCAGGTTGATGCCGTCCAGGCCGCCCTCGTCGATCCAACGCTCGAGCTCGTCAGCAACCTGAACCGGGTCACCAACGATAACCTCACCCATGCCACCAATGGTGGTGTGCTCGGCGATAGCCTTGCGGGTCCACTTCTTGTCCTTCGCCTGCAGGGTGAAGGGGGTCAGGAAGGACTGAATCGACTCGGTCTGCACGTAGTTCAGGACCTCGTCCTCGTCGAACTGGGACAGGTCGACGCCGGACCAGCCACCGATAATGGCCTGTGCAGATTCGAGGTTGATGTACTTCTTGTACTCCTCGTACTTTGCCTTTGCCTTCTCTTCGGTCTCATCCACGATGACCGAGAGCATTGCGAGGATCTTCACGTCGTCGCGGCTACGGCCCTGCTCCTCGGCAGAGGCACGAATACGGTCGGTCACGAAGCGGGTCAGGTCGGGGCGCAGGGCGCTGATGAACACAGCCTCAGCGTGCTTACCGGAGAACTTCTGGCCGCGGCTGGATGCGCCAGCCTGGAAAATCACGGGGGTGCGCTGCGGGCTCGGCTCGGTCAGGGAGATGCCGGGCACGGAGAAGTACTTGCCCTTGTGGCCAATCGGGTGAACCTTGGAGGGGTCGGCGTAGATGCCGCGCTCGCGGTCCTTGACGACTGCGCCGTCTTCCCAGGAGCCTTCCCACAGCTTGTAGCAGACGTCCAGGAACTCGTCGGCGATTTCGTAGCGCTCGTCGTGCGGGATCTGGGTGGGCAGGCCCTGGTTCTCAGCAGCCGAAGGCAGGTAGGAGGTCACCACATTGAAGCCGACGCGGCCCTCAGTGAGGTGGTCGAGGGAGGCGTAGCGGCGAGCCAGGGTGTAGGGCTGCTCAAAAGTAGCGGCAGCGGTCACGCCGAAGCCGAGGTGCTCGGTCACTGCAGCCATTGCAGAAATCTGGGTTGCGGGGTCATTCACGGGAACCTGAGCGGCACCCTCGATAGCGGGAGCTGCAGAGTTCTTGTACACGTCGTAGATGCCGACCACGTCAGCGATGAACACGGCGTCGAACAGGCCGCGCTCAAGGGTCTTAGCCAGGTCAGTCCAGTACTTGATGGTGTTGTACTCGGTTGCGCGGGAGCGCGGGTGACGCCAGAGGTCGAAGCTCTGGTGACCGATGCAGGTCATCTCGAATGCGTTAACTACGATGCGCTTCTTCTGCTCAGCCATCGATTTTCCTTTCGCGAATGATCGGGGACGATCGGGTTTGTGCCCTGCACCCCGCGCGCCGCCTCCTGATGCCTTCTGCGTTCGGTGGTGGCCTTCGTGCAGGTGGCGCGTTCGCGCCGTACTTGCCTCGTTACGTTGAGGCCAGATCATCATCTGGGGCACCCCGCTACGGGAGAGGGTTGCCGCCCGGCTAGCCAGAGCTTAGCGCCGGGACTCATGATCTCGTGGTTTGAGTGTACGGGGCGCGCGGGAGGGAGGTCACGTTTGTGACGAAAAAATCTTTTTGTGACGTGGAACCGAAATATTTCGTGATAAATGCGAAATAAAGAGTCATAGAAATTCATACGCGCCCGCAGGGTTGATTGAGGCACGCCACAGCCCATAGGGTGGGAGGAGCAAACCATCCAGAGCGACTGAGAGACCTGGCTCCACGACGTCGCAGCAACCGGCACGGATTCTTCCGCCCCCGGTGCTAACGCCAGGAACGATGGAAGTGACATGACACTCAACAGTGCAGTAACTGACGCACCCACCAGTGAAAACACCGGCCACCACGCCGTATCCACCGCCGCCGTCCCCTTGAGCTTTGAAGACGTCGGACAATCTTTCCCCGTGCCCGGCGGAACCCACGAAGTTCTTCGCGGAGTCTCCTTCACCGCAGCCCCCGGCGAGATTATCTCCGTCATCGGCTCCTCCGGATGTGGCAAGTCCACCCTCCTGCGTGCAGCAGCAGGCCTGAACCGCATCACCGCAGGTACCGTGCGTATCGGCGAGAAGGCAGTGACCGGCCTCGACCCCCGCGTAGCTATCGGCTTTCAGGAACCGCGCCTGCTCCCCTGGCGCACCGTCGCCGACAACGTGGCGCTCGGACTGCCGCAGGGCACCAAAAAATCTGAAGGCGCAGCATCCGTAGCGCGCCTGCTCGACCTGGTCGGACTGGGCGAATACGCAACCCACCGTCCCAAGGAAATTTCAGGCGGTATGGCTCAGCGCGTTTCCCTGGCGCGAGCGCTCGCACGCAACCCCGGCGTGCTGTTGCTCGACGAGCCCTTCGGTGCTCTGGACGCGCTGACCCGCATCAACATGCAGGATTTGCTGTTGGACGTGCACCGTCAAGACCCGACCACGATTCTGCTGGTCACCCACGATGTGGAAGAGGCGCTGTACCTCTCTGACCGGGTGATCGTCCTCGGTAAGGACACCCCGGAGGCGCCCGCCACCATCCAGCGCATTGTGACCGTTGACCGTTCTCACCCGCGTGACCGCGCCGATGCAGAGATCACGGCGCTGCGTAGCGAACTGTTGGCTGAGCTTGGCGTGGAAGATAACGCCTAAAGCCGCCACGCAACACATTTCTTACACATCACATCATCATCTTCAGAAGCGAAAAGATTTCATCATGACTTACTCCCCGTCTCGCCGTACCGCCCTCAAGTCCCTTGCCGCAGCCGCCGCTTTTGCTACTCTGCTCAGCGCCTGCGCCGGTGAAGGTTCCGGTTCCGCTAACGCCTCCGGTGCTGCCGGTGGTGGCAATCAGAACACCGTGACCATTGACTACGCGACCTACAACCCGCTGTCCCTGATTATCCGCAAGAAGGGTTGGCTTGAGACCGCCCTCGCCGCCGAGGGTAAGAAGGTTGAGTGGGTCAAGTCGGCTGGTTCGAACAAGGCGAATGAGGCGCTGCGTAGCGGCAATATTGATGTTGGCTCGACCGCCGGTTCGGCGGCGCTGCTGGCACGTGCTAATGGCTCTCCCATCAAGGTCATTAGCCTCTACTCGCAGCCGGAGTGGTCGGCTCTGGTGACCCGCAAGGATTCGGGCATCACTAAGGTTGCGGATTTGAAGGGTAAGACCGTTGCCGTGACCAAGGGTACCGACCCGTACTTCCTGCTGCTGCAGGCACTCAAGCAGGAGGGTATCTCTGCTTCGGACCTGACCATTCAGAACCTGCAGCACGCTGACGGCCGCACCGCCCTGGATAACGGTCAGGTCAACGCGTGGAGCGGCCTGGACCCGATCATGGCTGCCGCCGAGGTGGAAAGCGGCGACGTGCTCTTCTACCGCAACCTGAACTTCAACACCTACGGCTTCCTGAACGCCACCGAGAAGTTCATTCAGTCCAACCCGACCGCCGCACAGACCATCGTGGACGTGTACGAGTACGCTCGCGCCTGGGCTAAGAAGAACCCCGAAGAGGCTGTGAAGATTGTCGAGGAGGAGTCCGGCATTAAGCACGAGACCGCCCAGGTCGTCATGGAGCGCACCCACCTGGATATCGACCCGGTTCCGGGCGCTAAGCAGGTTGAGGTTCTCAAGGGTGTCGGCCCGATCCTGGTGGAGTCCGGCGACGTTCCCTCCCAGTCCGACGTGGACAAGGCACTGAACAGCATTGTGGACGACCAGTTCGCAAAGAAGGCTGACAGCGCAGCCGTTGAGAAGATCGCAAAGGTGGTTGAGAAGTAATGACCGCCGCAACGATTACCGCCGCCTCCAGCGCTCGCGCTGAGCGTGCCGAGAAGCGTGTCTCTTCCGTGAAACTGCCGTCGAACCCGTTCGCCGGTAAGCAGTACCTGGGCCTGATTCTTCCCCTGGCGCTGATTGCCCTCTGGTACATTCTGAGCACCAACGGCGTGTTCACCCAGGTTCAGCTGCCCTCCCCCGACCGTGTGGTCAGCGCCGGTGTTGAGCTGGCGCAGCGCGGCGAGTTGGGCCGCCACGTGGCGATTTCTACTCAGCGTGTGCTGATTGGTTTCGGTATTGGTGCCGTGCTCGGCCTGGTGCTTGGTGCGCTGATTGGCTTGTCTGCGCCGGTGCGTCTGATTGCCGCACCGACCATTGGTGCGCTACGTGCCGTGCCGTCCCTGGCGTGGGTTCCGCTGCTTCTGCTGTGGATCGGTATCGGCGAGAATTCCAAGGTGACCCTGGTTGCTATTGGTGCGTTCTTCCCGGTGTACACCACGGTTTCTGCGGCTCTGGCGCACGTTGACCCCAAGCTTGTGGAGGCAGCACGCGCCTTCGGCCTGAAGGGTCTGCGCCTGTTCACCACGGTTCAGCTTCCCGCGGTTCTGCCGTCGGTCGTTTCGGGTCTGCGTCTGGCGCTGGCTCAGGCGTGGCTGTTCCTGGTCGCCGCTGAGCTGCTGGGTGCATCCATGGGCCTGGGTTACCTGCTGACCGACTCGCAGAACAACGGCCGCACCGACCGCCTGCTGCTGGCTATTGTGGCGCTGGCGGTGCTCGGTAAGATTACCGACGCCCTGGTGGGTGTTTTCGAGCGCTGGGTGAAGGCGAAGTACCCCAGCAACTAACGCCACCAGCAATTAGCACCACAGCTAAACGCAATGCTCAGCACGCGCTGAGTTTTAGGAGAGATGTCCGCCGCGTGGTTGCTCCTCTGAAGGTGAGCTAATCATCGCTACGCGCCGGAGAAAGAAGTCGGCGGGGAAACCTGTCGCCTACTGAATGATGATGATGAACCCCGCCCCGCGCCCCACAGCAGTGAGCGCGGGGCGGGGTCTTTAAATATTTCGGAATATTACGAACCGGTACTCACCATGCCGAATATGACGGTCCCCTTTGCTTCCTGGCCCGGAGCGCGCTTTACTAAGAAGGCAAACCATCCAGAGCGACCGAGAGACCTGGCTCCGTGACGTCGCAGCAACCCCCTCGCCAACGCACACACAGACCCCACGGTCACACAGACAGCGGCACGGCGAGCAAGGGTGCTAATGCCAGCAACCGATGGGAGAAAAATGGGACTGCCCACCCCCTACTCGTTCACCGACC
>NZ_JABZXW010000092.1 GCF_015265375.1 Rothia sp. (in: high G+C Gram-positive bacteria)
CCCAGAACCCATTGATTAAGAGTCAATTGCTCTGCCAATTGAGCTAGAGGCGCTTATTTGTTTTTCAGGTTTTCCCCTGCAACAAGTAAATACTATACGGCATTTTATAGACACCCGCAACTTGATTGAGCATGAACTGCATCACATATTTGACGGGTGTTGCCGTTCAGCCTGAAAACACAAAAATCCGGCGCCCCTCCCCTCCCCTGTAGCGGGGTGTGGGTGGAACGCCGGATTCTTAGAAAGCTATTGCTGAGCTACCGCTTAGCGAGCGACGGAACCTTCGGTGTAGTCGTCGTCAGCGGTGTTCCAGGAGAACAGCTCGCGCAGCTTGCGGCCGGTTGCCTCGATGGGGTGTGCCTCGCCCTTTGCGCGCAGTTCCTTGAACTCGGGTGCGCCTGCAGCCTGGTCTTCCATGAAGCGCTTTGCGAAGTTGCCGTTCTGGATGTCTGCCAGGACAGCCTTCATGTTTTCCTTGACCTCGGGGGAGATCACGCGGGGGCCGGAGACGTAGTCGCCGTACTCTGCGGTGTCGGAGATGGACCAACGCTGCTTAGCGATGCCGCCTTCGATCATCAGGTCAACGATGAGCTTGAGCTCGTGCAGGACCTCGAAGTATGCGATTTCGGGCTGGTAGCCTGCTTCGGTGAGGACCTCGAAGCCGTACTGGACGAGCTGGGAGGTGGAGCCGCAGAGGACTGCCTGCTCGCCGAACAGGTCGGACTCGGTCTCTTCGGTGAAGGTGGTCTTGATGACGCCTGCGCGGGTTGCGCCGAGGCCCTTTGCGTAGGACAGTGCCAGTGCGAGTGCTTCGCCGGATGCGTCCTTCTCGACTGCGACCAGGGCGGGAACGCCGCGGCCTGCTTCGTATTCGCGGCGGACGGTGTGGCCGGGGCCCTTGGGGGCGACCATTGCCACGTCGACACCCTCGGGTGCGGTGATGTAGCCGAAGCGGATGTTGAAGCCGTGTGCGAAGAACAGTGCGTTGCCGGGCTTGAGGTTCGGCTCGATGCTCTCTGCGTAGACCTTTGCCTGGACCTGGTCCGGGGTCAGGATCATGATGACGTCTGCTTCTGCTGCTGCTTCTGCAACGGTTGCGACGCGCAGGCCTTCTGCCTCAGCCTTGGCACGGGACTTGGAGCCCTCGGACAGACCGACGATGACCTTCACGCCGGAGTCACGCAGGTTCAGTGCGTGTGCGTGGCCCTGGGAGCCGTAACCGATAACTGCTACGGTGCGGCCCTGGATCAGGGAGAGGTCTGCGTCGTCGTTGTAGAAAATGGTTGCTGCCATTTCTTCTCCTCAGTAAGTTTGATATGCGGCCCAGGCTGGGCTCAACATTCACTATTCTACTTGATAGCTGTTTAGTTGCGGGCTGTCGAGATTACTTCTCAGCATCTGAAGTATCCGGAAGGTCTGTGAGCCCATAGGGTCGGGTATCGCATCGCTACCGGTTTTCCCGGTTGTAGCGGTGCGATACCCGACGCTATTTCCCGCTGGTGCGGGGTTGGTGTGGCACCCTGGTGGGTGTTAGATGCGCTCGCTCATGGCGCGGGGGCCACGTGCCAGGCCGATGGTGCCGGCGCGAACGATTTCGCGAACACCGTAAGGCTCCAGAACATCCAGCAGTGCGTTGAGCTTCTCCTCAGAACCGGTTGCCTCGATGACAACAGACTCGGGGGAAACGTCAATCACGGATGCGCGGAACAGGTCAGCTGCCTGAACGATCTGCAGGCGAGCAACTGCGTCGGCCTTGACCTTAATCAGGATGTGACCACGCTGGGTGGAGGAGTCTGCGGGAAGCTCGACGACCTTCAGCACGTGAACAAGCTTGTTCAGCTGCTTAGTAATCTGCTCGATGGTGTGAGCGTCACCTTCGGTTACGACGGTGATGCGGGAAACACCGGGGTTTTCGGTGGGGCCCACAGCCAGGGAGAGGATGTTGAACAGTCGGCGGGAGAACAGACCGGAGACGCGGGTGAGAACGCCCGGCTTATCTTCTACCAGAACGGACAGAGTGTGCTGAGACATTAGTTCTCTCCCTCACGATCGAACTCGGGCGAAGTGTTCTTCGCAATCCAAATCTTGTCATTAGATACGCCTGCCGGGACCATGGGCCAGACGAGGGCATGGGGGCTGACGGTGAAGTCAATGACCACGGGGCGGTCGTTGACTTCGAGGGCAGCCTTGATGGTTGCGTCCACGTCTTCGTCGCGTTCGCAGCGGAAGGTTGCGCAGCCGTATGCGTCGCCGAGCTTGACGAAGTCGGGGATGCGTACGGTGCCGTGGCCGTCCTTCAGGTCGGTGTTGGAGTAGCGCTCGTTGTAGAACAGAGTCTGCCACTGGCGCACCATGCCGAGGGAGGAGTTGTTGATGATGGCAACCTTGATGGGGATGTTGTTCTGTGCGCAGGTGACCAGTTCCTGGTTGGTCATCTGGAAGCAGCCGTCGCCGTCGATAACCCAGACGGTGGATTCGGGGTGTGCGACCTTTGCGCCCATACCTGCGGGCACGCCGTAGCCCATGGTGCCCAGGCCTGCGGAGCTGATGAAGTGGCGGGGGCTTTCCTGCTGGATGTAGTGTGCGCCCCACATCTGGTGCTGGCCAACGCCGGTGACGTAGTATGCGTCGGGACCGGTGAGAGCGCTAATACGCTCCAGGACGTACTCGGGCGAGCCGAGGCCATCGTTGGGCTTCTCGTAGCCGAGCGGGTAATCCTTGCGGATGACGTTCAGCTCGTTCCACCACTCGGTCAGGTTCGGCAGCTGGTCTGCGAACTCGGTGGAGAGCAGCTCGATCAGTTCGGGCAGCACGTACTTGAGGTCGCCGACGATCGGCACGTCTGCGAAGCGGATCTTCGAGATTTCTGCCGGGTCAACGTCGATGTGGATGACCTTAGCCTCGGGTGCGAAGGAGTCGAGCTTACCGGTGACGCGGTCGTCGAAGCGTGCACCGAGGGTAATCAGCAAGTCAGACTTCTGCATTGCGGCGACGGCGGGGACGGTGCCGTGCATGCCGGGCATGCCGAGGTTCTGGGGGTCAGAGTCGGGGAATGCACCGATAGCGTTCAGGGTGGTGACGACGGGTGCGCCGATGAGCTTAGCCAGCTTGTGGAACTCTTCGGAAGCACCTGCGCGGACCAGGCCACCACCGACGTAGAAGACGGGGCGCTTGGATTCGGTGATGAACTTAGCTGCTTCGTGGATCTGCTTGGAGTGGCCGCGGGTGACGGGGGTGTAGCCGCGCAGCTCCAGGTCCTCAGGAATGCCGCGGTATTCCATCATGCCGACCTGTGCGTCCTTGGTGACGTCCACGAGCACGGGGCCGGGGCGGCCGGTGGATGCGATGTGGAATGCTGCTGCGAGCGCGCGGGGGATGTCCTGCGGGTCGGTGATCATGAAGGAGTGCTTGGAGATGGGCATTGCCATGCCGACGATGTCAGCTTCCTGGAATGCGTCAGAGCCCAGCAGCTTGGTGGACACCTGGCCGGTGATTGCAACCAGGGGGATGGAGTCCATGTTTGCGTCTGCGATTGCGGTCAGCAGGTTGGTTGCGCCGGGGCCGGAGGTTGCAATGCACACGCCGGTCTTGCCGCTGGACACTGCGTAGCCCTGAGCGGCGTGGCCTGCACCCTGCTCGTGGCGGACCAGGATGTGGCGGACCTTCTTGGAATCGTACAGGGGGTCATAGGTCGGCAGAATGGCTCCACCAGGCAGGCCGAATACGTCAGTCACACCCAGGTCTTCGAGGGTGCGGACGATTGCCTGAGAACCGGTCATGCGTTCTGCGGGAGCGTTTGCCGCGTCATCAGAAGTGGAAAATCCCATAGTCATGGAAATGCCTCGTGTCTTAATGGTTCTTCGTTGTACTCAATGTTCTGCGTGGGGTTTGTGTGATCCTCACGCATCCTATGCCCGGGGGTACCAAGCTATAAAAAATGCCCCTCGCTGTTGGTGGTAGCGGTAGGGGCGCTCAGTCGCAGTGAATAGACCCTGCCACTCGCCCTAGGCGACGTCGACAAGGTTTAGAATTCGCTGGAACATTGCTGTCTTCACCCTTCTATGGTGCGCCCCGAGAGGGGGTGAGTCAAATCTCTATCGGCCAACACACCCGTTTTTGTTCATAAAGGCGCAGGTCGAATACTTTCTTTCATGATGTGGACACCTTGTGCGCGTGCGTGCACTCTTGGGCGCTCATTTGAACAGGTGAGAAAAACTCGCATTTTTGGACGTCATGGCGCGTAATATGTGCGAATACTCGTGACCTTCGTTGGTTGCCCCGGTAGACTGAAGCTATGACCGAACCGATTATCACGGTCGCTGATGAGCTGACCGAAGCAAGTAAGTACGCAGAGGTTGTTGACCCCCGTAACTCTGTTGAGAGTAGCGAGTTTTTGACGGGTGAGGAACTGATTCGGGTTCTGCACCCGGTTTTTGACGAGCAGATTATTAATTACGGTGCATACAATTTGGTGTATGCGACGGGCCGTGCGGTTTACCGTAATCCTGATTTGGCGTTGCACCAGTATCCTGATCAGCAGCATTTTATTGTGGGTTATCAGGATGCGCCGGATGAGGTGATTATTGCTCCGGTGAATTTGCCTGCGTTGACGCCTGCGGGTACGGCTACGACGATTGATAATACGAATGCGCTGCATGCTTACCGTGTGGGTGATGATGCGGTGACGATTGAGTCGGTGAATGGCAGCTCGTTTTATTTGTCGTTTGAGGATAATGCTGAGGTTGCGACTCGTTTTGGCACTGGTCTGCTGGAGCAGGGTAAGGATGTTGAGGATTTCCGTGAGTTTGTGACGCGGATTTGGCCGGTCCTGTAGCCGTGTGACTTTTTGAGGTGAATGCCCGCTACTGTCTTGTGACGGTGGCGGGCTTTCGTATGCCTTGAGTCTGCCACATTGCTGGCTTGAGGTGCGGTGCACGTCCTCGCTCCTACAGGGGCACCCGCCCTCGCTTCGCTTCGGGCACCCTGATGTCG
>NZ_JABZXW010000114.1 GCF_015265375.1 Rothia sp. (in: high G+C Gram-positive bacteria)
GATTACCGACCACTGGTTCCAGGTTCCCCTGACCCACGGTCTGATTTTCTCCAAGGGCAAGGACGCCGCTCTCTCCTCCCGTTTTGCGGACCAGACCATCACCGTGTTTGCGCGCGAGGTTGTGAACACCAGCGAGACTCTGACCGTCCCGGCGGATAAGCGCCCCTACATTGTGTACCTGCAGGGTGGCCCCGGTTTCGGTTCGCCGAAGACCGGCTCCATTGGCGGCTGGATTGCTGAGCTGGCGAAGACTCACCGCGTGATTCTTCTGGATCAGCGCGGTACCGGTCTGTCTTCCCCGCTGTCTGCTCGCACTATTACTGCTGTGGGTGACCCGCAGGTTCAGGCTGAGTACACTGAGCTGTTCCGTGCGGACTCCATCATCGCTGACGCGGAGGCTATCCGCGAGGTGCTGCTGGCTGACCGTGCCGACAAGCGCTGGTCCACCATTGGTCAGTCCTTCGGTGGCTTCCTGACCCTGTCCTACCTGTCGTTCGCACCTCAGTCGCTGCGTGACTGCCGCATCACCGCGGGTCTGGCTCCGATTCGTACCTCCGTGGACAACGTCTACCAGCACACCTTCGACCGCATGAAGGAACGTGTTGAGGAGTACTACAGCTGGTTCCCCGAGGACGCCGAGCTCGCAACCCGCATCGCTGAGCACCTGCGTACCCACAAGGAGTACCTGCCCACCGGTGAGCGCCTGACCGATCACCGCTTCCAGATGGCTGGTCACTTCCTGGGTGGCCGCTGGCGCGAGCGCGGTCTGCACTACTTCCTGGAGAACGCATTCGCTGAGGGTAACGACCACCTCTCCGATCAGTTCCTGACCGCTATGGGTGCTGAGGTGACCTTCCAGGCGAACCCGCTGTACGCCCTGATGCACGAGACCATTTACGCTGACGGCCCCTCCGACGGCGTTCTGCCCGGCATCCCCGGCTACGAGCTGTCCCCCTCCCCCGCGCCGACCAACTGGTCTGCTGCTCGCGTGGCGGCTTCCCGC
>NZ_JABZXW010000026.1 GCF_015265375.1 Rothia sp. (in: high G+C Gram-positive bacteria)
GGGGAGTGGGCGCTTAAAAGGTTCGTTCTTTTTATCTTGGGTTCGCGCCTACAGCAGCGAGGCCCGGGCACCGGCGCGGATGCGGCGGGCGGCAAGGAAGGTCAGCCCCAACCCCACTGCGGCGTAGAGTACCGCCAGTGCCGCGTCTGCCGCCAGGGGTGCGAAGAGCTCCGGGGTGGTGCCGTTCGCAATACCGCCAGAGGTATCTAAAGCCTGCACCAGTCGGGACCCGGGGACCCAGGAACACAGCCACGCAAGCCACGCGGGGTAGGTACTCACCGGCACAATCACGCCCGCGCTCACCGGCAGAATAATCGACAAGACATTGGACCCGGTGTACGGATCGGACAGGTACAGGCCCAGCCCGGCGGCAAAAATGCCCAGGCAGACCCCTCCCAGAACCGCAACCGGCATCAGCGCAATGGCTCCAAGCAGAAGCCCCGAAGCCGCCCCGGTGGAGGGCGCCGTGAGGGAGAGTAGCCACACGATGCCCACATTGCTCAGCCCCGTCACGGAGGCCAACAGCGCGGGTACCGCAGCCGCGCCCAGCCAGTAGCCCGCATCCACCGGGCGTGCCGTGCAGACGTACTCGAAGACACCAATCCAACGGTCGGTAGCGACGCGCGCAACAATGCCGGCTGCCACCGAGCTGAGGGTGGCAATCAGGGCGGTCGCGCAGCCGATGCGCACCGTATCGTTCGCGGCGAGGTCGGCACCCAAAAGCACAGTGAAAAGCACGTTGAGGCCCGGCACGAGTACCAGGGTCGTGATAGCCGTTCCGAGGGTCGCAAAGGTAATGGACGACGACCAGCCAATAGAGGCGGTAGACAGTGCCCGACGCACCACGCCGGGCAGGGAATCAGTAACACGCACGCTACATCGCCCCCAGGGTGCCGCGACGACGGGCGGAGGCGAGAGCCTTCCGAGCAAAGAGGAAAGCACATACCGCCCAGATGAAGCTCACGACCAGGGTCTGAATTATGGGTAGCAGCGCATCCGCTGGGGTAGTGATGGCGGTACGCCCAAGCAGCAGGTGCACCGGCGCTTGCAGGGGAATGAGCACGCCCACGGCGTCCAGCCAGGCGGGTGCCTCAACGGTTGTGAAAAGAACCCCGGAGAGAATAAACACCGGCACGAGCAGAAGCTCCTCGTAGGCGATAGCGTTCGGCGTTGCCACGAAAAACACCGCAATCATGAACGTGACCGACAAGCAGGCAAGCCACAGCAGGGGAACGCCCAGAACGTAGCGCGGCCAGAGGGCAGAAAAGTCTGTGACCTGCGGGTTGAGCGTCACGAGAGCCCAAACCGCCCACGACAGGGGCAAAGCCGCCAGACCCACAATGGAGGCGCTCGAAACAATAGCCGCCAGCACCCGCACCGGAGAAATCGACCCTGAACACAGGTACACGAGGGTCCCGCGGAAACGCTCAAAATTGATAATGCCCGCCGACACAATGCAGACCGACCACATGCCCACAATGCCCGCGCGGGTCCACGCGAGGGTCGGGTCAACGGAGTGACCCGTGGAGCTCTGCGCCGCCGCGTGCACGGCGAGCGCCTGAAGGATGACCGAGCCGAGCACCGTGCTGATGAGCAGCTGAATAAAGTACGGAACCGTCAAGAACTGTCGCAGGCTAAAGCTCATGAGCCGCAGCTGCCGGGCGCACTCCTGCCGCAGATCGTACCGCCGGTCCTGCCGCTGGAACTCTTCCGAGCGTCGCGTCCGAGTACTCATCGCTTGAGCCCCTCCGCCATCGCCAGGTAGGCCTCCTCCAGGGTTGCCGGGCGCGTGTACGGCTCGGTTCGCGCCCCGATATTCGCCGCGGCAAGCCCCTCCGCCAGGATGCGGTGCGCCTCACCCGCCTCGAACGTGGTGCGCTCGCCGTGCCAGTAGAGGGTCAGCTCCCAGCCGGAACCGCGCGGGGCAAAAAGTACTGTCGCCCGATCGCCAAGGAAGCTACGCAGCGCATCGAGACCCTCGGTGGCGGTGGCTTCAACCTGCACCACGGTCGTGGCGGCAATACCGGCGTGAGCGGCAACATCCTCGAGGGTGCCGCTGACAGCAACGGAACCGGCACCCAAAACGGTGATGGTGTGCGCCAGATCCTCGATTTCGCCGAGTAGGTGGCTCGTCAGCAGAACGGCGGCACCGTCTTCCGCGAGGGAACGGATCAGGGCACGCACCGTCAGCGCGATATCGGGGTCGAGCCCGTTGGTCGGCTCATCCAGCAGAAGCAGAGAGGGGGATCCGAGCAGGGCACGGGCGATGTGCAGGCGCTGCTTCATGCCGCGGGAAAACTCCTGGACAGGCCGCGTTGCCGCATCGGTGAGTTCCACACGGGCTAGGGCATGCTCCACCTCGTGTCGTCGAGCCCGCCCGGAAACCCCCGCAACATCGGCGAAGAACAGCAGATTATCGCGGGCACTGGCGCGCGGGTAGAAGCCGTTCTCCCCTCCCAAAGCTAGGCCCACGTGACGGCGAGCCCGCTGCGGGTGAGCGATAGCATCCACACCGTTCACGGTGAGGCTACCGCTGGTAGGAGTAAGCAAGGTCGAGCACATCTGCACGGTCGTCGTTTTGCCCGCACCGTTGGGGCCGAGGAGGGCGTGAATTTCCCCGGAACTGACGCGAAGCGACACCCGGTCGACGGCGGTAAAAGCGTTTTCACCTTTGCCAAAGACGCGGCTGAGCTGCGCCGCATCAAGAACAAGAGACATGGTAGGTAACCTTCGGGTATGACCCTCTGGCTCCTATACCGGAGGGATGCTGAGCAGGATAAACGGCGTAGCGAGCCGTAGCGAGTTGTACCCTGCGTGAGTGTATGTGTCATTTCAGTGTACCGAAAAACCGTAGATAAAAGTGATGGGGGTTACTGTGCGGATGGTGGGGGTGTCCGCCTCCGCGTCTCGATTGCCTCGCCCTCGGATTGCCCCGGCACCGTCGTTCACGTTTTATGACAGACGTTAAAAAACGTCATCTTTGCAATGAAATGTCTTAAAGTACCGCGCACCCACAAAAACCTTGACCCCGCCCCGTGCCCTATGACACTCTAAATAACAGGTCAAGAGCGCCAGCGATAAGCCCCAGCTAGCTGGCCGGCAACCCTCCTCCGCGGTGGGGTGCCCTGGGTGAAGACCGGGCGGCACGCACAAGCGTGACGCAAGCGCGGGACCGATGTGACCGAAACCGGTACATCAATCGTGACAGGATTATTCGACGACGATTCCTGTACCGTCGGCATGCGGCCCCCTAACTATCCCCTTAGGAGAGCCACGCATGAGCAACAACACTACCGTCCCGACTCCCGCCAACCCCGCAGGTTGGAAGTTCGAAACCCGCCAGATCCACGCAGGTCAGGCGCCGGATGCCGCAACGGGAGCTCGGGCACTACCTATCTACCAGACCACTTCCTTCGTCTTTGACAGCGCCGAGCAGGCAGCGAACCGTTTCGCCCTCGCCGAGCTGGGCCCCATTTACACTCGTCTCAACAACCCCACCCAGGAAGTCATCGAAAACCGTATCGCCTCCCTGGAAGGCGGCGTAGGCGCGCTGCTGCTGGCATCCGGTCAGGCAGCTATTACCTACGCAATCCTGAACATTGCCGGTGCAGGCGACCACGTTGTTGCTTCGCCCTCCGTGTACGGCGGCACCTACAACCTGCTCAAGTACACCCTCGCCGACCTGGGCATTGAAACCACCTTTGTTGAGGACCCGGACGACCTGGACGCATGGCGCGCTGCAGTCCGCCCCAACACCAAGCTCTTCTATGGTGAGTCCGTGCCCAACCCCCGCAACGACGTGCTCGACATTGAGCCCATCGCCAAGATTGCACACGAAAACGGTGTGCCCCTGATCGTGGACAACACCGTACCCACCCCGTACCTGCTGCGCCCCATCGAGCACGGCGCAGACGTAGTCGTCCACTCCGCCACCAAGTACCTGGGCGGCCACGGCACCTCCATCGGCGGCGTGATCGTTGACTCCGGTAACTTCGACTACGGTGCAGACCCCGAGAAGTTCCCCAAGTTCAACCAGCCCGCCCCCGGCTACCACGGCCTGGTCTACGCACGCGATTTGGGTAAGGACTCCGCGTTCGGCGCGAACCTCTCCTACATCCTGAAGGCTCGCGTCTCCCTGCTGCGTGACACCGGCGCCGCGATTTCCCCGACCAACGCCTTCAACATCGGTATCGGTCTGGAGACTCTCTCCCTGCGCATCGAACGCCACATTGAGAACGCCACCAAGGTTGCCCACTGGCTCGAAGCAAACCCGCAGGTCGAGAAGGTTATTTGGGCTGGCGTGGAATCCTCCCCCTGGTACGAGCGTGCACAGAAGTACCTGCCCAAGGGCCCCGGCGCGGTTCTTGGCTTCACCCTCAAGGATGCAACCCTGGAGCAGGCCCGCGACTTCGTGGACGCGCTGAAGCTGCACTCCAACGTGGCGAACATCGGTGACGTGCGCTCGCTCGTGATTCACCCCGCCTCCACCACTCACTCTCAGCTTTCCGCTGAGGAACTGGAGAAGATTGGCGTGTACCCGAACTTCGTCCGCCTTGCTGTCGGTATTGAGAACATCGACGACATTCTCGCTGACCTGCAGCTGGGCTTCGATACCCTCTCCTAAACGGTGATGCAACCCGCAGGTGGACCGGCAAGCTACGGCTTTTCGGTCCACCTGCGGATTCCCCGTTACGGAGCATGTTGTAACTGTGCGGCGTTGTTGCCGCCCAACCTGTTGCTTCTTCTACCCACAGACGAGTACCCCGCTCACACCCGGCACTACCTCGCCGGCCAACCCAGTGAAGGGAACCCCATGACCGCCCAGAGCACTAGCCAGTCCGGCACCACGCTGTCCAGTTCCAAGCAATCCGGCACTATCAACCAGCCTGTCACCGCGCCCATCCCCGTGGCGGGCACCCAGCGCGAACACCCCGAAGCGCAAGGCTACCTGCGTCAGCTGAACATCGGCGACCTGGAGCTCGAATCCGGCGTGACCCTGCCGCAGGTCACCATCGGCTACGAAACCTGGGGCACCCTCAATGAGGCTGGCGATAACGCCATCCTGATTCTGCACGCGCTCACCGGTGACACGCACGTCTCCCGTGGCGTACCCACCCCGGATATGCCCGCCCCGCTGATTCGCGCTATCGAATCGGATGGCTGGTGGGAAGGCATCGTGGGCCCCGGCTCGGTCGTGGACACCAACCGCTACTTCGTGATTGCCCCCAATATTCTGGGCGGCTGCTACGGCTCCACCGGCCCGGCAAGCATCATTCCCGAAGGCTACCCGGGTGCCGGTGAGCATTGGGGTTCCCGCTTCCCACAGGTAAGCATCCGCGACTCGGTACGTGCCGAGGCGCACCTGGCTCGTGCACTGGGTGTGACCAGCTTCCGCTACGTGATTGGTGGTTCCCTCGGCGGCGCTCGCGCCTTGGAGTGGGCGGCAACCAACCCTGAGCTGGTGCGCGGATGCGCGGTGATTGCCTCCGGTCCTTCGGCGACGGCTGAGCAGATTTCGTGGGCTCATACCCAGAACATTGCGATTCGTTCGGACGCGAACTTCGCCGGCGGTGACTACTATGCTGGCCCCGCGCCGACTGCGGGCCTTGCCCTGGCGCGCCGTATTGCACACACCACCTACCGTAGCCCCGCCGAGCTGGAGCACCGCTTCGGCCGCGAGGAAAACCGCGGCGAAAGCACCGTGGGTGGCTCTCTGGGTGAGCCGCGTGGCCGCTACGCTATCGAAAGCTACCTGGACCACCACGGCGCCAAGCTGGTTGAGCGTTTTGACGCGAACAGCTACCTGGCGGTCAACGAGGCACTGATTTCGCATGATGTGGCTCGTGGCCGCGGCACCCTGGCGCAGGCGCTGGCTCACACCGATTGCGAGTGGACCATTGCGGCGGTAAACACGGACCGCCTGTTCTTCCCGCATGAGTCGCACCGCCTGGCGGAGGCGTTGCCCACCCCGGTTACCGTGGACATTATTGAGTCGAACCACGGCCATGACGGCTTCCTGATTGAGTCGAAGCAGGTTGAGCGTATCCTGGCTCGTGCGCTGGGTGTTGAGGAGGGGTCTGCTACCCCGAGTGAGGCGCAGCGTGAGCGTGAGGCACTGGACTCGATGACTCGCCTGTACGGTACCGTCACCCACTAGAACCACCAGCATCGGGGGCATCGGCTAGGTGCCTTCTGAATGCTGCTTATGCCACCTACATACGGGTAAATTCCGTGCCGGCAGAGAGTGTCTTCACAGGTTCTTCCGCCCGCCGAGAATTAACCTTCACCCTAAAGGTTAGGTAAGGAGATGCCGGGTGCTTGCACAATGCGAGCATTCGGCGTTTCTTTGCGCATATTTGTGGGCTATTGTTCCAGGTCAGGGAATATTTTCCGGTTTTTCTGGCGCTTTTTGAAAGCTCCGCGAGATACCGCGGAAGTAGCCTCTTGTTGCACTGGAAGGTAAAGGTTCTCAGTTTGCTTTAGACCCGCTCTAACCCCATAGCATTAACGCTGTGGTAAGTATTCAAGAGGTAGCGGAGCAGTTGGGGGTGAGCACCCACGCCCTGCGCTATTACGAGAAAGAGGGGCTCATTGCGGTGCCCCGTGATGCTCACGGAACCCGTATTTTTGATGAGGAGTCTATCTCCGCAGCACGGTTTATTGCTACCTGCCGTCAGGCCGGCATGAGTCTTGCCGACATTCGTACAATCTTGGACAATCCGGATGATCACGCCCTGTCCATTGATGTGATGGAGCGCGCCCGCCGAAAGATTGAAAACGAGATTGCGGGGTTGCAGCAGAACCTTGAGCACCTGGATCGCCGTATTCAGGAGCACCGCAGCCACCTCGATGGCACCCGCTAGATAACCGTCTAATTTTCATGCAGGTATGCATGCCGACGCCCGGTATTCCCACACAGGGAATCCGGGCGTCTTTTCGTGCTCAGCTACTCAGGCTCAGTCACGAGGTATCTTCACCTCGGAAGTCTACCCCCAAGTAGTTTTCTCCGGGTCAACACCGTGCGCACGAGCGTTCTCAAAGATGACCTCCCGCAGCCACTCCGCAAGCCCGGGCGCGAGCTTCTCGTAGTGCGCCTTGAAGCGGGCATCCTCAACGTAGCCGCGAGCCAGAATCGCGTGCTTGGCGGGGGTGACCTCGAAGAAGAACAGGGAGGCGCGGTGCCGCTCGGCGAGCGCGTTCGCCTCCTCGCTGCCCGGCTGCACGCCGCGGTTGAACGCCTCGACGAGGGCGTGCTCCACCTCCTCAACCTGCTGTTTGCCGTTCTGCCAGTCGGCACGGTTCATCGTTGCGGTACGGCGCTGATATTCTGCCCAGTCGTCAGTTTTTCCGTAACGCTCCTGCGCTTCCTGCTGGTGGGCGAGGCTGAACCCTTCACCCATAATTTCTGCTTTTTCGGCAGCGCTGAGCTGCTCATTTTTAGGTGCCATGGTGTCCTCCAAAAGATGTTCGATGGTTTCAAGCATGCGCTTGTACGCGACGATTTTGCGTTGAAGCATATCCCGCTGAGCGAGTAGATGCTCGGTGCTGTTCGCTTCGTCCTGCAGTATGTTGTGAATGGCGTCAAGGCTCATGCCGGTGGCGCGGTACCCCATGATGACGGTGATTCGTTCAAGATCTGCGTCGGTGTAGTACCGGTACCCGTTGAACTCATCATGCGCCGGGTTGAGTAAGCCTCGGTGCTCCCAGTGGTGCAGCGTGCGGACTGTTAGCCCGTGCAATGATGCCGCTTCTCCCACGGTGTATTCGTGCTGCCCGTCAGGTGGTGTTATGTTCGCGTCCATGGTTTCACTCTAAAACCTCACGTTAGGTGAGGGTCAAGCTAGCGGCGGAACCTGCGGTGCAGGTTTGTGGGGGAGTCCTCGCTAAGATGGGTTCATGAGCGAAAACAAATACGTCGTCGAATACACCCGCCCCGAGAACGAACGTGCAGGCACCCACCTGGTGCTCATGCTGCACGGCTACGGCTCCCAGGAGCACGACCTGCTGTCTCTGGCGGCGCACCTTCCGCAGGAGGGCTTCACCTACGCCTCCATGCGTGCACCGCAGCCGGTTGGCACCCAGTTCTCCGCGGACTCGAGCGGCGCCTACATTGCCGCAGACGCTATCGGCTACCAGTGGTACCCGCTGAACCAGCAGCTCGAATCTGACCAGCGCGCCATTGAGCAGGCGAGCGACTACGTGTTGGAGTGGGTACGCGCGAACCGCGAACCGTACGCTTCGGTGACCCTGCTGGGCTTCTCGCAGGGTATGGGTATCGCAACTTCGATGGTGCGTCACGCTCCCGGCGAGTTTGCTGCCGTGGTGGGCCTGTCCGGCTACGCGGTGGACTCTGATTCGCCGTACTTCAAGGACGAGGAGCTCAAGGAAACCCAGCTGCCGGTGTTCTTCGGCCGCGACCAGGAAGACCCCGTCATCCCGCAGGAGATGGTGAACTACACCTACGACTGGATCCGCAAGTACACCGACGGCATTAAGGTGCTGTACGCCGGTGCGGGCCACGGCGTGAGTGCCATGGAGATTCGCCATGTGGGCGAGTTCCTGGAGGTGAAGGTGCAGGGTAAGGAGCCGCGTGTTCGTGCGCAGAAGGTTGCGGAGGCGACCGGCGCCGTGGAAGGCTCCGACGCCTAAATCGACTATATGGAAAGCCCCCGGGTCTGACGACTCGGGGGCTTACGTGTAGTTCCGTTTGGAAAGGCGGTTATCGTCCTCGTTCCTACAGGGAACCCGCCCTCGCTTCGCTTCGGGCACCCTGATGTCACGTTCGGACGATACCGCCTTTCCGTGCTGGGGTACTGTGCGGGCGCGGCCGCGTTTTCCGGATGCGCCCGCAGGGTGTCATCCCGGACGCTCTCCGATGCGGAGCGAGGAGGAAGCGGAGCGTCCGGGTGACGGGTGCCCCTGCGTAGGCGCGGAGGAAATATGCGGCGCCCCGCCCCTGCTTAGTGAGGGGAGGAACGAGGACGAGCACTGCCTCCTAGCCTTGCTAAAAAGGCCTATCTCAAACGGAATAAAAGGTCTGGCTAGTCCTCGTGCGCAACCTTCACGGTCACGCCGTTAAAGCTGACGGTGTCGCCGGGGTGCAGCTGCTTGCCGCGTGCTTCTTCAATGTCGCCGTTGACCTTGACCAGGCCGTGCTGAATGACCTCGCGTGCCTGCGCGCCGTCCTCTACGAGGTTGGCGAGCTTGAGGAACTGGCCGAGGCGGATCATGTCGTCGCGAATAAAAATTTCTTCCATGCCTTCTAGTTTATCTCGCCGGGTGCGTCCTGGCTTCCAGAGATTTGGGGGAGCGGCGAGGGGCAAGAGCATACCCAGGGGTGGGGTGGTGATGGTACCCTAGTGTCTTGCATCAAAAAGTGTGCATATTGCGCCGATGAGCGCGAATACGGGCGCCCCGTTCTGGGCCTCGCCTCTTATCAACCCGAACTCACGCACGTCACAGCCGGTGGCGGGGCAGAAGGAGTAACTATGGCTGAAAAGTCCACCCTCGATAACGTTATTGCGCTCGCGAAGCGCCGCGGCTTTGTTTTCCAGGCCGGTGAAATTTACGGCGGTTCCCGCTCCGCATGGGACTACGGCCCCCTCGGTGCAGAACTGAAGGAAAACATCCGTCAGCAGTGGTGGCAGCGTTTCGTCCGCTCCCGCGCGGACATGGTCGGCCTGGACTCCTCCGTTATTCTGCCCCGTGCAGTGTGGGAGGCATCCGGTCACGTGGCGACCTTCACCGACCCGCTGGTTGAGTGCCTGTCCTGCCACAAGCGTCTGCGTCAGGATCACCTGCTGGAGAACTTTGAGGCGAAGAAGGGCCGCGCGGCTGAAGGCATGGAAGAGATTGCCTGCCCGAACTGTGGCACCCGTGGCGAGTGGACTGAGCCGCAGAACTTCTCCGGTCTGATGAAGACCTACCTGGGCCCGGTCGACAATGAGGATGGCCTGCACTTCCTGCGCCCCGAGACCGCCCAGGGTATTTTCGTGAACTTCAACAACGTGGTCACCGCATCCCGCAAGCGCCCGCCGTTCGGCATCGGCCAGATCGGTAAGTCGTTCCGTAACGAGATCACCCCCGGTAACTTCATCTTCCGTACCCGCGAGTTCGAGCAGATGGAAATCGAGTACTTCGTGCACCCGGATGACGCTGACAAGTACTTCAACGAGTGGGTTGAGGACTGCTGGAACTGGTTCGTTGACCTGGGCATCAACCCGGACAACATGCGCCGCTTCGACGTTCCTAAGGAGGAGCGTGCACACTACTCGGCTGGCACTATTGACGTTGAGTACCGCTTCGGCTTCCAGGGTTCCGAGTGGGGCGAGCTGATGGGCGTTGCGAACCGTACCGACTACGACCTGGGCGTTCACAACAAGCACTCCAACGCGAAGCTTGAGTACTTCGACCAGGCTACCGGTGAGCGTTACGTGCCGTACGTGATTGAGCCGTCCTTCGGTCTGACCCGCTCCATGATGGCGTTCCTTGTTGACGCATACGTCGAGGATGAGGCACCCAACACTAAGGGTGGCGTGGATAAGCGCGTCGTGCTGAAGCTCGACCCGCGCCTGGCACCGGTGAAGGCTGCTGTTCTGCCGCTGTCGAAGAAGGCTGAGCTGTCTGAGCCGGCAACTAAGCTGGCGAATGAGCTGCGTGGCCTGTGGAACGTGGACTACGACGAGGCGGGCGCTATTGGTCGCCGTTACCGCCGCCAGGATGAGATCGGTACCCCGTTCTGCATCACCGTGGACTTTGACACTCTTGAGGATCAGGCTGTGACCATCCGCGAGCGTGACACCATGAACCAGGAGCGTGTGGCTCTGGATCAGGTGAAGTCTTACCTGGCTGCACGCCTGGCAGGCTAAAAATAATTTATAACATGGTCGGCGGGTAGCTTCTTAGAGCGAAAGAGGCTACCCGCCGTCGTGTATTTGGGCTACCCTGGTTAGACTGATTGGCACGTTTGACGCGAGCAAAGGAAAGGTGCACGGATATGGCTGAACGCCTCAGCGAAAAATTTGAGATTCGCCCTTGGCAGGAGGGTGATGACCTTGCCCTGCTTGAGATTTGGAACTCTGCCCGCAATGAGGTTGAGGAGCGCCAGCGTGGCCTCTTTGGCCCGGACAGTGACGCGCCGTTTAGCCGTACCCTGGTGGTGACTGTTTCGGGTGTTCCGGTGGCTGCGGGTACTGTGGTGGCTTCGCTGCTGCATCCGACGCGTCTGTGGTCGTATGTGGAGGTCGCAGCTGACCACCGCCGTCAGGGTATTGGTACTGCCCTGCTGGATGCGTTGCGTGAGATTGCGGCGGCGCACGGTCAGACGACTGCTTTGCGTGTGAAGCTGTCGCCGTTTAGTGACGGTGAGGAGTTCGCGCAGGCAACTGGTATGAAGCTGGTTCAGCGTTCCCGTATGGTGCGTGTGGAGCCGGGGGCGATTCCTCCGGTGTCGTTGCGTGAGGACGCTGACGGTAACGAGACTCAGGCGATTGAGGATTTGGCGACCGGTTCGGTTGAGCTGACCGCCGCGCTGTGGGATTTCTACCGCCGCGCCCACGAGTGGGATGTTCCCGCCGAGGTGGGTTTGGGCACCGTGAACCGCTATTTCCTCTCGGATGAGGTGCGTGCCTTTGGTGCCGTGGTGCTTCGTGACCATATTCGTGAGGCTGCTGCTGAGGGTAAGAAGGGCCCGATTGTGGCGTTTGCGGTGAGCTACCACCCCTTCGAGACTGACCCGGAGGCGGCGCTGGTGGATGAGAAGACCGCCACGGAGTTGCTGCTGGGCTACGACTTCGATAATGAGGGTGCTGTGGAGGCGATTATGCAGGTGCTGTCCCTGCTGAGCGCTAAGTACCCGGTGCTGGTTGAGGTTGACGACGCCATGGAGGCGCTGGTTCAGGTGACCGACGTGCTGCTGCGTGCCGGCACTGCCTCGGTGGAGGGTGACCCGACCTATATTTACGTGACCGAGTAGGTTACTAGGTAGATTCTCGGTACCGAGCCTGCTGGCTGACTCTTGCTGAAGGGGCGGGGGAGTGGAATGCTCCTCCGCCCCTCTCGCGTACCTGCGCCTCCTCACGGTTGCTGAGCTTGCACTGCGTTCCTGTACCCCCTCAGCTGAGTCCGGTTCTCGATTTGCCCCCGTATGCCACAATATAGGGGTGAATTCTGAAGCACCCCGTCTTACCCTTCCGCCCCTGAAACTGGGCAATCTGACCGTTGATACTCCCGTGGTTCTCGCCCCGATGGCTGGCGTGACCAATAAGGCTTTCCGCCGCCTCTGCAGTGAATATGGCGGCGGCCTGTACGTTACCGAAATGGTGACTGCGCGCGCCCTGGTGGAGCGTAAGCCCGAGTCCATGCGCATTATTGAGCATGACCCGGACGAGAAGATTCGCTCCATCCAGATTTACGGCGTTGACGCGGTCAACGTCGGCAAGGCTGTGCGCATGGTCGTTGAAGAGGACCGTGCCGACCATATCGACCTGAACTTTGGTTGCCCTGCCCCCAAGGTGACCCGCCGAGGCGGTGGCGCCGCCCTACCCTGGAAGACTGACCTGTTCACTGCGATTGTGCAGACCGCGGTGAAGGAGGCGTCCCGCAACGATATTCCGCTGACCATTAAGATGCGTAAGGGCATCGACGATGACCACATTACGTTCTTGGAATCCGCCAAGATCGCCCGTGATGCCGGTGTTGCGGCGATTGCTCTGCACGGTCGTACTGCGGCTCAGCATTATTCGGGTAAGGCTGACTGGGATTCTATTGCGCAGCTGCGTGAGCTGATTCCGGATGTGCCGATCCTGGGTAATGGCGATATTTTCTCCGCCGAGGATGCGGTGCGCATGGTTGAGCAGACCGGCGTGGACGGCGTGGTGATTGGTCGCGGCTGCCAGGGTCGCCCGTGGCTGTTTGGCGACCTGCAGAATGCGTTTGAGGGTTCGTCGGAGCGTATCCGCCCGACCCTGACTGAGGTGTCGGACATGATTTACCGCCACGCAGAACTGCTGGTGGAAACCTTCGGCGATGAAACCCGAGGCCTGCGCGAGATCCGCAAGCACGTGGCGTGGTACTTCAAGGGGTACCCTGTTGGCGGTGAGCTGCGCGCGAAGATGGCTCAGGTGCCCGACCTGGCGACCTTCCGTGAGCTGATTGCTCAGCTGGACCACTCGATTGGTTACCCGGGTGCCGCTGTGGAGGGTTCGCGCGGTCGCGCCGGCAGCCCCAAGCAGCCGCACCTGCCTGATGGCTGGCTGGATTCGCGCATCCTGGGGGACGCTGAGCGTCTGGGCCTGGCGGAGGCTGAGCTGGATATTTCCGGCGGCTAAACACCTGTGTGCCGCGGCGTGCTGTTTGCGCGTCGCGGCGCATCCTTTTCTGCCCCTATTTACCGCGCCTGCACCGCCTGCAGGCGCTACCTGTTGACCCCACCGTAGAATTGAGTTTATGGCTGGATTAATCCGCAAAGAAGACATTGACGAAGTCCGCGCCCGTACCGATATCCGCGAAATCATTGAAGGCTACGTGAGCCTCAAAAGCGCCGGTATAGGCACCTTCAAGGGGCTGTGCCCGTTCCACGACGAGCGCACGCCCTCCTTCAATGTGCGCCCGCAGGTCGGCTCGTACCACTGCTTCGGTTGCGGTGAATCCGGTGACGTGTACTCCTTCGTCATGGCGATGGAACACACCAGCTTCGTTGAGACGGTGGAGCGTCTAGCCGCCCGTATTGGCTACACCCTGCACTACGAGGGCGGTAAGCCCGGCGACCGCTACGAGGCGGGTATGCGCCGCCGCCTGCTCGACGCGCACAAGATGGCCGCCGAGTTCTTTGAACGTAACCTCTACAGCGCTGATGCGCAGGAGGCGCAGCGCTTCCTTGGCGCCCGCGGGTTCGACCCCGCCGCAACCCGCAAGTTCGGTGTCGGCTATGCTCCGCGCGGCTGGGACCACCTGCTCAAGCACCTTCGCTCCCAGGGCTTCACCGATGAGGAGCTGAAGGCGACCGGCATGTTCTCGGAGGGCAACCGCGGCCTGTACGACCGCTTCCGCGGCCGCATCATCTGGCCGATCCGCACCATCGCCGGTGAAACCATCGGTTTCGGTGCCCGCCGCCTCTTCGACGACGACCAGGGCCCCAAATACCTGAACACCCCCGAAACGCAGCTGTACAAGAAATCCCAGGTGCTTTACGGCATTGACCTGGCAAAACGCGATATGACCAAGACCAAGCAGGTCGTCATCGTGGAAGGCTACACGGACGTCATGGCGGCACACCTCGCAGGCATCACCACCGCCGTTGCCACCTGCGGCACCGCGTTCGGTCCCGGCCACATCAAGATGGTGCGCCGCATGATTACCGACGACGGCTCCGGCGGCGAAATCATCTTCACCTTCGACGGTGACGCCGCAGGCCAGAAAGCCGCCATGGCCGCCTTCCAGGAGGACCAGCGCTTCGTCGCGCAGACCTTCGTGGCGGTTGCCGAGAACGGCATGGACCCCTGCGACCTGCGCCTACACAAGGGCGACGCCGCCGTGCGCTCGCTGATCGCTTCGCGCCGTCCGCTCTTCGAGTTTGCGATTGATTCGACCCTCGCCAAGTACGATTTGGCGACCCTCGAAGGCCGCGTGCTGGCGATGCGCGCTATCGCCCCGATTATTGCCGGCATTAAGGACCGCGACCTGCGCCCCGCCTACATGCGTAAGGTCTCCGGTCAGCTCGGCCTGGAGCTCGACGAGATTCAGCGCGCAGTGGCGTACGCGCAGAACCACCCGAAGCTTTCCCGCTCCCAGCAGGCGGAGGCTCCCGCCGCCGCGCCGCGTTACGAGCGTCTGAACGAGGGGCCGCAGGGCATGCCGGGCACACCGGGATACGCAGGCGCTCAGGGTTACGCGGGTGCGCCGGGCTATACGGGTGCTCAGGGCGCAGTTCATGCTGACGCGCCCTACGACCCCGCCTACGACGCACCGCCACCGGAAGACCACGCCGCACCCAGTGCCTACGCCGGGCAGAACGCGGCCGCGCACCCGCCGAGCAGCATTCAGACCACCGCACCCCAGCCGGAGGCGACCGCCCCCGCCGTCGAGGAATTCCTCACCCCCGACCCGCGTGACCCGGTTGCCCGCCTCGAAAAGGCGGCGCTCGAGATTGCCCTGCAGCACCCCGAGCTCATCAGCGTGGAACAGTGGCGTAACCTCGCCACCGTGCAGTTCCGCTACCGCACCCACCGCGAGGTGGCCGCCGGCATTATTCACGCGGCAACCGTCATGGCGCCCACCCCCGGCATCGAGTGGATTAACTGTGTACGTTCCGGTGCGGTAGAAGGTGTGCACCCCGCCATTGCGGAGCTCGCCGTCTCACCGCTACCGGTCAGCAGCGCTGAGCGTCTGCCCGGTTTTGTGACTGGTGCGCTCAACGCCCTGTTCGAACAGCAGATCGCCCGCCAAAAATCCGACCTGATGATGCGCCTAGAGCAGCTCAGCGCCAACCCCGACGACGAAGAATTCGAAGCGGTTCAGCGTCAGCTCCTCGAACTGGAAATGCGCCGCCGCCAGCTCACCGCCCAGCGCGGCTAAACACGGTTCCTTGTGAATACCCCGGCAACCTGCCGAATGTCCTGTGTTCTGCAGGTTGCCGGGGGAACGCCATCCAAACTAACCACGCAACCCAAAGAGTGATGCACTTCACGGCATTTCAAGTTGCGGAGCCTAAACAGCCCCGGTATAGTTATTACTCGTTGCAAGGGAAACCAGCAACGAAAACAAAATAATCCCCCGTAGCTCAATTGGCAGAGCATTCGACTGTTAATCGAAGGGTTACTGGTTCGAGTCCAGTCGGGGGAGCGCATAAAGCAAGAATCCTCAGGGCTCCGCCCTGGGGATTCTTGCTTTATCTGTTGCCCTGGCTCGAACCAGTAACCACTCCGCCATACGCAGGCGCTGGGGCGCCTGCTCCAGGCTCCGTCTGGTTCGAGTCCAGCGCAACAGTGGCATACGGGGTGGTTGAGATTTTTGGTTCCTCGCGCGCTCGGAAAATCTTCGCCTCGCTAGTTCGAGTCCAGTCGGAACGTTCTCTCCAAACCGTGAACCAACCGTGAACCAGTAACCCCTCGGGCTTACGCCCTCGGCGGGATAACGGTTTTTACTTCCTCGCGCGCTCGGAAAAACCGTCACCCCGCTGTATCGAGTCCAGTCGGAACCCTCCTCTAAAATCACCGACCAGTTTATGAAACTGTACCCGCAGAAAAGTTCACCCTGCCCACACACTCCACCCACGCATCCAATGCGCGGCAGGGGAGCGGCGCATCGGCATCCTCTTACGCCTACTCCAGAGCAAATCCACAGGCGCAACCAAACCTAGAAAGCTACGCCTGCAGCTCAATGCAGCCTCCAGAAAGTCGAAAATACCTGAAGAGATAGCGCAAACCCCCGTTCAAACGGTCACGCGGAGGTATCATAAGGGGCTAAACTATAGGAGGTGGAGTGCGAAAAAGAAGCCTCCAAAAACACGTCACGGAGAGGTGGTCATGACCACTACTACTAATCCCAAGGCACCCAAGCGTTTCTTTGCTGGCATCAGCGGGATTAAGTCCGGCGTCGCGAACATCATCGACGCTGGCAAAACCTTCAAGACCCTCGGACCCAGCCAGGTCAAGGACGAAATCCAGATTGCAAAGCACGAGCTGAAGACCAAGGGCATCGCCGTTGGTAAGGGCGCAGCCTTCTTCGGCGTCGCAGCAGTCTTCGGTCTGTTCCTGATCATCGCGCTGGTCGCCGCAGCAATCCTCGGCCTCGGCACCGTCATGCCCTACTGGGCATCCGCGCTGGTCTTCGCCCTCATCTTCCTCATCGTCCTGGCAATCTGCGCCCTGGTCGGTCTGAAGAAGGTCAAGGCACAGCTGCCGTTCAAGCCCGAATCCGCAATCTTCGGTCTGCTCTTCGACCTCGGCGTACTCAAGGAAGGTACCGCCATGTCCGCTGAGCGCCTGAAGAAGGAACAGGCAGAGCGTGCAGAGCAGAAGGCTAAGGAAGCTGAAGAAGCAGCAGAACGCGCACGTCAGGAAGCTGAAGAGCGCAAGGCACGCGGCGAGGAAGAGCCCAAGCCGCCGACCTTCGAAGAGCTCAAGCAGCGCACCGCAGAACGCCGCCAGCACCTGGCAGCCCTGCGCGACGACCTGCAGTCCTACACCGGCGACGTTCAGAACAACACCCAGCAGGCTCTGGACGCTCTCAAGGCAGTGCCCTCCGAGGTTGCCGCAGGTGCAGCAGCTACCGGCCGCGGCCTGGCAGAGAACGTGCGCAAGCCCGAGGTTCTGCAGGCACGCTGGAAGTCCTTCGCAGCACTGGGCGCATCCATTGCAACCGTCCTGCACTTCCTGAACCGCCTGGTTCGCCGCTAAACACTGTTCGCCGCTAAACCTAGCCGCCGCTAAAACCGGTACAGGTTTAACGCCAAGCGTCCAAACGCCCCGATATTCGTATCGGGGCGTTTGTGCGTCTACGGCAGGTTCCGGGCGCCTGTCTCAACGGTTGGTTTAGAGGTAACTCCCAGCCAAAGCCGCCCGCTACAAGTCGGAGAAGGACGCAGCTCACAGGTAGAATAGACAAGTGCTGTACGTACTGGACCCACCCGGTGCACGCGGCAGACAGAGGTAGAAGCGGCGCACCGTCGCACCCGAAACCCCAAAGTCACCGACACACTACACCCCGATGAGGAGCCCCGTCATGGAACAGGCAAAGACGATTCTGATTGGCGCAGAAACCTACCCGCCGGACATCAACGGTGCAGCACAATTCGGTCACCGCCTCGCCACTTCCATGCTCAAGCGCGGCCACTCCGTACACGTAGTCGCCGCCAGCCCCATCCCCGGCCCCAGCTACCGCACCGAGGTAGAGGGCGGCATCGTGGAGCATCGCCTGCGCTCGCATCTGCCCCCGACCCACGAAACGAACCGCATCTGCCTGCCCTGGGAAATCTGGTCCGAGGTCGGCGCAATCCTCGACGAGGTCCGCCCGGATGTGGTGCACGTGCAGTGCCACTACATCATTGGTCGCGCGCTGATTTTCCAGGCGAAGCGCCGCGGTATTCGTGTTATCGCAACTAACCACTTCATGCCCGCGAACCTTGACCCGTTCCTGCCCTTCCCCTCTCCCGTGAAGCGCGTGATTGAGAAGGCAACCTGGAAGGATATGCGTTTCTGCTTCTCCAAGACCGCGGTCGTCACCACCCCCACCCAGATTGGTGCGGATGCGATGCGCGACCTGGGTCATTTTGACCGCCCGGTCATGCCGGTTTCTAACGGTATTGAGATCAGCGACTACGAGCTGGCTGAGGGTGCTGACGCCGGCAAGGTTCCCGGTGAGCTGCGTATTGCCTTCGTGGGTCGCCTTGCCGAAGAGAAGAACGTGGACGTGCTCATCGAGGCGCTCTCCCTGCTGCCCGATACCCTCGAGCACGTGGTGCTTGATATTGCCGGTGGTGGCGAACTGCGTGAGGCTCTCGAGCAGAAGGCGCACGATTGTGGCGTTGCCGATCGCGTGATTTTCCGTGGCTTCGTTCCGGATGAGCATCTGCCCGAGGTGTACCAGATGGCTGACGTGTTCTGCCAGCCCGGTACCGCTGAGTTGCAGTCCCTGGTTTCCCTGGAAGCGATGAGCGCCTCCACCCCCGTGGTGCTCGCGAACGCGCTGGCTCTGCCGCACCTGGTGGAGGACGGTGTGAACGGCTACCTCTTCGAGCCCAATAACGCACAGGATTTGGCGAAGAAGCTGGAGGCTGTGCTCTCCCTGCCCGCCGCTGAGCGTGAGCAGATGGGCCGCGAGTCCCGCCGCATCGTGGGCTTCCACAGCGCGGAGAACACCTGGCGTACCTTCGAAGAGCTGTACGTGAGCGACGCTCCGTACCAGCGTTACCTGGATTCGCGCCGCTAAGTTTCTTTAGGCTAAGTTTCTCTAGACCCTGAGCGTTGAGTAGGAGAGAGCGTTTTTCGTTCTCAGTCGCCGTTCAGGTACTCTAGAGGATGGTGCTGGCGCCCATTGCGCGCCGTCACTGCACCGGATGGGGAGTTAGCTCAGCCGGTTAGAGCAGGGGACTCATAATCCCTTGGTCGCGGGTTCGAGCCCCGCACTCCCTACGGCCCCGCCCGTCGACTTCACCCACTTGTCGGCGGGCGGGGCTTTTTCGCGCCCTCATGGCGCGTTTTCAGGGTGCCTATTTTCGTACATGGAATGCATCAACGGTGATGAAAATGAGTAAATGACGAACGAAGACGCTTCATAGCGTTCGATACGGTAGGGTTGAAGAGTCTTGTCACGAAAGACAGCGTGATGCCGCCGGTAGATGCCGATTCAGCCGGTAGGTGTTGCTTCCACACACCATACGAGAGGATCTCAATGTCGGAGAACACTCCCAACAACCCGTCGCAGGGCGCACCCGCGGCTGGTGGCTACGGCTACGATGCCGGTGCGCGTCCCGCGCAGGACGCGTCGCCGCCTGCTCAGCCGCAGCAGCCCGTGCAGTCGATCCAGCAGGGTAATGCTGCTCAGTCTGCCGCGCCGGCAGCACCTCAGCAGCCCGTTCAGCCTGAACCGGTTCAGTCGCAGCAGGCGGCTCAGCCCGGTCAGCCTGCCGCCGCACCCCAGCCCGATGTTGCACAGCCCGGTACTGCTCAGCCCGGTGCTGCGCAGCCGGGTCAGCCCGGCCAGGCAACCTATGCGCCGAGCGCACCGCATCCGGCGGTGAAGGCACTGGGTGCTACCTGGAACGCGTTCTTGGACGTTTTCTCCAGCAACCCGGCGACCGCGCACGCTCGCATCTCTTCCGCAGGTGCGTGGGGTTGGATTGTTCCCACGACTCTGCAGGCGCTGGTGAGCGCGTTCTTCTTCAGCCAGCTGGTAATTCTGGCGGCGGTTGTCATGATGTCCATGTTGGGCTACATGTTTGGTGGCCGAAGTGGTGCCGCCTACGGTGGTGCCTACGCCGCCCAGGCCGTACCGACCGGACGCATGATTCTGGCGTACGTGCTGATGGCTCTTGCAATCTTTGGCGTGCAGGTTCTGCGCGGTGTGCAGCTGCAGCTGACCGCGCGTATTGGCAAGGCACCGACTACCTTCACCGCAAGCATGCACGCGGTGTCGGTGTCTTCTCTGGCGCTGATTCCTTCGTTCCTGGTGCTGAACCTGCTCGTGTTCTTCTTGACCCTCACCCGTAGCGGTGGCAGTGCGTTCTTCTTGACCATGCTCATGGTTCTGGTGCTTGCTTTTGCGGTGTTCTCGGGTGAGGCTCTGACCTACCTGGGTCTGAACCGTCTGGGCCGCTTCGCGAAGTCCCCGATTATCATGCACGCGGCGCTGAGCACCGCGTGGGTTCTGGCATCCATGATCGTTTACTACGTGGCTATCCGCCTGATGGGAGCCTAGAATGCACGCGATGACTCATACCCCGGCTGCACCGGCTCGTCAGCGCTGGATGTTCCTGGCGGTTCTGCTGACCATTGCAGCGCTGATTCTGAGTGCCTGCAGCGCGAAGATTGAGACCCAGCTGGGTCTTGAGAGCGCCGAGAAGGGTACTCGTACGATTCTGGTTTCCTTCAACATGAAGGATAACCAGGACAAGGTTAAGGGCGGCACCCAGGCGCTGGATGCGTCCGTTCGTAAGCACCTGCCCGAGGGCATGGAGTACGAAGGTATTCAGTCTGAGGGCGAGAAGGCTCGTGCGACCTTCAAGGTCTCCTTCTCCTCCGTGGACGAATACCACTCCAAGGTGACCTCTCTGCTGAAGGCTTCGGGCTCCGACATCAAGCCGCAGATTAGCATCATCAACTCTGACCAGGGCCTGGTGCAGGGTATCCAGGTGAAGGAAAACTTCAGCTCTGGCGACCTGCTGGGCTGGCTTCCGGAAGCGCTGGTCGTGGATGGTGTGGTGTCTGCTTCTAATAAGAACAGCGTCCTCAGCAGCAGCGATGAAACCACTGTGAAGTTTGGCGAGAAGGAAGTGAAGAACTCCGGTGGTTCTAAGATTTCTGCGAAGGATGTTCAGGACCGCGGTTTCCGTAACGTCATTCTTGACGTGAAGGAGAAGGACGGCGGTTACTCCGTGATGGTTTCCTTCGTCGCGAAGGAAATCATGAACACCGAGACCGCCTCGGCGGTCGACGCCTACCTGAACCAGGTCAAGCCTGAGGGCTCCGAGCTGAAGAAGGGTCTGGAGTCCTCGCAGGCGAAGGCATACGCTCCTTCCGCATCGACCGCCAGTGCGAAGGAAGAAGTGGGTCGTACCCTGACCTTTAGCGCTTCTTCGATTGAGGACCTGGGCAGCGGTCTCAAGAAGCTGTTTGGCGCAAGTAGCACCGATTTCTCCGCCAGCCGTGAGGTAGTGGCGAAGGACAACAACTTTACCGTTCAGAAGAAGATTTCGGGTCTGCTGGACTGCTCCCTGCTGTGCTCCCCGAACGGTGATGGCCTGACCCTGACCATCGTGGACAGCAACGATAAGTCCTACATGGTTGACCCCGAGGGCCGCGCTAGCTCCTCCCGTTCGGGCGGCAGCAGTACTCTCATCGCGGTTGACCGTGTTTCTTCGCGCCAGATCGAGATGAAGAGCATGAAGGTCGCTACCTCCCTGGGCCTGGATGGTTCCATGGAAGCGCGTTTCCTCTACGCATTCCCGACCGAGGATGTTGCAGGCGCTGAGCAGAAGCTCAAGGACGTTTTCGCAGGCGGCAGCAATGACGAGACCGAGGTCCGTCAGGACGGCGACTCCACCATCGTGAGCGTGAAGGTTCGCGGTAAGGACCAGAACGAGTTCAACCAGCGTCTGAACGAGTACCTGCCCGATTCGAAGGTAACCGTCACCCGCCCCGGTGGCTACCACCCCTTCGGTTCCGACTACACGGTGACCCCTGAAATCAAGCTCTCTTCGAAGCTGGGTAACTACTACTCGGCTCCCTTCGAGTTCACCTTCAAGGCTCCGACCTTCTCCTCGCTGGACCAGCAGAAGGTAGATGCCGCGAACAGCCTCGCGAAGAACTCTCAGCACGTGCAGCTCACCGTCAACGGTGGCGAGCTGAGCGTCAAGACCGACCGCGGTGTCAGTAGCACCTCCGGTCTGACTGTTCCGGTGTCAGGTCTGAGCATGACTGACGTAATCGTGGACGCGGTTATTGTGGGTCTGTTGCTGCTCATCCTGGTTCTGCTCTTCCTGTTCCGCAAGAAGATTGCGGCGGCTCGTGCGAAGGGCCGTGAGCGTCGTGCCGCTTCGGCTGCTGCGCTGGGTGCTGCGGCTGGTGTTGCGACCGGTTACGGCGCAACCCAGGCGGACGCGCAGGGCGGCTACGGTGCACAGAATGGCTACGCTGCTCAGCCCGGTTACCAGGCACAGGGCGGCTACCCGGCGCAGAACACCGCCTACGCCGCGGGTGATGATTCGCCGACTCAGGTGTTCACCCCGCAGCACGGTCTGAACTACGGCGAGAATGAGCCGACCATGGCAATGCCCGCGTACGATGCGCAGGCCGCACAGCCGACTCAGCCCACCCAGCCGGTTCAGCCCGGTCAGACTGCTCAGCAGCCTGTACAGCCGAACCAGTTCGGCGCTGATGACGGTGACGTCCTCCAGTAATCAGCTGCCTCTAGCACCCCGCTAGAGAACGCCCCTAGACTGGCTCCTGTGGCCCGTTGCCTCCATCTTGGGAGGTGACGGGCCACAGCTGTATCTGCGGCTTGTCGCCGTTAGTGCCTGCTCCTAATACCCGCCTGGCACGGGAAGCAGAATGCTCGGCTCTTTCGACCCCAGCAGGCTCATCGGGTTGATGTACTCGGCGTCCTTGCCGCTACCGTCCCCGCGGGCGCCTCCCTGGCGCACACCCCAGTACAGGCACGGGGTGGAGCATCGCCGGTAGGGGCGCTCGCTGTTGCCGCTGGAGGCGGTGGCGACGGTGCCGATGACCTCACCGGCTGCAACGGTGGTGCCGACCGGGAGCGTCTCGTCCATGGGTTCGAAGGTGCTGCGCCGCCCATCCGGATGCGCGATGACCAGGACTTTGCGGTTGACGACCGTGCCGCTGAAAACCACTTTTCCCGGTGCCGGTGCGTAGACGCGACGGTCGTGTTCGGGCACGGCGAGGTCTACGCCGCGATGCCCGGTGCTCCAGCGTTGGACGGGCTTCTCAAAGGTGCGGATTACCTGCGGTCTGGACGCGGCGGTGGGGGAGCGGTAGCGTAGCCGGCTCACGGCGAGCTCAACGGTAGTGGGAGCCTCCGCACTGTCGGGAACATGCGCACTTGAGGCGGCACCGTCTGCAAAACCAGCCCCGCCCGTCAAACCATCTCCACCCGCGCACACGAGCGCACCCAGCAGGCAGCACGCCACCAGCACGGCACGCCGTAGCGCGGACTCTAAACTTTTCATGTTCTTCTTCATCTTCTGAGCACATCACGAATCGCCCCGCCTCGCAGGGCCTCGCGAAAAATTGTGGATAACTCCGCCGTTTCCGCCTTAAAATCCGTTATCCACAGTGCCCCCGCACACACCCGAACCGCCCGCACAGGTTTTAACCCCGACCCGGCGGATTAATCGCGGAATATACGGTACAATGTCGTATTGCAGTGTGCCTGCGCGGGTATTCTCCCTCTTCGAGGGGGCCGCACAGTACCACTGACGACGCGCGGCGTGAGCGGCATCCTCACATGGGGAGCCGATAAGGGACCTTCGGTCCACCCACACGGGGTGGTTAGGGCCTGAGCTGAACGGGTAACCGTGAACGCTAACCGCCGCCAGGAAAAACTGATAACTACTATGCGCGCGTTGGGCTAGCCCGAATGGGAGGTCCGCGCGGCACCACAAAGGAGACGACATGCCCGTCGTAACTATGCGTGAAATGCTGGACTCCGGCGTTCACTTCGGTCACCAGACCCGCCGTTGGAACCCCAAGATGAAGCGTTTCATCCTGACCGAGCGCAACGGCATCTACATCATCGACCTGCAGCAGTCCCTCGCCTTCATCGACAAGGCATACGAGGCTGTTAAGTCGACCGTCGCACACGGTGGCAACATCCTGTTCGTGGGTACCAAGAAGCAGGCTCAGGAAGTTATCGCTGAGCAGGCAACCCGCGTGAACATGCCCTACGTGAACCACCGCTGGCTCGGTGGTATGCTGACCAACTTCAGCACCATCTCCAAGAGCATTGAGCGCATGAAGGAACTCGAGCAGATTGACTTCGACGATGTAGCAGGTTCTCGCTACACCAAGAAGGAACTGCTCCTCATGCGTCGCGAGTTCGAGAAGCTCGAGAAGACCCTCGGCGGTATCCGCAACCTGTCCAAGGTTCCCTCCCTCCTGTGGGTTGTTGACACCAAGAAGGAGCACCTGGCAGTTAACGAGGCTCAGAAGCTGGGCATCCCCGTTGTTGCTATCCTCGACACCAACTGCGACCCCGACGAGGTTGCTTTCCCGATCCCCGGTAACGACGACGCTATCCGCTCCGTCAACCTGCTCACCCGCGTGATTGCTGACGCAGTGGCAGCCGGCCTGATCGAGCGCAACGCTAAGAAGAACAGCAAGGCTGAAGCAGCTGAGGAGCCCATGGCAGCTTGGGAGCGCGAGCTCCTGGAGCAGCACGAAGCTGCAAAGGCTGAAGAGGCAGCTAAGTAAGCTTTCTTAGCCCACTAAGCTTTATGCTTTGTGGCCCCCGCCTGTGGGGACCACGTTCGGACGGCGCCCGCCCTGACCTGGGCGCGGCGCCGTCCGCCATTTGTACCACCGGGATGTCATCCCGATTTATTACAGCAACACAAGGAGTTCACAATGGCGAACTACACCGCAGCAGACATCAAGGCACTGCGCGAGAAGACCGGCGCAGGTATGCTCGACGTCAAGAAGGCTCTGGACGAGGCTAACGGCGACCAGCAGAAGGCTGCCGAGATCATCCGCGTTAAGGGTCTGAAGGGCATCACCAAGCGCGAGGGTCGCGCAACCGCTGAGGGCCTGGTAGCTGCACGCGTTGAGAACGGCGTTGGCTACATGATTGAGGTCAACTCTGAGACCGACTTCGTGGCAAAGTCCGACCCCTTCATCGCTTTCGGCCAGAACGTGCTCGAGGCTGCTATTGCTGCTGACGCTTCCACCCTGGAAGAGCTGCAGGCTGCATCCTACGAGGGCAAGACCGTTGAGGAGCTGACCACCGACGCTGGTGCACTGCTCGGCGAGAAGATTGTTGTCCGCCGCGTTGCACGCGTTGAGGGCGAGAACGTTGCAGTTTACCTGCACAAGACCTCCAAGGACCTGCCCGCACAGGTTGGCGTTCTGCTGGCTGTCTCCGGTGAGAACACCGACGAGATTGCACACGACGTTGCAGTTCACATTGCTGCAATGAGCCCCAAGTACCTGGATTCCGAGTCCATCCCCGCAGACCAGATCGAGACCGAGAAGCGCGTTGCTCGCGAGACCGCAATCGCTGAGGGCAAGCCCGAGAAGATTCTGGACAAGATCGTTGAGGGTCGCCTGAAGGGCTTCTTCAAGGAGAACACCCTGCTGGATCAGGACTTCGCAAAGGACTCCAAGAAGTCTGTTGCACAGGTTCTGTCCGAGGCTGGCGCAACCGCAACCGCATTCGCACGTTTCCGCGTGGGTGCATAAGGACTCGCTGCAGTTCTGCCCTCCCGTATTGCGGGTTCCCGGTAAGGGAAATCGTATGAGGTTGGGATTATAGCCTGGAGCCGGGTAGTCACCACTGGTGGCTACCCGGCTTTGCTGTATCCTTGATAAAGACTAGGCGGCAGGAGTCCGCCCAAATCACCCATAACAATCCCTAGGTAAGCCACTGGAGGAACCATGACTGAAGCGAATCCCCGCCCGATGCACCGTGACGAGACCGGCCGCCGCCGCGTTTTGCTCAAGCTTTCCGGTGAGGTTTTTGGTGGCGGTGAAGTTGGCATTTCGACCGAGGTCGTGCGCAGCATCGCTAAGCAGATCGCCGCAACCGTTGGTGAAGTTGAGACCTCCATCGTGATTGGTGGCGGTAACTTCTTCCGTGGCGCTGAACTTTCTCAGGCGGGTATGGACCGCTCCCGTGCAGACTACATGGGTATGCTCGGCACCGTCATGAACTCCCTGGCTCTGCAGGACTTCCTGGAGCAGGAAGGTATCGACACCCGCGTTCAGTCGGCTATCACCATGCCGCAGGTTGCTGAGACTTACATTCCTCGCCGCGCGATTCGCCACATGCAGAAGGACCGCGTCGTGATCTTCGGTGCTGGTGCGGGTCTGCCTTACTTCTCCACCGACACTGTGGCTGCGCAGCGTGCCCTGGAAATCCACGCGGACGAGGTTCTGGTCGCTAAGAACGGCGTGGACGGCATCTACACTGCTGACCCGAACAAGGACCCCAACGCTGAGCGTCTGTACAACCTCACCTACGATGAGGCTATGCAGCGTAACATCCGCGTGCTGGATCAGACCGCGTTCTCCCTGTGCCGCGACAACAACGTGACCATGCGCGTGTTCGGCATGCAGGGCGAGGGTAACGTGACCCGCGCAATCCTGGGCGAGAAGATGGGTACCCTCGTTACTCGCTAACACCTAAATTTTAGGTTGGGGCATGCCTGATGCCCCCTCTGATTGTGACCGTGCTCGATAGCGCGGACTTATTCTGGACGGTACCGCGCGGGTGAGCGCTAAAACTCGCTTATGCCCGCCGGTACCGTCTAGACTTATATCAAATACGACGTTCTGCCTCTTTCCTGCCGACTACGCATTATTTCTAAGGTTTTTGCCTCGGATGCGCCGCGGACCGGTGGGAATCATGAGGGCTGAGCGTGCGCCCACCGACAATTCTGGCACCCCAGAATTCCGACAAAGGAGATCCTTTCGTGATCGAAGAAATCCTTGCCGAAGCCGGCGAGAAGATGGAAAAGACCATCGAAGCAACCAAGACTGAGTTCGCTAAGGTTCGTACCGGTCGTGTGAACCCCGCAATCTTCAGCGGCCTGACCGCAGAGTACTACGGTGCACCGACCCCGCTGCAGCAGCTGGTGTCCTTCAACGTTGAGGACGCACGTACCGTCAAAATCGTTCCCTTCGACGTGACCGCACTGGCAGCTATCGAGAAGGCTCTGCGTGACTCCGACCTGGGTGTTAACCCCAGCAACGACGGTGCAGCTATCCGTGTTGTCATGCCCGAAATGACCGCTGAGCGCCGTAAGGAATACACCAAGCTCGTCAATCACAAGGCTGAAGAGTCCCGTGTCTCCATCCGTAACGTCCGCCGCCACGCTAAGACCGCTATCGACAAGCTGGTCAAGGACAGCGAAATCGGTGAGGACGAAGGCGCACGCGCTGAGAAGGAACTGGACGCACTGACCAAGAAGCACATCGACCAGGTCGACGCACTGTACAAGCACAAGGAAGCTGAACTGCTCGAGGTCTAAACCCCAAATGAGTGCACGCAAAGAAGCGAAAGAAGAGAGAGGCGCACAGCCGGCTCCACAGCAGAGCCCGCAGACGGCGGTAACCCCCGTGAAGTCGCGTAGCGCCAAAGCAGGCCGTAACCTGCCCGCCGCCATTGGCGTGGGTGTTGGTTTCGGCGTGCTGTTGGTGCTCGGTCTGATCTACCAGCCGATTTTTGTGGCGATTGCAGCTGCTGCGGCTGGCCTGGGCGCCTGGGAGATTGGGCACGTGCTCAACACCCGCCGCGGCTACGGCATCCCGGAGTATCTGCTCGGTGGCCTGTCTGGCGCAATTGTGGTGGTGTCTTACCTGTTCGGTTTTACCGGGCTGGGCATCGCCCTGGCGGTGAGCCTGCTGGTGCTGCTTCTCTCTTCTGTGCTCGTGCGTGCTGACCGTCAGGTCTCACTGGGTAAGTCTTTGAGCGGTAGCGCCCTGGCTCTGCTGTGGGTGCCGCTGATGCTGGGCATCGCCATGGTCTACTTCCAGACCAACCACGGCGAGCGCGGCGTCCTCATGATTTTGCTCATGGCCATCTGCAATGACACGTTCGGCTTTATTGCCGGCGTGAATTGGGGTAAGCACCCGATGGTGCCGAAGATCTCCCCGAAGAAAAGCTGGGAAGGCCTGGCTGGCTCCTTCGTCGGCTCGGCGGTGGTTGGCGCTATCGCGTTGGCGGTCATGGGTTCGCCCTGGTATTGGGCTATTCCGCTGGCGGCGGTCATGGTGGTCGCGTCGACTGCCGGTGACCTGGTGGAGTCCGTGTTCAAGCGCCGTATGGGTGTGAAGGACATGTCGAATATTCTGCCCGGTCACGGCGGCATGATGGATCGCCTGGACTCGATTCTTTTTGCGGCGGCGGCTGGTTGCCTGATTTTCCGGTTTATTATGCCGCTCTAAAGCTTCAAACTTTTATCGCTCGGAGGCGGGGCGTCTCTTCCCATAGATGGGGGAGGGGCGCTCCGCCTTTGCTGTACCCGCTGAATAGGGGCGCAGAAGTCAGGAAAGCAAGGGACTATATCTAAGACACCGCCCGCCAACCTTGCACCAGGTAGCCTGCGCATTGGTATTCTTAAAGTTCAATCGTCGAGAGGAGCCCACTTTGGCAAGCACCACCCACGGAGGCGGATTTGCCCGTGCAGGAGAAACCGAACCCGGCTACAAGCGCAGTGAAGTAGACCGCCTGTTCACCCGCCTCGCCGAGGACTACGAGAAGCTCAGCGGAGCCGCCGAACTACCCGAAGACCTCTACACCTCCCGACGAATCCGCCAGGTCGTCTTCCGTGAAGAACCCGGCGGCTACCAGCTGGATGTGGTCGACCGCGCCCTCGAAAAGATTGAGGAACGCTTCGCCAAGCTTGAACGCAGCCGCTACATTGAGGCGTACGGCCTGGACAACTGGGAACGCTCCCTCGTAGAGACCGGCGAGCTGCTCGCTGGCCGCCTGGAACGCCCTGCCGGTGAGCGTTTCCGCCGCCCCAGCAAGCGCCGCCACATGGGCTATTTCGTCGGCGACGTGGACGCCATCTGCGACCGCGTGTACGCCCAGCTCAACAGCGAAGAGCCGCTGGACCCCTCCGTGGTGCGCCACGCAAAGTTCCGCCCCGCCTCCGGCACCGTCAGCTACGAAGAATCCCAGGTGGATGCTTTCCTGGACCGCTGCATTGAGCTGCTGCAGGATCTGCTCTAAAACGTGAAGTGTTGAATCCCCCGCCCCGCATGACAGGGTGGGGGATTCTTCTATGCTGAGGACAGCCCTAAACGCAGGCGTATGCCCGAACGTACCCGCGAGCTCATGAGACACTAGAACCATGAAGTTTGGATCCTCAGCACGCGTCGGCGGCAGCCGCGACCGCCTCACCGACGCCCTCACAGAACTCACCCGCGCACCGCAGCGCGTCACCCTCCTCGGCTCGACCGGCTCCATCGGCACCCAAGCCATGGAGGTCATCGACCACCTCGCCGCGCTCAAGGGCACCAGCGCCTCCGCAGCCGACGCACCGCTGAAGGTCGTCGCCCTCTCCGCTGGCTCCCGTTCCCTCGAGCTGCTCGCACGCCAGGCAGTGCACGTGCGTGCCGAACTGGTCGCCACCAGCGGCACCGCCGAAGACTCGCAGCGCCTGCGCGAACTCATCGAAGCGGCAGCCTCCGAAGCAGGAGCCACCGGCTACACCCCGCAGATCGCCCACGGCCCCGAAGCCTCCGTACAGGCGGCAGCGCACCCGGCAGACACCGTACTGAACGGCATCACCGGCTCCATCGGCCTGGAACCGACCCTCACCGCCCTCAACAGCGGCTACCGCGTGGCGCTCGCCAACAAGGAATCCCTCATCGCAGGCGGCCCGCTCGTACGCGCCGCCGTGGACGCATCGCCCCTGGACACCCCCATGGTGCCGGTGGACTCCGAACACTCCGCCCTCGCGCAGTCACTCGCCTCCGGAACTGACGCAGAAATCGACAGGCTCATCCTCACCGCATCGGGCGGCCCGTTCCGCGGCTACAAGCGCGAACAACTGCACGACGTGACCCCGGCGCAGGCGCTCGCACACCCCACCTGGGACATGGGCCTGGTCGTCACCACCAACTCCGCCACCATGGTCAACAAGGCGCTCGAAGTGCTTGAGGCGCACCACCTGTTCGGCGTGGACCTGGACCGTATCGACGTGGCGGTTCACCCGCAGTCCGTCGTGCACTCCATGGTGCAGTTCGTGGACGGCTCCACCATCGCCCAGGCGTCGCCGCCGAGCATGGTTCTGCCCATCGCCCTGGGTCTGACCTGGCCGCACCGCATCCCCGGCGCGGTGCCCGCTTGTGACTGGTCGAAAGCGGCATCTTGGACTTTCGAGCCGCTGGACGAGGAAGCATTCCCCGCCGTGCGCATGATCAAGAATGCCGGCAAGGTCGGCGGCACCCACCCGGCAGTGTTCAACGCCGCCAATGAGGAAGCCGTGGCAGCATTCCACGCGGGCGCGATTCGCTTTACCGACATTGTCGATTCGGTGGCGCGCGTGCTGGAGGAGCACACCGGCAGCGCCGAGTCTGTCTCTGACGCTGATTTGACGCTGGAGGCGGTGCTGAACGCGGAGCGTTGGGCTCGCGTTCGTGCGAATGAGCTGCTGGGCATGACCGGCAACTAGGAGACGGCTTTCTTCCTGCTTTTGCGAGAAGTACAGCTGTTGCAGGAGGGACGGTGTTCGTCCTCGTTCCTACAGGGGCACCCGCCCTCGCTTCGCTTCGGGCACCC
>NZ_JABZXW010000093.1 GCF_015265375.1 Rothia sp. (in: high G+C Gram-positive bacteria)
GTATCGGGGTGGTGGGTCGGGGCTGGGAGCCTCTTTTTTGCTCTCACGTGCAGGAATATTTTGTGGGTTTGTGTGTGGTGGCGTGTGCTTGAGTGAGTATGACACGCCAAAAACAGCTATTTTTAGTGACCTTGATTACTTTTTTGTGGATTATTTATTCAACTAAAGCTTGAGAGTTTGGGGTTGTATGGGGTTCGAATTCGGGTTTAAGAGACCTGAAACTCCCTTAAGTAACCTATTTTGGTTGAAAAACCTTCAAGTAGTGCGGAGAGTTTATGGGAAACCTCCTAATCAGGGCCACATTTGGAACCATTGCGGTGTAGGTCCTTGATGGGTATAGTTTTGGCTGTACCCGAAATCTACGCCGATGGTCTATGGCCTCGCAGAGCGAACACCAAGAGCTCTGAAGCGCGAAAGTCCCTATGATAGGGGACCGGTTACAGCATTATGTCGTTATCACCAGAGGTTAGGCGCAAGCCTACTTCACTCACTCGAATCTCATCAGGTGACGTTCTTCGCCGCGCACGACGGCGGGTGATAACTTTTATTCCTCAAAATGACATCACTCTCGAAGGACATATATGTCTACTAATATTTCTCGCCGCAAGGTTGTCGCTGGCGCAGCATGGGCTGCTCCGGTTGTTGCAGCATCTGCTGCAGTTCCCGCTTTTGCATCTTCCACTGAGTGCGAGTACTCGTCTGCTCCCAAGTTCAACATTTCCGGTCAGCCCTCCGGCGCTAAGGACACCGTCAAGTTCACCATCCCGGCGAATGTCGACAAGCTTCGCTTCGAGGTCGCTGGTGGCGCAGGTGGCGGCTCCGCTCAGGTTGCTGGCGGTTCTGGTGCTCTCGTGACCGGTGAAATCCCCGTCAAGGCAGGCCAGGTTGTTGAGCTGGTCGCAGCTGCCGGTGGTGTAGCTTACCTGGCGTCCGAGCCCGGCGTTGACAGTGCGGCTATTTGGCAGACCCGCCCCGCAACCGGTGGTAAGGGCTACGGTAACGGTGGTGACGTCAACGAACAGCCCGTTCCCGCAGACGCTAAGGCTCGTGTTGAAGCTATCGCGCCCATGCCTTCCGATATGAAGCGTTACCTCTACGGTGGTTCCGGCGGTGGCTCCTCCGCTCTGGTTATTGATGGCACCCCGATTGCTGTTGCAGGTGGCGGTGGCGGTGCGGGTATCCGTACCCAGCCCGGTACCAACAACATGCCCGCAAATAGCCCGTTCTACAACCCCAAGGCAGTCAACGCTTCCACCACCAGCCTGGGTGACACCGCGGTTAAGTCCGTTCTGCCCGCAGGTGCAAGCGCATCCGCAGCAGCCGGTGACGACGCTGAGACCTCCGTCTCCCACTACACCGTTCTGAAGCCCCACGCCAGTGACCGCACCGCTATGAAGGTTGCTGGTGGTAAGGGCGGTAACGGCGGCGTCGGTGGTGCAGGTGGCGAGCAGCCCCTGCTGTACAACGACAAGGCTAACGTCTACGGCGTTCTGGGCTTCACCAGCCAGAACAAGCAGGAGCTCTTCAGCTCCTCCACCGCTGGCGACAAGGGTGGCTCCGGCTTCGACGGTAAGGGTGCAGACGGCGTCTTCGCATACTCCTACCAGATTGATAACAACGATATCTCCAAGCTGGAAATCGTTCACCAGACCAACCCCCTTAACCTCAACGAAAAGCGCCCCTACAGCGAAAACGACACCCGCAAGTCCTTCAACGGCTACCAGACCGTTGTCTCCGCAGGCGGTGGCGCAGGTTACGGTGGCGGTGGCTCGGGTGCAGCTCGTGGCCTGTCCTCCATCATTACCTCCCAGAAGTGGAACGCTAACGAAGAGCCCACTCGTTACCGCCAGAACGTTAGCGCGCTGCTGCAGGCAGGCGCAGGTGGCGCAGGTGGCTCCTACGTTGCTCCCGGCGTAGCCGGTGGCTCCATTGCATCTGCTAACAACGGTGCAAAGCAGTCCGGCGTTCGTAACCCCGGTTACGTGAAGGTCACCCTCTGCGAGCGCTCCTAATAGCGTCAAGCATTTAGGGTCCTCACGCTGAGTGAGAACTCATAACAATATTCCCCGGCTGAATCATCAGCCGGGGAATATTGTTTTAACCGGTGGGGCAGGGGAGCGGTAGCTAACCTGGAACTCTCTAGCCCAGACTCTGCCTAGCCCAGACTCTGAGAACCCGCCCGCACACTCTACCGCCCACCGGCGGCGCGTATTACGGTAGAGGCATGACTGAAGCACGTAGCATCGACCTCGCCGTCATCCCCGGCGACGGCATCGGACCCGAAATCATTACCGAAGCCCAGCGCATCCTCACCCGCGCCTGCGAGCTCGAAAACATCACCGTAACCCCCACCCACTACAAGCTCGGCGCCGAGCACTGGCTGGAAACCGGTGAAACCCTGCCCGACTCCACCATGGAATCCCTCAAGCAGCACGACGCGATCCTCTTCGGCGCCATCGGTGCAGACCCCCGTAGCGGTCAGATTCCCTCCGGCCTCATCGAACGCGAAATGCTCCTGAAGCTGCGCTTCGCCTTCGACCACTACATCAACCTGCGCCCCTCCCGCCTGTACCCCGGCGCAGTCTCCCCGCTCGCCAACCCCGGCAACATCGACTTCGTGGTCGTGCGTGAAGGCACCGAAGGCCCCTACATCGGCAACGGCGGTGTCATCCGCGGCGGCACCCCGCACGAAATCGCCACCGAAGTCTCCCTCAACACCGCGCACGGCGTGGAGCGCCTGGTCCGCTACGCTTTCGAGCTTGCCTCCACCCGCCGCAAGAAGGTCACCCTCGTGCACAAGACCAACGTGCTCACCCACGCCGGTCGCCTCTACAACCGCTACTTCACCGAAATCGCGAAGGAATTCCCCGAGGTTGAGACCGACTACCTGCACATTGACGCAACCACCATCTTCATGGTCACCGACCCCGCACGCTTCGACGTGATTGTTACCGACAACCTCTTCGGCGACATCATCACCGACCTCGCAGGCGCTGTGACCGGCGGTATCGGCTACGCGGCAAGCGGCAACATCAACGCCGTTGGCGAGTTCCCCTCCATGTTTGAGCCCGTGCACGGCTCCGCACCGGACATCGCCCGCCAGAACAAGGCAAACCCGACCGCCGCAATCCTCGCCGGTGCGATGCTGCTGCGCCACCTCGGCCACGATGCAGCCGCAGCCCGCATTGAGGACGCTGTTGAAGCAGATATGCGCGAGAACGGCGCAAGCGTGCGCGGAACCGATCAGGTCGGCGCGGACGTGCTCGCACGCCTCGGTTAATACTTGCCCGGCTAAAATGTGAACTACGCTAGTGAAGCCCGGAAGGTACACACACCTTCCGGGCTTCACCTGTTCACATCCTGAATGAGAGAAAAGGTGCGCATGCGGCAAACGCATCTTTCCGGTACTCTAAACAGGTCAGGCACACCCGCCCGGCACCTCGGCGGTGGACACCCTCCACCACTCACTGCAATGCATCCGACTAGCACAGACCGCTAGATGCACCATCTGCCCCGCACGACAACGCGCCCGGCGGCACACACCGGTTCTACGCCCCGACGCGAGAACCGCGAATCAAAGAACGCCTGCACAAGCAACTAGACAAAGAGGAACGCAGAACGATGGCCATCGAATTCAGCCACGAAGCAAACCAGTCACCCGCCACCGCCGAACGCCGCGCCGAAATCCTTGCAAACCCCGGCTTCGGTGACTACTTCACCGACCACATGGTCACCATCGACTGGGAAGGCGACTACAAGACCGGTGGCACCTGGTACGACGCACGAGTTCGCCCCTACGGCCCGCTCGTCCTCGACCCCGCAGCATCCGTCTTCCACTACGGTCAGGAAATCTTCGAAGGCATCAAGGGCTACCGCCACGCCGACGGCTCCGTATGGACCTTCCGCCCCGAAAAGAACGCGGCACGTTTCGCGAACTCCGCACACCGTCTCTCCCTGCCCGAACTGCCCGAAGAGACCTTCATCGAATCCCTGCGCGAGCTCATCAAGGCAGACGAGCAGTGGGTACCCACCGGCGACGGTGAAGCCTTCTACTTCCGCCCCTTCATGATTGCCACCGAGGCGTTCCTGGGCGTTCGCCCGGCCCGCCACGTGCAGTACCACGTGATTGGCTCGCCCGCAGGTAACTACTTCGGCACCCCCGAGCCCGTGGACATCTGGCTCTCCACCACCTACGCCCGCGCAGGCGAAGGCGGCACCGGTGCAGCAAAGTGCGGCGGTAACTACGCAGCATCCATGATCGCCCAGACCGAGGGTGAGAAGCACGGCTGCAAGCAGGTCATCTTCAAGGACCCGCACCGCGGCGACGCCATCGAAGAGCTCGGCGGCATGAACGTGTTCTTCATCTTCGGCAAGGAAAACAAGATCGTTACCCCCGAACTGACCGGCACCATCCTGGAGGGCGTGACCCGCTCCTCGCTGATTCAGCTGGCTAAGGACCGCGGTATGACCGTCGAAGAGCGCGCTATCACCCTCAACGAGTGGCGTGAAGGCGTAGCAAACGGCGACATCACCGAAATCTTCGCCTGCGGCACCGCAGCAGTGGTCGCTCCCATCGGCAAGCTCAAGGCAGAAGACTTCGAGATTCCGGCACCCACCGAGCACTTCGGCGAAATCTCCAAGAGCCTGCGCGAAGAGCTCGTCGGTATTCAGCTCGGCACCGTTGAGGACCGCCACGGCTGGATGACCCGCCTCATCTAAGACCCCTGACTTATGTCACCCGCGAAATCCCCGCAGGATGCGCTCCCACCCGGAACGCACACCCGCGGGGATTCGTTGTGCCCGCTAAATGCTGTAGGGGAGGGGAT
>NZ_JABZXW010000094.1 GCF_015265375.1 Rothia sp. (in: high G+C Gram-positive bacteria)
TCACACACCTCCGCGAAAAAAAGTTGAGTAAAGTTCGCTCAACCCTATTGACACGCCCTCTGAGAGGGTGCATACTTGAGTACATGAGGCTCAAGGGAGCCGCGCAGACCACCCCGCACGGGGCGGCACGCGCAGCACCGACCGCCTCCAAAACTTTCAAACTATCCCGCCTCGCATTAGAAGAAGCGGGGCACTAACACCTAAGGAGTGAATCAACATATGGCACGCGCAGTAGGTATTGACCTCGGTACCACCAACTCGGTCGTAGCAGCACTGGAAGGTGGCGAGCCCGTCGTCATCGCTAACGCAGAGGGCACCCGCACCACCCCCTCCGTCGTCGCATTCTCCAAGGACGGCGAGGTTCTGGTAGGTAACGTTGCAAAGCGTCAGGCAGTGACCAACGTCGACCGCACCATCTCTTCCGTCAAGCGCCACATGGGCACCGACTGGACCACCGAGATTGACGGCAAGAAGTACACCCCGCAGGAAATCTCCGCTCGTACCCTCATGAAGCTGAAGGCTGACGCAGAGGCATTCCTGAACGACACCGTCACCGACGCTGTCATCACCGTTCCCGCATACTTCAACGACGCTGAGCGTCAGGCAACCAAGGAAGCCGGCGAGATCGCAGGCCTGAATGTCCTGCGTATCGTGAACGAGCCCACCGCCGCAGCACTGGCATACGGCCTGGACAAGGGCAAGGAAGACGAGCTCATCCTGGTCTTCGACCTCGGTGGCGGTACCTTCGACGTCTCCCTGCTGGAAGTCGGCAAGGACGACGACGGCTTCTCCACCATTCAGGTTCGCGCAACCAGCGGTGACAACCGCCTCGGTGGTGACGACTGGGACCACCGCATCGTCGAGTGGCTGCTTGCACAGGTGAAGGCAAACACCGGCGCAGACCTGTCCAAGGACAAGATTGCTCTGCAGCGTCTGCAGGAGGCAGCTGAGCAGGCTAAGAAGGAGCTGTCCAGCGCTTCTAGCACCAACATCTCCCTGCAGTACCTGTCCGTGACCCCCGAGGGCCCCATCCACCTGGATGAGAAGCTGACCCGCGCAAAGTTCGAGGAACTGACCCGCGACCTGCTCGAGCGCACCAAGAAGCCCGTGCTCGACGTAATCAAGGAAGCTGGCGTGTCCATCTCCGAGATTTCTGAGGTCATCCTGGTCGGTGGCTCCACCCGTATGCCCGCTGTTGCTGAGCTCGTCAAGGAGCTCACCGGCCGCGAGCCCAACAAGGGCGTGAACCCCGACGAGGTCGTGGCAATGGGTGCAGCACTGCAGGCAGGCGTTCTGAAGGGCGACCGTAAGGACGTTCTGCTGATCGACGTCACCCCCCTCTCCCTCGGTATCGAGACCAAGGGCGGCGTGATGACCAAGCTGATCGAGCGCAACACCGCAATCCCGACCAAGCGTTCCGAGACCTTCACCACCGCAGAGGACAACCAGCCCTCCGTGACCATTCAGGTCTTCCAGGGTGAGCGTGAGTTCACTCGCGACAACAAGAACCTGGGTACCTTCGAGCTGACCGGCATTGCCCCCGCACCGCGTGGCGTGCCCCAGATTGAGGTCACCTTCGACATCGACGCAAACGGCATCGTCCACGTCTCCGCAAAGGACAAGGGCACCGGCGCTGAGCAGTCCATGACCATCACCGGCGGTTCCTCCCTCTCCAAGGAAGACATCGACCGTATGGTCAAGGATGCAGAAGCACACGCAGAGCAGGACAAGGCACGCCGCGAGGCTGCTGACACCCGCAACGCAGCTGAGTCCCTCGCATACTCCGTCGAGAAGCTCCTGAAGGAGAACGACGACAAGCTGCCCGAGGACGTCAAGACCTCCGTTCAGGGTGACGTCGACGAGCTGAAGAAGGCACTCGAGGGCGACGACGACGCAGCAGTGAAGTCCGCACTCGAGAAGCTGCAGGCTTCCCAGTCCAAGCTGGGCGAGGCACTCTACGCAGCAGCACAGGCTGACGCTTCCGAGTCCAAGCCCGCCGCTGACGAGGACGTTGTCGACGCCGAGGTTATCGACGAAGACGAGAAGAAGTAATCATGGCTGAGCAGGAAAACATCACCCCCGACCCGCTGGAGGAGGCATTCAACGCCCCCGCAGCGGAAGGCCACCCCGAAGCTGAATCGGTCGAAACTGCCGAAGACGCTGCGGAAGCCGTCGAGGCTGAGCTCCAGGACGCCGTAGAAGCAGAATCTGCTGACGCGGCACTCGCCGCAGAGCGCCTGGACTCCCTGCTTCGCCTGCAGGCAGAGTTCACCAACTACAAGAACCGCACCGCCCGCGAAAAGGAGCAGCTGCGAAACTTCGTAATCGGTGACCTGGTCGGCGCACTGCTGCCGGTGCTCGACGATATCGACGCCGCACGTAAGCATGGCGACCTGCAGGACGGCCCCTTCGCCTCCATCGCTGCGAAGCTCGAAGAGCTGCTCGGCAAGCAGGGTGTGGAGCGTTTCGGTGAAGTAGGCGATGCCTTCGACCCGAACATCCATGAAGCTGTACTGCAGCAGCCCACCGACGAGGTGGCTGAGGATCATGTCTCCATGGTTCTGCGTTACGGCTACCGCGTGAACGACCGTGTGGTTCGTACCGCTCAGGTGGCTGTGGCTGTCGCACCGTAAGGTGGTCGGCTAAGCATTGGCTGAATAACTAACGACGGGCGGGTGCTCTCCCTGGTGGGGGAGTGCCCGCCCTGTTGTTTGCCTAAGCTGTTCTGCCGGAGCTATTTGCCCGGGCTGTTCTGCCCGGTGTTGGCGCGGGTTCCGGCGAGCTGTGGCGGCGGATAAAAGGCTTGTAGGGGTGCTATTTTTTTGGACCCAGCCCTTTCAAAATTGAGTCAAGTAGACTAAACTTTTATATAGAGTATTAAGACAAGTACGCGGTGCCCCTGCAAGCCGTCCCGTAACCGAGGAGGGCGGCGCATCACCGCGAGAGGAGCAACAAACATATGGCAAGCGAAAACTGGATAACTGACGACTTTTATAAGGCACTGGGCGTTAGCGAAGACGCAAGCGAAAGCGACATCAAGAAGGCGTACCGCAAGCTCTCCCGCAAGTACCACCCGGACCTGAACCCCGGCGACGCCGCAGCAGAGAAGAAGTTCAAGGAAATCTCGGAAGCATACGACGTGCTCTCCGATAAGAAGCAGCGCGAAGAGTACGACCAGATTCGCCGCTACGGCGCATCTGGCATGGGCGGATTCGGCGGTGGCGGTTTCGGCGGTGGCAGCTACACTGGCTACCCCGGCGCGGACGCATTCGGCGGCTTCAGCAACGGCGGTGCAGGCATCAACATTGACGACCTGCTCGGCGGCCTCTTCGGCGGTAGCGCAGGCGGCTCCCGACGCTCCGCAGGCTTCACTAGCGCCGACTTCGGCGGCATGGGCGGCGGCGGCTTCGGCGGTGCACAGCACGCAGCCCCCGAAGAAAGCACCACCAGCACCCGCATCAGCCTCGCCCAGGCATACACTGGCGCAAACGTGACCGTGTTCCTGCCGGACGGCTCCCACACCGAGGCACGCATCCCCGCAGGTATCAAGGACGGCCAGAAGGTCCGCCTGCGCGGCAAAGGCCTGCGCGGCGGCGACCTGAAGGTCACCGTGCGCGTCTCCGATGACTCCGTGTACTCGCGCGAGGGCAACAACCTGGTTATGCGCGCACCCGTCACCCTCGCCGAGGCCGTCGACGGCGCAGTGATCGAGGTGCCCCTGCCCGATGCGTCCACCGTGAAGCTGCGCCTGGCACCCGGCCAGGTCGGCCGCCGACTGCGCGCCAAGGGCCGCGGCTTCAAGGCCAAGGGCGGCGACGGCGACCTGCTGGTCATCCCGGAGATTGTACTGCCCACCGAGCTGAGCGCAGAGGCGCAGGAAGCATTCGATAAGTTCGTAAAACTGGCACCGCAGGAGAACCCGCGTAAGGATCTGTTGAAGAAAGCGAAGTAAACCATGGCATCTCGAGAATCATCATCTAAGTCCCGTAGCGGCAAGCCGTTGCACAGCGTGGACCTGCCGGTTTTCGTGATTTCTGTGGCGGCTGAGCTGGCGGGCATGCACCCGCAGACCCTGCGCCAGTACGACCGCATCGGCTTGGTCCAGCCCTCGCGCGCGCCCGGTAAAGCGCGCCGCTATTCGCAGCGTGACGTGAACCGTCTGCAGCAGATTCAGCAGCTCTCGCAGGAGGGCGTCTCCCTGGAGGGTATTCGCCGCATTATTGAGCTGGAGTCCCTCGTGGAGGAGCAGCAGGAGCAGATTGCGGCGCTGCAGCGTCAGGTCGAGGATGCGAAGGTGAAGCTGGGCTTGGCGGAGCGCGTGTTCGCTGCCGGTACCAGTGGCGACGTGGTGCATATTGCCCGCGGTACCCGCCCGGCGGCGCGTCAGCGTTCCTCTGCGGTGGTGTTGTACCGTCAGCGTCACCAGGCAGCTACGGCGGATGATACGAAACCGCAGCGCTAAACCGGCTAAACCCGCTACACTTGGATAAACGGCTCGGCTGTTCTGGCTCATTTGCGCTAGTCAGCCGCCCATATAGGCTTGTGCGTCTTAGCGTTGTGCGAGCGAGGTAGGGTAGACCCCCGCCCGCATGCACTCAGACCCACACACAAGGAGGTGAGGCTCCCCGAAC
>NZ_JABZXW010000027.1 GCF_015265375.1 Rothia sp. (in: high G+C Gram-positive bacteria)
CTATACGGGGTTTTTGAGTGTTTGCCAAATCCCTTGTTGACCACCCGCTGTTCCGCGTGTTTCCGGGGCAAAACGGGGTATTTTGTCTCTTTTTGGGGACATGTTGGCAAAATTTATTTTCATGGTGCCGGTCACATTTTCCAGGTTTTGGGGTGGATACTGTTCTGGTTGTGGTGAGAGTTGGGAGAGTAAAGTCCGCAGAAAAATTTCAGAGAACACAGAAAAATGTAGAAAGAGGGGCGGGGAGCCACATTTGGTTCCCCGCCCCTCCCCTATGAATTCCGCGCCTGTGATTTTTAGAGTTCTTCGAAGAAGAGTCGCTCGTAGACCTTGCGGGCGTTGCGGGTTTGGCGCAGGTAGTCCTCTTCGAGGGCGCGTGCGCTGCCGGCGGGGTATCCGCACCAGCGGGCGATTGCTTCCAGGTCGGCACGACCCGAGGGCAGGGTGTCGGATTGGCGCACACCGCGTAGTACGTTGCCGCCGCGGATTTTGGTGGCGAGCAGCCACGCGCCGCTGAGGATTTCCGCGTCGGCGGCATCAACCAGACCCGCTTCAACCGCCGCATCCAGCGCCTTCAACGTGGAGGTGGTGCGCAGCCCCGGCACGGTGTGTGCGTGGCGCAACTGTACGAGCTGGACCAGCCATTCCACGTCGGAGAGGCCGCCGCGGCCGAGCTTGAGCTGGCGGGTGCGGTCGGCGCCGTGCGGCATGCGTTCGTTCTCAACGCGCGCCTTCATGCGACGAATCTGCTGCACCTGCTCGGGCGTGAAGGTTACCGGGTAGCGGTACGGGTTGATGAGCTCCACAAAAGCCTCGCCAAGCTCCTCGTCGCCGGCAATGGGGCGGGCGCGGGTGAGCGCTTGGAACTCCCAGGTTTCCGCCCAGCGCTCGTAGTAGGAGCGGTAGGAGTCCAGGGAGCGCACGATGGCGCCCTGTTTGCCTTCGGGGCGCAGGTCGGCGTCCACTTCGAGCGGGCGCTCAGCGCGAATCGGGGGCTTGACGGGCTGCTTGAGCAGGGCGAGGGTGCGGTTCACGATGCGCGCGGCCTGTTCCTGCGCGGCGTCCTCGTCGACCCCTTCGAGGGGTTCGTGCACGAACATGACGTCCGCGTCGGAGCCGAAGCCGTTCTCAGCACCGCCGAGGCGGCCCATACCGATGACGGCGATGCGGGTGAGCAGCTTCTCCCTTGTTGCCTCCTCAACTTCCGCATTCTCAGCGCCTTCTGCCTGCCCCTGGAGCTCACGCAGGGCAATCTGCAACGCCGCACCAATCGTGCACTCGTCAATGGCGGCAAGACCCGCGCAGGTGTCTTCAATGTCGACGATGCCCAGGGTCCAGCCCATGGCGGTGCGCAGGGTTTCGCGGCGGCGCAGGTAGCGCACGGCGCGCATCGCCTCGGCGGCGTTCGCGTGGCGTGCCAGCAGGGAGGAAATCTCGGAGGCGAGCGCTTCCTCCCCCAGCGGTTTGAGGTCGGCGACCTTGTCCAGCCAGGCGATGGAGGCGGAGGCATCCTCGAGCAGGTCGGTCATGAGGCGCGAGCTGGAGAGTAGCTGGCTGAGGCGTTCGGCGGCTGCGGGTGAGTCGCGGAGCATGCGCAGGTACCAGCTGGTGCTGCCGAGCGATTCGGAGACGATGCGGAATCCGAGCAGGCCGGCGTCCGCATCCACACCGCGGGCGAACCAGCCCAGCAGCACGGGCATGAGGTGACGCTGAATGTCTGCGCTACGGGAAAGTCCCGTGGTGAGCGCCTTGATGTGGCGCATGGCGCCGCGCGGGTCGCGGTAGCCGAGGGCTGCGAGGCGGTCCTGTGCCGCCTGTTCGCTGAGCACCACTTCGTCGCGGCTGAGCGTGGAGACGGCGGCGAGCAGCGGGCGGAAGAAGATTCGCTCATGCAGTGAACGGACGTTCCGTTTAATTTTCTGCCAAGCCTTGAGCATCTGCTCGGCGGAGAGCGTGCCGTTGCGTTCCGGGGAAAGGATCGAGCGGGCGAGGGCGCGCTGTTCGGCGTCCTTCTCGGGCATCAGGTGGGTGCGGCGCAGCTGCTGCAGCTGGATGCGGTGCTCGAGCACGCGCAGCTTCTTGTAGTCGCGGCTGAATGCTTCGGCGTCGGTGCGGCTAATGTAGCTGACGGCGGTCAGCGCCGCGAGGGAATCCACGGTGGATTTGGTGCGCACGGCGGGGTCGGTTCGACCGTGCACGAGCTGCAGCAGCTGCACGGTGAACTCGATATCGCGCAGGCCACCCGGGCCCAGCTTAATCTGGCGGTCCACCTGGTGCGAGGGGATATTGTCGGTCACGCGGGCGCGCATCGCCTGCACGGATTCCACGAAGGATTCGCGGGCGGCGGACTCCCACACGAAGGGGTCAATCGCGCGGGCGTAGCGGGCGCCCAGCTGCGCCGAACCGGCGATGGGGCGCGCCTTGAGCAGCGCCTGGAACTCCCAGTTTTCAGCCCAACGCTTGTAGTACTGAACGTAGGATTCGACGGTGCGCACGAGCGGGCCATCCTTACCTTCGGGGCGCAGGTTCGCGTCGACCTCCCAGAGGGCGGGTTCGGGCGCGGGGCCCATGATGGCGCGGGTGAGGGCGTGCACAAGTTCCGTGCCGATGGTGGAACATTCGTTCTCGGTGAGCTTGAGCGGGGCAGACTCCCCCTCTGCACCAGTATTGGGTGCAGGCTCAACGGGCGCGACCACGTACACCACGTCAACGTCAGAGATGTAGTTCAGCTCGCGGGCACCGCACTTACCCATGCCGATAATCGCCAAGTCCAGGGCATCTACGGCCTCGCCACGGCGAGGAGCCGCCAGGCCGGGGCCCAGCCCCTCCGCAACCTCGGTACGAGCGATGGCGAGCGCACCCTCCAGCGCGGCGGCAGCCAAATCGGCGAGGTGACGACCGATGGTGGGCATCATTTCGACCGGGTCTTCGCAGCACACGTCGAGCAGGGCGATGCGCGCCAGGGCGGCGCGGTAGGCGACGCGCAGGGTCACATAGCCGTCCTTGCCGGTCTGCTCGGCGGCAGCGCGCGGACGCTCCGCGTGCGGGTCGGCGCCGAGGGCGGTGAGGATATCGCGGCGGTAGGGGGTGTCCAGCGGCGCGATGGGGGTCAGGAATTCCCCGTCGGTCTCCGGCAGAATCGACGCCGGGTGCTGGGAGCGGATCAGCGCGCTCTCGGCGGGGTACACCTGCGTATCGAAGAGCTGGTCAATGAGCTCGGGGCGGCGGTAGAGGAAGTCACCAATCGCCTGGGATGCACCGAGCAGGCGGTACATGCCGAATTCTTCCTCACCGCGGTTGGCGCGCTCGGCGACCGCCGGGTGCTTTTCGATGAGGCGCACGAGGGCGGGCAGGGCGATATCCGGTGAGGGTGCGAGGCGCAGCCCGGCAAAGAGCGCATCCTGCGAGACACGCTGCAGTTCGGGCGCGTTGAGCCAGCGTTCCGCCTTGGACGGGTCGTGAAAACCGGTGGCAATCATGCGGGTGTGCAGGCGTAGCTGTGCTTTGCGTTCGGCTTCGGCGCGCTGTTCGTCGTCGAGCGCATCGGGGGCGATGTCGGTCAGCGGCTTGGGTTCTTTGGCGGGGTCAACAATGCGGATGAGCCCGGTGACCGGGTAGTGAGAGCTGTCAGTCATAGCGTGAGAACTGTGGGTAGAACCGTGGGTAGAGAGTATAAATTTCGGCGGGATAAAAAGCGATGCTGATACACCTGTGGGCGGTACCCGCCGGCGTGTTACCGGTAGCGGGTACCGCCCTGAGGCTGTCAGCGCTCACTCATCCTATGAGGAGGTGAGAGGGATCCAGCCGTTAGAGGATTCCGAGGTTGTGCTTGAGCTCATACGGGGTCACCTGAGCCTGGTACTGGTCCCAGTCGGCGCGCTTATTGCGCAGGAACTGCTCGAAGACCTGCTCGCCCAGGACCTCCGCCATGAATTCGGATTCCTCGGTGATGTTAATGGCCTCGCGCAGGGATGCGGGCAGCGGGTTGTAGCCCATCGCGCGACGCTCGGCGTTAGTCATCGCGGCGAGGTCCTCGGTCACAGCGGGCATGAGCGGGTACTCGTTTTCGATACCCTTCAGACCGGCAGCCAGGATCACGGCGTAGGCCAGGTAGGGGTTGGAGGCCGAATCGAGACCGCGGTACTCGATGCGGGCGGACTGCATCTTGTTCGGCTTGTACAGGGGCACGCGCACGAGTGCGGAGCGGTTGTTGTGGCCCCAGGAGACGTAGGAGGGTGCCTCGCCGCCGCCCCAGAGGCGCTTGTAGGAGTTGATGAACTGGTTGGTCACCGAGGTGAACTCGGGGGCGTGCTTGAGGATGCCCGCGATAAAGTGGCGCGCGGTCTTGGAGAGCTGGTACTCGGCGCCGGCCTCGAAGAAGGCGTTGGTGTCGCCCTCGAAGAGGGAGAAGTGGGTGTGCATGCCGCTGCCGGCGTACTTGGTGAAGGGCTTGGGCATGAAGGTGGCGTACATGCCCTGCGAGTAGGCGACCTCCTTGATGACGGTGCGGAAGGTCATGACGTTGTCCGCGGTCTGCAGGGCGTCGGCGTGGCGCAGGTCGATTTCGTTCTGGCCGGGGCCGGTTTCGTGGTGGCTGAATTCCACGGAGATGCCGACCTCTTCGAGCATGGTCACGGCCTTGCGGCGGAATTCCTGCACGATGCCGCCGGGAGTGTGGTCGAAGTAGGATTCGTGGTCTACGGGCACGGGGAAGCCGTCGGCGCCGAGCTTGGAGGACTCCAGCAGGTAGAACTCGATCTCGGGCGAGGTGTAGCAGGTGAAGCCCATCTCGGCGGCCTTGTTGAGCACGCGTTTGAGCACGCCGCGAGTGTCAGAGGCACTGACTTCGCCGTCGGGGGTGAGCACATCGCAGAACATGCGGGAGGTGATGTCTTCCTCACCACGCCAGGGCAGAATCTGGAAGGTGGAGGGATCGGGCTGCAGTAGCATGTCGGATTCGTAGACGCGGGAGAAACCCTCGATGGAGGAGCCGTCAAAGCCCAGGCCCTCGTCGAAGGCGCTTTCAACCTCGGCGGGTGCGAGCGCGACGGATTTAAGGGTTCCCACCACGTCGGTGAACCAGAGGCGGATAAAGCGGATGTCGCGTTCTTCGATGGTGCGCAGTACGAATTCCTGTTGGCGGTCCATAAGTTGCCCTCTCGGTGCGGGCGTGCATCCGCGTGGTACCCGTCTGTGGGCGGCGGAGGCGCGCTGAATTTGCTGCCGAGGTGAAGAAGACCCTGTTGCGGAAGGTCCTGCATGTCCCTTGGGTTTCCAAGGGGTTGCGGCGGGCGGCGTGCCAGCGGTGCTGGCGCCTCCTTGCCCCGGCGTGTGTCCTGTTGTTATCTAGCCTATCGGGTTCTGCTGTGCGTCGCGCGGGTGGGAGGTTTCGTTTGTGTAAATTCTCTTCTTGTGCGCCGCGGTAGCTCAGATTCTGGGCGGTATCGGGGCCGCTCCCCCACTTTTCTGCGGTGCGGGTCTAGGCTTTGTTCAGATACCTAGCAGATGACGGTTCGCGGGGCGTGGTCGGGGTTGCCTTGCGATAATGGGGGTATGCTACATTCCATTCTTCTTCCCTCGACCGTACAGCTTCCGCTGGCGACCAGCATCGTTGCTGCCGACCCCACCGGTTTAGAGTGGCTGCTGCTCATTGCGGCACCGGTTGTTTTCTGCGTTGTTTACCTGGCGTGCATTATGGCGATTGCGGCATTTGGTCCGCTGGTCATGAGGAACAACAAGTCTGGCGGCACGACCTACCTGCTGGACCGCCCCTCCCGCGTTGCGTTTAGGACTCGCACCGTGGCGCTCTTTGCGCTGGTGGGTGCGTTTGTGGAGCTTATTTGGCTCGGTTATACGGGTCGTGTGGGGTCGATTGCGGTCATTCCGATTCTTCTGTTTACGTGGTCGTGGAAGTTCGCGTTCTTCTTCCTGCCGTTGCAGCTGATTCGTGCCTGGTATGTGCACGCGACGCGCGGCAAGTATGATGCGCTGTCGGCTGAGGGCGCTCAGCGCCGTGAGAAGTTGAACCGTAAGAGCGCGTACGAGGTGTCGAAGATGATGCAGCGTAACCCGCAGCAGTTTGCGATGAGCAAGGAGCTGCACACGCAGGCGCGCGCTCAGAAGATCGCGGGTATGCGTCCGTTCCAGAATCTTGACGAGGCGGGCAAGAAGCGCCGGGCGAACTATACGGTGGAGCTGGCGTTGGCGCAGATGCAGGTGCGTCAGATGAACCCCGGCAAGCTCCCTTCGGAGGCGTTCGGCGAGGGCATCCTGGGTATGGGTCTTGGCATTAGGTCTGAGCGGGCGGTGGAGCAGACGTGGCTGACGCTGTGCACGGAGCGCGTGAATGCGGTAGATGCGCCGAACTACCCTGATTCGCTGTACCCGGTGTCGGCTCGTTTTTCGCTGTTTACCACGATGTCGCTGTTGCAGCCGCTGATGGGTCGCCCCTATTCGCCGTTTACCGCTGAGGATGCGCGCCGTTTTGTTCCGCGTGATTTCTCGGCGGATACGGTGCTTTTGAAGACTGAGGAGCTGGGTAAGAAGGCCCTGGCGCAGAGCGCGATTTTCCGTCAGATTCACGAGCGTCTTCTGCCGCTGCATCAGCAGCAGCCTCAGCTGGTGGATCGCCGTGCCTTGGCCTATTGTGGTGCCCTGCTGCTGAGCGTGGCGAAGGCTGAGGTGGAGAGTCAGCGTCTGACGAGCCAGGTTCTGGCGGCGGCAGCTTCGGAGCGCGGCATCCTGCCTTACGGTCTGTTCTCGCAGATTTCTGAGGATTATCAGCGCGTTCAGCGTCTGCTGAATTTGATGGTGAAGGCAACCGCCGACATTGAGCGTTTCATCAACGCTGTCGAGGGCTTGGTGCAGATGCATTCTGGTCCGGCTCAGCCTTCCGGTATTGCATATGAGAAGGCGCAGATGGAGTACATTGCCGCTCTTCTGGACGTTATTGTCTTCTCCTCGCACGCCCCGCTTGCCGGTTCCATCCAGGCGTCCTACGCCCTGCTGAAGGCGGACTATGAGGCGTTTACGTTCAATACTTCGGATGAGCTGAGCCGTAGCTACTGGCTGCAGTACTCGAAGAACGCGGTGAGTGCCTGCGATACGGGCCTGTCTCAGGGTTATGAGGGTTTCTTCGGCTCTGATGATGCGGCGCGTAAGGCGTGGGAGTCCTACGCGGAGGACGTCGTGAAGGAAGTCTGCACCTACTCGGTCACCCAGGTGTACTGGGACGCCCTGGTGCAGCAGGCACTCATTCAGCGTGATCTGCCGCGTGAGTTTGAGGATGCTTCCCTCGCCATTCCGGAGCTGATGAATAAGAACGCTGCTGCGTCGTTCCCGACCTACTACATTAACCTCATCTGGAACTAGGGACAGTTCCCTCGTGGTGAGCGGTACGCCCGGTTGGAGCCGTGCAGGGTTAGAATAGTCAGCATGACTACTGAGCGTTCTTCCGAGATCTCTTCGCCCTACGCGGCACAGCCTGCCGTTACCTCCGCGGATGCTCCCGCGACTGCTTCTGCTGCGAAGCCTTTTGACCTGGATGCCGTCAAGAAGGTGCGCACCGTTCACCTGGCGCAGGCTAAGGCGACCGGGCAGAAGTTCTCCATGCTGACCTGCTATGACGCTCTGACCGCGCAGGTCTTTGACCGCGCCGGTATCGAGATGCTGCTGGTGGGCGATTCTGCGGCAAACGTGGTGCTCGGTTACGAGTCGACCCTGACCATTACCCTGGATGAGATGATTCCGATGGTTGCGGCGGTTTCTCGCGGTGCATCCCGCGCCATGGTGGTTGCCGATTTGCCGTTTGGTTCTTATGAGCAGTCGCCGCAGCAGGCGGTTGCGAGCGCGGTTCGCCTCATGAAGGAGGGCGGCGCGCACGCGGTCAAGATTGAGGCGGATGCTTCGATGACCGAGTGGGTTCGTGCCCTGGTGCGTACCGGTATTCCGGTGGTGGCGCATGTTGGTTTCACCCCGCAGTCGGAGCATGCCCTGGGTGGTTTCCGCGTGCAGGGTCGTGGCGAGGCTGCCGAGCGTGTTCGTGAGGATGCGGTGGCGCTGGCTGAGGCTGGTGCGTTCTGCGTGCTCATGGAGATGGTGACTACCGAGACCGCTCGCCGTGTGGATGAGGCGGTGGGCGCGGTGCCGACCATCGGTATTGGAGCGTCAAATGTGACGACCGGCCAGGTGCTGGTCTGGCAGGACATGATGGGCCTGCGTGAGGGCCGCGTGCCGCGCTTCGTGAAGCAGTTCGCGCAGATCGGCAAGATCATGGAGGACGCCGCCCGCGCCTACCGCGAGCAGGTGCGTTCGGGCGAGTTCCCGGCAGCCGAGCATACCTTTGAGTAAGGCTTGAGGTTTAGAAAAAGCTTTAGACGAAAGACCCCCGTACCCGGTATTTTCGGGGTTCGGGGGTCTTGCTGTATCTGTTTTCTGCCGCTTTTAAATGCCTCTGTCAGACGCCTCTATTAGAGACAAGCGTGCAGAAGTTCGTTGGGCTTTAGAGCAGGCCGCCGTCCTTGTCCCACGCCTCGTTGCGTTCGCGGGCGCGGTCCATGGCGTGTGCCGCCTCCTCGTAGGTCTTGAAGGGGCCCCACAGGGAGGTGACGGCGCTCTGCTGGCCGCGCTCGACCTCACCGGTGGCGAGGTTGTACCAGTATTCATCAGCGTGGGGGCTGGTGGCGTCGGTCGCGGCGTGCAGGGTCTTCTCGACTGCCGATTCGATGGCTTCGCTCAGGTGGCTTTTCTTCTCGCTCATGGGTTCTCCTTCGACGGTGAGGGGTTGGTGTTTCTAGCTTCTCACGCGCCCAGGTTCGTGGCAATGAGGCGGGCGAAGCTTCTCACGGCGCCTCTCCCCCTTTTCCCTTGTCTTCTCCTCCGCACCCTGCCGCGCGGTTTTGCCGCTAGGGTGTATGGAATTTTATTCACAATCTGGGAAAAAGGTACGGCTTGTGTATCCGCCGCTTTTTAGCGCCTGCGCTAGGGACACAACCCGCCCACGCCCGGTAAGATGAAACTATGTCTTCAACCAAAACGAATACTTCGCATAATCTTCCCGCAGAGCCCGGTCGTGCACCTGTCGGTTGCCTGACCCCCGGACGCGTCAGCCCCATGCGCCCGGTCCCCTCGCACATTGTTCGCCCCGAGTACGTGGGTAAGCCCACCGCCAACGAGGGTAACGACTCGAACATGTACACCCCCGAGGAAGTTGAGCGAGTTCGCGCAGCCGGCAAGATTGCGGCAGGCGCCATCGTTGAAGCATCCAAGATTTGCGTACCCGGCACCACCACCGACGAGATTGACGTGCTGGTCCACGAGTACATTTGCGACCACGGCGCGTACCCCTCCACCGTGGATTACCGCGGCTACCCGAAGTCTGTGTGCACCTCCCTGAACGAGGTCATCTGCCACGGTATTCCGGACACCACTGTGCTGGAGGACGGCGACATCCTCAACCTGGACGTCACCGCATACCTTGACGGCATGCACGGCGACACCAACAAGACCCTGCTCATCGGCAACGTGGACGAAGAGTCCCGCCTGCTGGTTGAGCGCACCGAGGAGTCCCTCAACCGCGCAATTAAGGCTGTGAAGCCGGGTCGCCAGATCAACGTGATTGGTCGCGTCATTGAGAAGTATGCGGCTCGCTTCGGTTACGGCGTGGTCCGCGACTACACCGGCCACGGTGTGGGTCGTGAGTTCCACTCGGGCCTCATCATCCCCCACTACGATGCGGCACCCGCCTACGACACCGAGATTCGCGAGGGCATGATTTTCACCATCGAGCCCATGCTGACCCTCGGCACTATCGAATGGGACCTGTGGGACGACGACTGGACCGTGGTCACCCGCGACCGCAAGCGCACCGCACAGTTCGAGCACACCCTCGTGGTGACCGCTGACGGCGCGGACATCCTGACCCTGCCCTAAGCGCAGCCCCCTGGGTTTCCTGCCTGTGCTGATACGACTTGTACAGGTACGAGCCCAGCACCTCACTTTTTATATCAATTCACCCACTGACAAGCCCGCCCACTCCCTTAGGTTACACGGCAGTAGGCGGGGTGAAAGAGAGAGAAAACCATGAGCGATTACGCAGAACCCGGCGTCATCACCGAGCTGCCTGCCCCCACTCCCAAGGACCTGCAGATTGGTGTGGACATTGGAGGCACCGGCATCAAGGGCGGCATCGTCGACCTGCGCACCGGCAACCTCGTGTCCGACCGCTTCCGCATCGACACCCCCAAACCCGCAACTCCCGCCGCTGTGGCTGAGGTTGTACGCCGCGTAGTTGATGAGCTGCAGGGCCGCGACCTGGCGCCGGACCCCGAGTCGGCTGTCGGCATCGACTTCCCCGCAGTGGTGAAGAACGGCATGGTCTTCTCCGCAGCGAACGTGGACGACTCCTGGATTAACACCGACCTGGAGCAGGTCATGAGCGAGGCTCTGGGCGGCCGCACCGTCTACGGCCTCAACGACGCTGACGCAGCCGGTCTGGCTGAGGCGACCTACGGTCAGGGCCGTAACCGTGACGGCCTGATCGCTGTCATCACCCTGGGCACCGGCATCGGTTCCGCCCTCATCAACGACGGCGCGCTGATCCCGAACACCGAGCTGGGCCACCTGGAGATTGACGGCCACAACGCCGAGTCTCAGGCTTCCGCACGTGCCCGCGAGGTGCACGAGCTGTCCTGGAAGAAGTACGGCAAGCGCCTGTACCGCTACTTCGAGCACGTTCAGATGCTCTTCTCCCCCGACCTGTTCATCATTGGCGGCGGTATCTCCAAGAACCCGGAGAAGTTCATGCCGTACTTTGAGGATCAGATTCGTACCCCCATGGTCATGGCTGCCCTGCGTAACAACGCGGGTATTGTGGGTGCGGCACTGTGGGCTGGCGGTATGCTGCCGGAGCGTCAGCGCCGCGGCGAAGCATAAGGTTTTCCTGAACCCGCTTGCCCCGCGGCCGCGTCAGCGCCGCGGCGAAGCGTAAGAAGCTTCCTGCTGTCCGTCTTGGATAGCGCTCCATATACATAAGAAGGGACCGCCTTCCGAATCATTCGGAAGGCGGTCCCTTCTGTATATCACCGCTCATACTTAGCGGCAGCCGGTTTAGCTAGTTACTCTGCTAGTCAGTTACTGGGCGATGCGGTCCTCACGCAGACGCGCAATCGCCTCCTCAAAGTCTTCAAGGTTTTCAAACGCCTGGTACACGCTCGCAAAACGCAGGTAGGCGACCGCGTCCAACTTCGATAGCGGCTCCAGGATGGTTAGACCCACCTCGTGCGCGTTGATTTCCGCCAGGCCGCGGGCACGAATCAGCTCCTCAACCTCCTGGGCGAGCTTCGCCAAATCGTCCTCACCCACGGGGCGGCCCTGGCATGCCTTACGCACGCCCGCGGCAATCTTCGAACGGTCGAAGGGCTCGGTCACGCCCGAACGCTTAATCACCGAAATGGTGGTGGTTTCAACGGTCGTGAAGCGGCGAGCGCAGGAGGTGCACTGGCGGCGGCGGCGAATTGCGGCGCCGTCATCGGTGGTGCGGGAATCCACCACGCGCGAGTCGGTGTGCTTGCAATAGGGGCAGTACATTCGTTTCTCCTTGGCTGGGCGCTAGCGCCCGCGTATACAGCGCTCAAGAATATTTATACCTATTCTACCGTGATATACAGCGGATACACCGTATGGTGTGAGTGAATATACGCTCAGGGTGGACTCTGCTATGCAGAATCCACCCTGTCATTCCTCTCAGCGGGGCGTGTTGTTAGCGTCGAATGCAGCTCGGACCGAAAATCGTCTTAATTTCGCCGAAGAGGCTCGGGTTCGGTTCCACGCGCACGCTCGGGTCCAGCAGCACCAGCTGCTCCTTATCGCGGGTGCGGATGAGCATGCGCACATCCGCGGTGCCCTTGTGGTCGCGCAGGGTCTCCTTCAGCTCCTTCAGGTTCGCCTCGGTCACCAGGTACTCGGGTACCACGATGGTGATGGGTGCGGCGCGGCCGTCATCGCTGATTTCCAGGATCTGCAGTTCCTGGGCGCTCATGTTCACGCTGCCGTCGTCGCGGCGCTGTACGCGGCCACGAATCGAGCAGATGAGGTCGTCCGCGAGGGCGGCGCCCATCGTCTCGTAGGCGCGGGAGAAGAACATGACCGTAATGGTTGCGCCCGAGGGGTCTTCCAATTCCACGGAGGCGTACTGGTTACCGCTGGACTTGGCGATACGGCGCGAAACGCCGGTGAGCATACCCGCGATGGTGACGGTTTCGCCGTCGCGCACATGCGAGTCTTCACCAATGATGTCGTGCACCGAGTGGGTTGCGGCATCCGAGAGCGCACGTTCCAGGCCGCGCAGCGGGTGATCCGAAACGTACAGGCCCAGCATGTCACGCTCAAAGTTCAGCTTCTCGCGGCGGTCCCAATCGGGCACATCCGGGATGGTCACGGTCAGTTCGTCGCCGAGGGCGTCGTCCATACCGAGGGAGCCGAAGAGGTCGAACTGACCCGCCGCCTCCTTACGCTTGACCGCCACCGCAGCGTCCACTGCCGCCTCGTGAATGAGGGACAGGGAACGGCGGGTGTGACCCAGGTCGTCGAAGGCGCCCGCCTTGATGAGCGATTCAATGGTGCGCTTATTGCACACCTGCAGCGGCACCTTCTTCAGGAAGTCGTTGAAGGACTCGTAACGGCCCTTCTCCTCGCGGGCGGCAATCATACCCTCGACCACGTTCGCGCCCACGTTACGGATCGCACCCATGCCGAAGCGGATGTCCTCGCCGACAGGGGCGAACGTCAGGGTGGACTCGTTCACGTCCGGTGCGAGCACGGTAATGCCCATGGCGCGGCACTCATTCAGGTACAGTGCGAGCTTGTCCTTGTTATCGCCCACACTGGTCAGCAGAGCAGCCATGTACTCCTGCGGGAAGTGCGCCTTCAGGTACGCCGTCCAGTACGACACCAGACCGTACGCAGCCGTGTGTGCCTTGTTGAACGCGTAGTCAGAGAACGGCAGCAGAATATCCCAGAGCGCCTTAACAGCGCCCTCAGAGTAGCCGTTAGAAATCATGCCGTCGTGGAAGGTAGCGTACTGCTTATCCAGCTCCGCCTTCTTCTTCTTACCCATCGCACGGCGCAGCAAGTCTGCCTCACCCAGAGTGTAGTTCGCGACCTTCTGAGCAATCGCCATAACCTGCTCCTGATACACAATCAGGCCGTAGGTGGTGTCCAGAATGTCCTTCAGCGGCTCTTCCAGCTCGGGGTGAATCGGCTCAATCTCCTGCTTACCGTTCTTGCGCAGAGCGTAGTTGGTATGCGAGTTCGCACCCATCGGGCCCGGACGGTACAGCGCCAACACTGCCGAAATGTGCTCGAACTCCTCGGGCTCCATGAGCTTGAGCAGCGAGCGCATCGGGCCACCATCGAGCTGGAACACGCCGAGGGTGTCGCCGCGCGCCAGCAAACGGTAGGATTCCGGGTCATCCAGCGAGAGGGACTCCAGGTCCAGGTCGATGCCACGGTTCGATTTAATGTTCTCCACCGCATCGGAGATGATGGTGAGGTTACGCAGACCCAAGAAGTCCATCTTAATCAGGCCCAGACCCTCACAGGTGGGGTAATCGAACTGGGTAATCACCTGGCCGTCCGCCTCACGGCGCATCACCGGGATGACGTCCACAAGGTCCTTGCTGGACATAATCACGCCCGCAGCGTGCACACCCCACTGACGCTTCAGACCCTCCAGGCCCTTCGCAGTCTCGAACACCTGGCCGTAAATCTTATCGACCGGGTCCTCAATGAGGGCGCGCAAATCTGCCGCCTCGGCGTAACGCTTATCCTCTTCGTTGTACACGTTCGCCAGGGCGATGTTCTTACCCATGACGTCCGGCGGCATTGCCTTGGTGAGGCGCTCGCCCACCGAGTACGGCTGGTCCATCACGCGGGAGGCGTCCTTGAGCGCTTGCTTCGCCTTAATGGTGCCGAAGGTGACAATCTGTGCGACCTTCTCTTCACCGTACTTTTCGGTCACGTAGTCGATGACTTCGCCGCGGCGACGATCGTCAAAGTCCACATCGAAGTCGGGCATGGAGACGCGGTCGGGGTTGAGGAATCGCTCAAAGATCAGGTCGTGGTCGAGCGGGTTCAGGTCGGTAATACGCATCGCGTACGCGACCATGGAGCCTGCACCGGAACCACGGCCGGGGCCCACGCGAATACCGTTGCGCTTAGCCCAGTTGATGAAGTCGGCGACCACGAGGAAGTAGCCGGGGAAACCCATGGAGGTAATAACTCCCACCTCGTATTCAGCCTGCTTACGCACCTTGTCGGGCACGCCGTCCGGGAAGCGGTAGTGCAGGCCCTTCTCGACCTCCTTCACGAACCAGGATTCCTCGTTTTCGCCCTCGGGCACGGGGAAGTTCGGCATGTAGTTCGCCTTGGTGTTGAACTCCACGTTGCAGCGTTCAGCGATTTCGAGGGTGTTCTCGCACGCGCCGGGAATGTCGCCGAACAGGGCGTACATTTCTTCTGCCGAGCGCAGGTAGAAGTTATCCGCGTCGAACTTGAAACGCTTGGGGTCGGTGAGGGTCGAGCCGGACTGCACGCACAGCAGCGCCGCGTGAGCGGTGTGGTCTTCCTGGCGGGTGTAGTGCAGATCGTTGGTGGCGACGAAGGGCAGGTTCAGCTTCTTGGCGAGGCGGTGCAGGTCCTCCTGAACGTTGCGTTCAATGTCCAGGCCGTGGTCCATGACCTCGCAGTAGAAGTTGTCCTTGCCGAAAATATCGCGGAATTCGCTCGCCGCCTGGACCGCCTCATCGAACTGGCCCAGGCGCAGGCGGGTCTGCACCTCGCCGGAGGGGCAACCGGTGGTCGCAATCAGGCCCTTCGAGTAGGTCTGCAGCACCTCACGGTCCATACGCGGCTTGTACAGCTGACCTTCCAGCGACGCAATCGAGGAGGCACGGAACAGATTGTGCATGCCTTCGGTGGTTTCAGCCCACATGGTCATGTGGGTGTACGCGCCACCACCGGACACGTCGTCGCGGGAGCCGTCGCCCCAACGCACACGCGAACGGTCGGTGCGGTGCGTGCCGGGGGTCAGGTACGCCTCCACACCGATAATGGGCTTGATGTCGTGCGCTTTAGCCTGACGCCAGAAGTCGAAGGCACCAAAGAGGAAGCCGTGGTCACTGGTCGCCATGGACTTCATGCCGAGTTCTTTAGCGTGGGTGAACAAGTCACCCAGGCGCGCGGCACCGTCGAGCATGGAGTACTCGGTGTGCACGTGCAGGTGCGTAAATTCTTTGGTTGCCACGGATATCTCCTGGAGGTGTGGGCTGGAGGATGGGCGGTGAATGTGAAGCTGTATGCGGCGGTCCGCGGACGGCTATACCTAGCCGGGTTGTCTACCCGAGCTGTCTACCCGAGCTGAACTTTGCCCTCGCGCAGAGCGGTCAGCGCGTAGGACAGATCGAGCGGATACTCGCTGGTGAAGGTCACGCGCTCACCGGTGCCGGGGTGGTCAAAGCCCAGGCGGTGCGCGTGCAGCCACTGACGGGTCAGACCCAGTTCGGCGCTAAAGCGCGGATCGGCGCCGTAGGTCAGGTCACCGCAGCAGGGGTGGCGCAGCGCGGAGAAGTGCACACGAATCTGGTGGGTGCGACCGGTTTCCAGGTGCACCTCCACCAGCGATGCGGGGCCGAAGGCTTCGAGCACATCGTAGTGGGTGATGGAGTTGCGGCCGTCCTCGACCACGGCGAACTTCCACTCATTGCCGGGGTGGCGACCGATGGGCGCATCAATGGTGCCGCGCAGCGGGTCGGGCAGGCCCTGTACGAGCGTGTGGTAGACCTTGTCCACGGTGCGTTCCTTGAAGGCTCGCTTGAGCTCGGTGTAGGCGCGTTCGCTGCGGGCTACGACCATCAGGCCGCTGGTGCCCACGTCCAGGCGGTGCACGATGCCCTGGCGTTCTGCCGCGCCGGAGGTAGCAACCGAAATACCCTCGCCCATGAGCGCGGAGATAACGGTGGGGCCGTGCCAGCCCGGTGAGGGGTGCGCCGCCACGCCTGCGGGCTTATCCACCACAACGATGTCGTCATCCAGGTGCACGATGCGGAAGCCGTCCACCTTTTCGGGGCGGATATCCGCCAAATCGCGCGGCGCGGGTGCATCCACGACGACCTCGTCGCCCGCGGAAAGCTTGTAGGACTTGCCGATCTTCACGGCCTTGCCGTTGTTGGTCACGGTCACGTGGCCGTCAAGAATCCACCCGGAGGTGCGGGTACGCGGCGCGTCAAGGGCACCGGCGAGCGCGGCGTCCAGGCGCATACCGGCGAGCGCGCCTTCAACGGTAAATTCGGCGCGGATGCGTGCCGAATCTTCGGCGGCGTTGGTGGTTTCGCTCATGCGGCTCTCCTTCGGGTGGTGTTGTCTGGGGTGTCTGTGTGAGAACGTCTGTAGGCGCGTGTGTCGGCAAGGTAGCCGTCGGCGCGTGGCCGGGGCGGGGCGCTACTCGGAGTTCTTTTCGTCGGTGCTCTTATCGTCAGCCTGCACGCGGGTTCCGTTGAGGTTCAGGCCCTTGAAGTTCAGCAGCACGATGAACGCCATGCACACGCAGATTGCGGAGTCTGCAATATTGAAAATTGCGAAGTTCGGTACGGAAATAAAGTCGACCACGTGACCGGAACCGAAGCCGGGCTCACGGAAGAGACGGTCGAAAAGGTTGCCGCAGATACCGCCAAGCAGACCGCCCAGTGCGAGGGTCCAGGACAGTGCGCGGGTACGGCGCAGCAGGTAGAGCACCACGGCTGCGGCGGCGACCATGACGAGGGTGAAGACCCAGGTGACGTTCTCACCCATGCTGAATGCGGCGCCGGAGTTACGAATCGAGTACCACCACAGCAGCCCGTCGATGACGGTGATGCGCTCCCCCAGCTGCATCTGGGTGACAACCAGGTATTTGGTGCCCTGGTCGATAGCGAACACGGCGGCGGCAAGCACGAGCGCGAGGATGCCGGCGGAGCGAGCCGAAAGGATGCGTACGCGGCGTCCGTCTGCCTTTGTAGCGGTGTGTGAGACTGAGGATTCAGCGGTCTTGGGGGTGTTGGTCATAGCTCTCCTCTAGTCTGTGCCGGTTGTTGCGCCTACGGCGCGGAGGCGGGGCACGCTCGCGTTCGATAGTGCCCCTCTAGCTTAGCAAATCGGGGTAGTGCATCGAGTATTCGGCGGTGAATTGGCGGGTGCTCTCCCCCGCTTCTCACGCTGGGTTATTGCACCGTTCCGGGCAGGTATGAGAATACCGCCCGGTTCTCTCAATCTTCCCCGGTGAATAGCGGTGGAAGAGAAAGAATCCGGGCGGCATACGCTTCAAAGCGTCGTTAGCTTATTTAGGCACGCTGATTTATGCGGAAGCCTCGATGGACTTGAGGTTCTTCAGCTCCTGAACCTGTGCGTCCAGGTGCTGCAGCAGCTTGGAGCGGTAACGGCTCTCGAAGCCGCGCAGAGCCTCAACAGCGATCTCCAGCTCTTCCTTCTCGTCGGTGAGGCGGGAGAGAATCTCTTCGCGCTGCTGCTGAGCTTCGCTCACCATAGCGTCTGCCTTCTTCTCTGCCTCTTCGAGCAGTTCAGCCTTAGCCTTCTCGCCCTGTGCCACGTAGTCGTCGTGAACCTTCTGTGCCATGGCGAGCAGTGCCGCTGCATCCTGAGGTGCTGCTGCCGGTGCTGCCGAGGACTGTGCGGGTGCTGCAGCCGCTGCGGGAGAATCGGGTGCGTTTGCGGAGAGCTGCTCAACCTGGCGCTCCAGGGCGTCACGCTCGGAGTAGAGTGCACGCAGTTCGACAACGAGCTCGTCCAGGAAGTCGTCGACCTCGTTGCGGTCGTAACCGGACTCTTCGGTCACGATCTTGAAGCTCTTAGTGATTAGGTCTTCGGGGGTGATTGCCATGGGCTTCTCCTCTGGGTATCCCTACGGGGTTTGGTGGTGATGTTGAGTGCCGCGGATTCGCCAGCCGGATAGGTCATGGCCCCAATAATTCAGGGTCCCGATGGCTCAGGGCATGGCTATGCCGCGATGCAGTCGTTGGCACCAATTCTACTATTCTTTGGTTTCTGTGCCCGGTTATACGTCGGTTGAACCGTAAAATATTCGCTCTGCGCAAGGGTGGGATTCACCACGTCTAATATCCGCCCTAGTCCCCGCTATCGCCCTTGTATTTTCTGCTCTGCGGTGCATTTTAAGAAGGTTTTTGCAGAGGCATTTTGACGCTCCCCGTACACAGAAACCCAAGCATAGAAACCCCAGACGCAGAAAACCCCGCCGGCGCTCCATCCCCTGAGGGACGCCAAACGCAGGCGGGGCTCAAAATCTAGCTCTCTAGCTTCTCAACCGAACGGGCGGTTTAGGAGAATGCCGCGGTTGCCCGCATCATGATGCTCAGCAGGAAAGACAGCAGAACAATCAAGATCAGGAAGCCGGTGTCCAACGCAACGTTACCCACGCGCACCGGCGGGATCAGGCGGCGCAGCTGGTTCATCGGCCAGTCAGTCACCGCGTACACGCCGCTGGCGAAGAGCAACACAATGCCCTTGGGCCGCCACTCGGGAGCGAACATGCGCACCCAGTCAAAGAGCATGCGCAGCAACATCGCAATGTAGAGAACGTAGACAACGATCGTAATGAGGGCGAAAATATAACCCATCTATCAGTCCTTAGCCCTGGTCGAAGGGGAATTCGCCGTCGGTCTCAAAGCCGGCGGAAACCTCAGAGTTAGCCACGCCCAGAACCTCCAGGTTGGAGGGGGTCAGCAGGAACACCTTAGCGGTGACGCGCTCAATGCGGCCCTCCAGAGCGAATGCCAGACCGGAGGCAAAATCCACCAGGCGCTTAGCGTCTGCATCGGGCATCTCTTCCACGTTCATAATCACGGGGATGTTCTCGCGGAATGCCTCACCAATGATCTTTGCGTCATTGTAGGAGCGGGGGTGGATAGTGGTGATACGACGCAATTCGTCCTCTTCTTCCTCGTAACCGTAGGTGTATCCGTTGGTTTCTTCGGGCTCGTAGCCCTGGTCGTAGTAGCCGTCGTTGGAGTACGTCTCGGCGTACTGCTCGGTGTATTCGGTATTCGGCACCGGGGTGTCCTCCCAATTGTCTGCGCTGGCGTCGTCCCAGATCTGTTCGGTTTCTGCCAGGTCAGCTGTGGTTTCAGGTGTATGAGCGGTGGCGTGTGCCGCTGCATCTACGGTTGCTCGTCCGTCGGCAGGTTCTTCTGCGTCCAGATACTCGGTTTCTGTACCGTCATCGTAGCTATCAGCCTGCAGGTACTCTTCCTGTTCAGTATAGGCGGGTTCGTCCTGCTGGTGGTAGGTTTCGCTCTGCGGCTCGACTGCACTGTTGTTGTACTGTGCCGAGCCGGGCAGTGCTGAGAGCCGGTTAGGGCCCTCGGTCTTCTGTGCTGTAGCAGCCTGCCCTGCGGAGGCGGTTGCCTTCCTGCGGGTGTCAGCCTGCACAGCCTGCGGGGATTCTTCCGGCGTCGCCTCGGCGTCCTGGTATCGTTCCAGGCCGAGGAAACCCGCCAGACGGCTTTGTTTCGCCATGATTCTCTCGCTGTTCTTTGCTTGTGGTGTACAGGGTCTGCCGTGGTGCTTCATCAGAAGGTGTGTGTGCGTGACGGTACGTCATGCACCGGCATGTATATATTACCAGCGCCCGCCCCGCGCGGGCGGTCAGGGCGCCGATGATTATGCCACCGAATGCAGACCCGGAACTATAACCTTTGAAGGGCCGCGCTTGGATAGGGCTTAGAGCGCCGGGCGCTTACCCATAATGTCGCTACCGACGCGCACGCAGGTTGAACCCCAACGCACCGCCGCCTCCAGGTCGCCGCTCATGCCGGCGGAAATCTCGGTCGCGTGCGGCACCTGCTCACGCACCAGCGACGCCAAGCCGTACAGCTTCTCGAACGCCTCGTCCGGGTTCATGCCCAGCGGCGCCACCGCCATCACGCCACCACAACGCAGATGCTCGTGGTTCTCGATGCGCTCCACCAGCTCCAGCAGCTCGGATGCGCTCGTACCACCGCGCGCACCCTCGGCGGCGTGGCCAGCCGTTGCAACCTCCGCCAGGGACACCTGCACCAGGCAGGTCAGCGCACCCTGCTCCGCCGCCGCGGGTGCCGGCACCTCCCCCATCTCAAAGCGGGAGAGCTGGTTCGCGTACGCCTTCGCCAACGCGTCCGCCAGGGAGGGGCGGTCCACCGAATGCACGCTGGAGGCGTACTTGACCACGGACTTCGCCTTATTCGTCTGCAACTGGCCGATGAACGCCCAGTGCGGGGGCTGCACCTCACGCTGGGCGCAGTAGGCGGCGAGCTCACGAGCCTTCGCGCTCGCCTCCTGGTCACGGTTCTCGCCGAAGAGGGTCACTCCCCCATCCAGCAGCGCTGCCGCGTCGGAGGCGGGGAAGAACTTCGTGACCGTCACCAGCTGCACCGGGGCGCTCGCCTCGGTACGCACGGCGCTGTGGTCCTGTTCTGCGGCGCGGATACGCTCAAGCACGCGGCGGTAGTTCTGCAGCAGCTGCTCGGCACGTTCGGGAGTGTACTGCAGGTTCTCTTCTGTGTTTATTTCAGGCATCTTCTCTCCTTCAGCAGCTCTAGGCGGTGGGCTCCGCAAGCTTCTCAAGCCAGACCAGACCCGCGATACGGCCCGGCTTCTCACCGCGGTTCGTGAACCCGCGATGCGAATACACCTCGGGCTCCTCAAAGGTGCACTGGGCGCAATCCATGCTCACCTGCACGCCCGCCTCCTCCAGTACGGCGCGGGCACCTGCGGGCAGATCCAGTCCGGGAGTCTGCTGGCTGGTCACCGAATGCACCTGCGGAATCAGCTCGGTAGACTCAGTGCGCATCGCCTCGGGTACCTCGTAGCAGCTACCGCAAATGCTCGGCCCCAACCACGCGGTAATTTTCTCCGCGCCGAGCTGACGCATACGAGCCACGGTCTGCTGGAGCACGCCGTCAAGCAGGCCGCGGCGGCCAGCGTGAGCCACCGCCAGGATCGGTTGCCAGTTCGCGACCCGCTCACCCACCAGCACCACGGGAATGCAGTCCGCCACCATAATCGCCAGGGGCACGCCCTCGGTGCTAATCGCCGCATCGGCGACCGGGGAGTTCTCCAGCACCGCGCGGCCACGCTCAGAGGTACGCTCCTCGGGGGCGCCGGGGGCGTAGGACTCCACCGCGTAGTCCTCCGGGTAGGCAATCTGCACGCCATGCACCTGGTTCAGGTAGAAGAACGGCTCGGTGCCCAGCGCCTCCTCCAGGGCGGCACGGTGGTTGAGGGTACGCACCAGGGAGGCGTCCATACCGCCGCCGAGCTCATCGTCCACGTGCAGACCCAGGTTGCCCGCCGCGCGGGAAGTGAAACCCACCCGTACACGCCAGGAGCCCAGGGTACGGGTATCGGCTGAGGCAAGTAGCGGAGTTTTGGGAGCGTCGCTCATCGTCTTTTCCTTCATCAGATGTCAGCAGGTATAACGGCGGGTATAGCAAAGGGGAGCCGAGAACCGCACAATGTGCGTGTTTCTCAGCTCCCCTATAGCTTCATAAGACTCTCAGCCGTGCAACGCCTAGACCTTCACAGCCAGGCAGACTACTTCAGGAAGTCAGGGACATCCAGGGTGTCGCGGCGAGCCGGAGCTTCCTCCACAACCGGGGGAAGGTCAACGTCGAAGCCAGCAGCGCCGGTGGAAGCCGGAGCAGCAGCGGGTGCGTTGTAGCCGTAGCCGTTAGCAGCCGGAGCAGCGGTGGAACCGCCGAAGGATGCCTGGGTGCGCTGAGCCTGAGTAGCAGCAGCAGTGGAAGCGTTGGAGTTGGTCTCCGGGTTCACTGCGTCGAAGCCAGCAGCAATCACGGTCACGCGAGCCTCATCGCCCAGTGCGTCGTCAATAACAGCACCGAAGATGATGTTTGCGTCGGGGTGAGCCACTTCCTGAACCAGGCGTGCAGCCTCGTTGATCTCGAACAGACCCAGGTCGGAGCCACCCTGAATGGACAGCAGAACGCCGTGTGCGCCGTCGATGGATGCTTCCAGCAGCGGCGATGCGATAGCCAGCTCAGCTGCCTTCACTGCGCGGTCCTCACCGGATGCCGAGCCGATACCCATCAGAGCCGAACCTGCACCCTGCATGACGGACTTAACGTCAGCGAAGTCAAGGTTGATCAGGCCGGGGGTGGTGATCAGGTCGGTAATGCCCTGCACACCGGAGAGCAGAACCTGGTCAGCGGACTTGAATGCGTCCAGCATGGAGACGTTGCGATCCGAAATCGACAGCAGTCGGTCGTTCGGAATAACGATCAGGGTATCAACCTCATCGCGCAGAGCAGCGATACCGGTCTCAGCCTGGTTGGAGCGGCGACGACCCTCGAAGGTGAAGGGGCGGGTCACCACACCAATGGTCAGAGCGCCGAGGGAGCGGGCAATACGTGCCACGACGGGTGCGCCACCGGTACCGGTGCCACCGCCCTCACCTGCGGTCACAAAGACCATGTCTGCGCCCTTGAGGACTTCCTCAATTTCCTGCGCGTGATCCTCGGCTGCCTGACGGCCAACCTCGGGGTTTGCGCCCGCGCCAAGACCGCGGGTCAGCTCACGACCAACGTCCAGCTTAACGTCTGCATCGGACATGAGCAGAGCCTGAGCGTCAGTGTTGATAGCAATGAACTCAACGCCGCGCAGACCAACCTCAATCATGCGGTTGACTGCGTTGACGCCACCGCCGCCGATACCAACGACCTTGATGACTGCCAAGTAGTTCTGGGGAGTTCCAGCGTCCATGTATTCCTCGATTGTTCCGTGTTCCAGCTTCGGAAGACCCGCAGCTTAATCTAAGCCTGAAGGTTTCCTCTAAAGAATGACTTTATCTGCTAGGATACCAAACTGTTTTTGTTGGTTCCTAGTCACACAGCGCAATTACCCCCTCTTTTTGCGGATTTCACACAAAAAGGGAGGATAAAGCGCCTGAATGGTTCCCCTAGCGGGTCACCGGTACGCGCGGGGCAGACACGTCGTAGACGGTCACCTTCTGCGTCTGTGCCTCAGAGGAGCTCTCCTCCTGGGCACGCTTGGCAATAGCCTGGCGCAGGGAGAGAAGAACCTTAGCCTTCAATTCGCTCTCTTCAGCGGTTCCCCACTGCACCGTAGTATTATCCCTCAAGGTTAGAGTGATACTTGAGGTTGAGGTAGCGCTGGCTTCCTTAACCTGAGCTAGAAGTTCAGAGGGCATCGCCGAAAGCGCCGTAGAAATGGTGCGGAATTCAGCCGAAGTCTGCGGGTCATCACCGCTGAAACGAACCAGCGGCACCGAGGTATCGGGCTGAGTTGCCGACTCCAGCAGGCTCACACCATCACTATCAACAGTATGGTACGTATCGCCCTGCTTCACAACCGCAACCGCGGTACGCTCCTTCAGAGTCACCACCAGCTCATGCGGCGGGCGGCTCTCCACCTGCACGCTACGAATCACGTTATCCTGCCCGATCAGCTCACGCACCTTCTTCTCGTCGATGCGAGTGAGCGGAACACCGCGCAGGGGCTCCAGCTTCTGCTCCACCTGAGTGGTCTCCAGTAGGGATGCACCGCGCACCGTAATCTTCTGAGTCGCCAACAGGGGCGAGAAGAAGACCAGCACCACGTACAGCACCGCAATAATAGCCAGCGCCGAAGCAGTGTACAGCAGCTTACGGGCACGGGTCAGAGGCGCACGCTCCTTACGGGGGCGTTCCTCAGCACGCAGACCGTCCAGACCCGGATCCTGACGCAGACGCTCACGCTGAGCCTGACGGCTCGCACGCTCGCGTTCCTTCTCAATCTCCGCGGCACGCTGCTGCTCACGCTCGGCACGCCAACGACCAAAACGGCTCGTGGGGCGAGGCTCTTCAACAGCCTTCTCCCCCGCCTTATCAGTGCTCTTATCGGCGCTTTCCTCAGTCTTCTGGGCGGCAGGCTCTTCGCGAGATTCAGCAGAACCGGCAGATGCCTTACTGGAGGCGGACGCAGACTTCTTGCTGGCGCCCTTATCGCTGTCCTTGCCGGTGCTCTTCTCAGCCTGAGAGGATGCAGTCTTAGCAGATTCAGTCTTAGACGAAGAATCCTCAAACGCCTCAACGTCAAAAAGCTCGGGAGCGTGCTCAACCTCAGAGACGGTGCGGCCGGTCAACAGCGCCGAACGCACCGAATCCTTCAGAGACTGCACCGAAGAATGCACCGCCGCCGCGCTCTTCTGAGCCGAAGAATCAGCACCATGCTGGCTGTGCGACTTGTGCACCACCGGCTTACGTGGCGCATGGCGAACAGGGCTCGAAGACTGGGTAGCAGCTGCCTGAGCCGCGCCCTCGGAGGCGGTAGCCTTGGCAGGCTTCACAGCCTCCGCAGACTTCGTAGCCTCCGCAGCCTGTATAGCCTCGGCAGCCTCTGCGCTCTTCGCCACCTGCGGTTGCGCAGATTCAGTCTGTACAACCTCAGCCTGTGCCGCCTCAACCGGTGCACTCTCAGCTACCTGCTGGGCACGCAAACGAGCACGCGAACGCGGAGCCTTCGGCACGCGCGAGGAGGAATGCCCCTCCGAAGAGAGACCAGAACTCATCGGCACAGCCTAAGCCTCCGACTTCTTCGACTCGCCACCGTGACGAACCTGCAGGGACTCCAGCAGACGAGCACCCAAAGCGGTCACGTCACCGGCGCCAACGGTCATCACAATATCGCCGTCCTGAGCGCACGCCACGATATCCTCAATAGCGCTCTCAGCGGTAGCGTAACGAACCTCAGAGAAACCAGCACCGGTAATCAGCTCACTGGTCACGCCCTCAATCGGCAGCTCACGAGCCGGGTAAATATCCAGCACATGAGCACGGTCAGCCATCGACAGAGCCTCGGCGAACTCCTTCGCGAACTCGCGAGTACGCGAGAACAGGTGCGGCTGGAAAATCACGTACAGGTTGTGGCCATCAGCCACGGTACGGCCGGTCTCCAGGGCGCGGAACACCTCGGTCGGGTGGTGCGCATAATCGTCAAAGACCTTCACGCCGGCAACCTCACCGCGCAGGGTGAAGCGGCGGTCAGCACCCACGAACTCAGCCAGAGCGGGAGCAATATCGGCAGCCTCGTAACCAGAAATCAGTGCCGACGCAAAAGCAGCCGAAGCATTCAGCTGGTTATGGATACCGGGCACCTTCAGGGCAATATCCTGCTCACCCTCATAACGCACGCCGCGGCACTCAAAAGACCACGACAGGTGCGAAGACGACGACGAACCGGCGCTGGTAATCTCGCTAATGCGCAGGTCAGCATCCGCAGACTCGCCGTAAGTCACCACGGGCACACCCGCCGCACGAGAACGAGCCGCAAGAGTAGCCGCGCCCGCATCATCAGCGCAGGTCACCACAACGCCGTTAGGAGCCAGCGAACCCACAAAACGGTTGAACGCCTCAAAGACACGCTCATCGGTCTCATAGAAATCCAGGTGGTCCGGCTCAACGTTCGTCACCACAGCAATCGCCGGGCGGTAACGCACAAACGAGCCGTCCGACTCATCAGCCTCAGCCACAAAAATCGACTCCGGACCCTGAGCGCCCAGATGAGCGTTCGTGCCGCGACCAGCAATCACAGTGCCCACCGCAAACGACGGGTCAGCACCCAGCTGATCAAACATCACAGAAATCATGGAGCTAGTCGTGCTCTTACCGTGAGTACCGGCAACAGCAACAACCTGAGACTCACCCATCACAGCGGCCAGCGCCTCAGAACGGTGCAGCACAGGCAGACCCTGCGCACGAGCGGCAACAAGCTCCGGGTTATCCTCACGAATCGCAGTAGAAATCACCACGGTATCAACGTCCACAATGTTCTCAGCCTGCTGAGGAACACCCACACGAGCACCCGCAGCACGCAAAGACTCAACAGTAGCCGACTCGGCACGGTCAGAACCGCTCACCGTCACACCAGCCTGCAGCATCAGAGCGGCAATAGCGCTCATACCCGCGCCACCAATACCGATGAAGTGCACACGGCCCAACTCGCTCATCTTCGCACGCTCAGGGAACGGCGGGTTCAGCGGTGCCGGCAACACCATCTCAAGATTCATCAATTCAGTCATTACTTCTCAGCTGCCTTCAATACTGCTTCAGCCATAACGCGCGCCGCGTCACGGATACCAAGTTCATACGCCGCAGCGCCCATGCGCTCCAGCTCCTCCGGGTTCGCCATAAGAGCCGGAATCTCACGGGCAAACCACTCACCGGTGACTTCTGCATCCTTCACCAGCAGAGCCGCAGACGCCTCCACCAGAGAACGAGCATTCAGAGCCTGCTCACCATTACCAATGGGAAGCGGCACAAAAATCGCGGGAACACCCACCGCAGCAACCTCGCTCACGGTCGCCGCACCCGAACGCACCAGTAGAAGATCAGCGGCAGCATACACATCCTGCATGCCGTTGCTAAACTCAATCTGACGGTAATTCGGGGCGCTCAACAGCTCACCGTTCTCATCCAGAACAGCCTTACCCTTACCGGTAATGTGCAGAATCTGGAAATCCCACTCCTCAAAGTGGTCACGGCACGCCGCCACCGCATTATTCAGGCTCAATGCACCCAGCGAACCGCCGGTCACAATCACGGTCGGCTTCTGCGGGTCCAAGCCCAGGTTACGGCGAGCCTTCGAACGGTGCGCCTCACGGTTCAGGTAGGCAATCTCGTCCTTCATCGGCATGCCCACCAGGGTTGCGCGCGGGAACGGAGTATTAGGGAACGCCACACCGGTGAACTTCGCGAACGAACCACCCAGACGGTTCGCCAAACCGGGCTTCGCGTTCGCCTCATGAATCACCACGGGAATCTTAGCGCTCAACGCCGACAGATACGCCGGCGGGCACACGTAGCCGCCCACGCCAACGACCACATCCGCATCTGTTTCCTTGAGGATGCGGCGGGTCTTCGACAGGCCACCAAAGAACTTAGCGGGGAAAGCAAAAGCGGCACGGTTAATGCTACGAGGGAACGCCGCGCGAGGAATGAACTCAATATCGAAACCAGCTGCCGGAACCAGCTCGGCTTCCATCTTGTCGGCGGTGCCCAGCATCAGAATCTTGGCGTTCGGTTCAAGGTCGCGAACGGCGCGGGCAATCGCAAGCATCGGATTAATGTGACCGGCGGTGCCACCACCGGCGAAGACTATAGAGGGTGCCTTCTTCGTCATAGGTCTCTCTCCCAATACATCGGTACAGCATCATTTTACGCTATCGCACCTGTTCAACAGAGCGCCCCCGCCATTGAGCTATGACTCAACGGCGAGGGCGTTATCTCATATTCAGCACATAATCATCACCGGCGAAGGCAAGAAGCTCAGCGCGCTCCCCCACCCAGTAGCTCCCGCAATGTCAGCGGCACGGGGTACGCTCCGCGGGGCTTTAGCCCTGCTTGCGGGTGCCGCGCTGCGCAGAGTTCTGAGCCGGATGCTGCTGAGCGCCGTTCTTCTGCGCGGCCTTTGCCTGAGTGCCCTTTACCTGAGTAGCCTGTCGCAAAGCACCCTGTCGAGGCGCTGCCTGTCGCTGGGTACGGCGCAGACGATCCTCCGGATGCAGCGGCTGCAGGCCCGCGGGCAACGAGCCCGAAGGGCGGTGCTGCGCGCTACGAGGCTGGGCTACTCGCTTCTGCGCAGCAGGCTGCTGGGCACCGCGAGGCTGAGCGGCGCGCTGCTGTACAGCCTGCTTCGGAGCCGCGGGCTTCTGGCCTGCGGGCTTCGCAGCAGTAGCCTTCTGAGCAGGGCGAGCCTGCAGACCAGTACGCGGCTGAGCGGCTGCCTTCTGGGTAGCTGCCTTCGCCGGTGCAGGCTTCTGCGAGGCCTTCTGCTTCTGAGCTTCAGCCTTTTGCGAGGCCTTCTGCTCCGCCTTCACACGGGCAGCTTCCTCACGAGCCAGACGCGCCTCCTCGCGAGCACGACGCGCCTCTTCTCGAGCCTGAGCCGCCTCCTGGCGAGCCTGTTCCTCCTCACGACGAACCTGCTCCCGAGCCTGACGCTCCTGCTCCTTCTGCTGCTCACGAGCCACACGAGCCAACTCACGCTGCTGATCCGGCGTAAAACCCAACCAGCGGCGCAACGTGCTCTCCGGACCGAAAATAACCTTCAAAGGATTATGTTCCTTCAACAGGTGACCACCAGCAGCCGCACGAGCTGCCTCTTCCTGATTCAGCACATCCTGCAACGGTGAACGACGCTGCCATTCAGCATTCTCACGACGAACCTCACGCGCGCTCTGGGTCTCAATATTCGACGGTTTCGTCGCGCCACGCAACGGAGTCTGCCGCGCAAACGCCAACAACAAACCCGCCGCAAACAACGAGGACAACAGCGACGAACCACCATAGGAGACAAACGGCAAAGGCACACCAATCACCGGCAAAATACGGGACACCATGCCCATATTGATAATCGCCTGAGAGGTCAACCAAATCATGATGCCGCCCGTCGCCAAACGCACCAGCGGATCAGTAGTGCGCAGCATAATACGGACCGCGCAATACACCAGGCCCACATACAGCAGCAGAACCGCCAGCGTACCCAACAGACCAAGCTCCTCACCAATAATGGCGAAAATATAGTCGTTATGCGCCTCAGCCAGGTAGTTGTACTTCTGACGCGACTGGCCCAGACCAACGCCCAAGAAACCACCGGTCGCCAGCGCCACCTCACCAGAATTCGCCTGGTCACAGTTAGCGTTCGTGCACGAACCCCAAATACCGAAAATACGAGCCACACGGTTCGCGCTACTAAGCACACCCACCAGCGCCAGCACCGCAAACGCGCCGCCAATCTTCAGCAACGAGCTACGAGAAGCACCCGCCAGCCACATCATGCCCACGAAGATGAAGCCATACACCATGGCGGTACCCATGTCACCGCCGAGCATAATCAGCAGGACCAGGGCGCCCACACCATAAATCGAGGGGAACAGCGTACGCCAAATACTGCGAGAGATATCGCCGTGGCGGCTGTACACCCACGCCAGCCACATAATAATCGCCAGCTTCGAAAAC
>NZ_JABZXW010000095.1 GCF_015265375.1 Rothia sp. (in: high G+C Gram-positive bacteria)
GTAGGCTAGTGTTCAAAATATGTTCTCTCTAGGGCAAACAACAAAGAGCCTTCGAACGAGTGAACAAAGATGCAGCGTATATTTCACGAGGAAGTGCCCCTATGCGTCGACCGAACACCCTACGAACCCTCGCCGGGGCTCTACTCCCGCTGACCTTGATGCTTAGCTCTTGCGCATCCGGGCAGCCCAGTGCCGACTCCTCGGCGTCCGCTAACGCTGAGAAGGCGTATAGCGCCTCCACGAGTCCCGATAGCCAAGCTATCGAAAAAGTAGAGAACCTCGCCTCACTTTCTGACAATGTTGCCCGTGCCTACCAGCGTTCCCTGAGCCAGTGCATGACTGAACGAGGTTTCCCGAACTACAAGGTTCCTGCAGGAAAAACTGAAATCCCGCTGCTTCTGCAGGCTGATCTTGAACCTCTCACCGTTGCGGACGCCCGCGCTCGCGGATACGAAGAGCGCTACTCTGCGGCTACTACAGCACTGGAAGAGCAGAGCCGTACTATGAGCGAAGCCGAAATGCAGGCTCTTTACGGCACCGAAGGAAAGGGCGGTTGCCAGCAAGAAGCCACCCGTGCAGTCTTCGGTTCAGAAGAATCCTACGAGACCATACGAAAGGTCTACGTCACTGCGGTTCACTACCTCAACAACGACGCAATCTTCAAAGACCTTGAGCCTGCCACCGAGAAGTGGGCACAGTGTATGAAGGAACGCTTCGGGGGAGACTACACCACGCCGGTTATGGCTCGCGAACAGTACCGCCAGAACAACCAAGACACCCACGAACTGGCAATCAACGATGCGACCTGCCGTGAAGCAACCGGGCTGGATGCCGAACAGCGGAAGATAGCTATCGCTTACCTGAGTTCCTTCCTCGAAAAGGAGCAGGGCCTCATCGAACAGGTGACCACCGCCAAGAAAACTGCTGAAGAGAACGCCCGAAAGATTCTGAGCTAATCCTGCGGACTAATCAGACCGGACTAATCAGAACAGGCGTACAGAGTAGCCATGGAGGCTGCACCTCGTCACAGCGTATTGTGCCCGGCACGTATCCCCGTGCCGGGCCCAAACTAACCCCACACGGCATCGCCGCCCCTAAGCCCAAACGGCACAGACAATAGCGTTCCCGTACGCGCACCCAAAGAAGGGACACCATGAGCGCCACCCCCACCCGCCAGAAGAAAACCCTCTGGCTCTACGGCATTATCGCCCTGCTCCTCATCATCACCGTCGGCACGCTCATCAGCGCCCAAAACATCAAAACCACCGCCCAAAAAGACGCAGAAGCGGCACCCCCGGACCCCTCCACCATCACCGCCACGGTCACCCGCGAAAAACTGCGCACCACCGTGCCCCTGACCTGCACCGCCAACTACGCCACCTCAACCCCGCTACGCTACAGCGGCGAAGGACAGTACACCGCAATCACCATCAAACACGGTGACACCGTCGGCAACGGCACCCTCATCGCAGAAGTCAACGGTGAACCTCTCATCACCCTCACCGGCGGCTTCGCGCTCTACCGCGACCTCAAACTCGATGACAGCGGCCCCGACGCCGCACTCCTCAACGAGGCACTAACCGCCATGGGACGCCAGGGCCCGCAGCCCGCGCGCATCACCGAAGACACCTACGAGGCTCTCAACAACCTCCTCGACAGCCTCGGCTACGCGCACGTGAAGACTGACCAGCCCATTCCCGCCCGCTACTTCCTCATCATCAACCGTGCCGGAGTTGTCACCGGCAACCCCCGCGCAACCGGCGCTATCGCGGACGGTCCCGTAGCCACCATCGCAGAAGGTAACAAGACCCTCAGCTGCACCGGAACCACCGGCAGGCTCACCCCCGAAGCTCGTAGCGGTCAGAAGGTAACCGTGCCCTCCCTCGGTGATACTGAGTACGTTGCAACCCTCGGATACAAGAACACCACCGAAGCCGCTGGTGCCGCAGGCAACAGCCAGGCCGGTCGCCAGGCCAATGGTGCAGAAGGCGCGGCTGGCTCCAACCTCAACGGCGCAGCCGGTGCGGCAGGAGGTGCCGAAGGGGAACGCATCCTCACCCTCGACGTAGGGGATAAGGCGGACAGCCTCCGAGGCGCCGTCAACGCGGAACTCACCCTCGAAGAAACCCCCGAAGCGCACCTGGTCGTACCCTCATCGGCGCTCTACACCCGTGACGGACAGACCCGAGTCATCGTGCTCGGCCCCGAAAGCTCCAACGGATCGAAGGCACGTGAAGAGCGCGAGGTAACCGTTACCGTCATCAGCAACGCCAACGGCAAGAACGCCGTCACCGGTGACCTGCACGAAGGCGACAGCGTCAAAATCATGCGCGAGAAAAAGTAGGGAGTAGCCATGACTGACTCCCGCGCCGCTCACGCGCACCCACCAGCCTATAGCGTCGATATTCAGGGGGTGTCCCAGCACTTTATGCAGGGTGACACTCGAATTGACGTGCTCAAAAATATTGACCTGAAAGTCCGCTACGGAGAAGTCGTCGCAATCCTGGGACCGTCCGGCAGCGGCAAATCAACCCTGCTAAACATCCTCGGTCTGCTCAGCACGCCAGCCTCCGGCTGCTACCTGCTGGACGGTACAGACACCGCAACCTTCACCGCGGCACAGCGAGCTGAAGCGCGCCTAGACAACATCGGTTTCGTCTTCCAGGCGTTCCACCTCATCGAGCATAAGAACGTGTACCGCAACGTTGAGCTACCGCTCATCTACCGTGGCGTACCCAAAGCGGAGCGAGCACAACGTGTTGCGGATACTCTCGCCCTGCTGGGGTTGAGCCACCGGACGGATGCGCCCATCACCACTCTCTCCGGCGGTGAAAAGCAGCGCGTGGCTATTGCTCGTGCGCTCATTGGAGAACCGGCGTTGCTGCTCTGTGATGAGCCGACCGGCTCGCTGGATGAAGAGCTCACCCGTGAAGTGATTGATCTGCTCCGCGAATGCACGGGTAATCAGCAAAGCACGATTGTGATTACCCACGACCCGCTCGTGGCGGAGCACTGCGACCGGGTGCTGCGCATGCACGAGGGTCAGCTCATCGAGCAGGATGCACTGCGGCAGGAAGAAACGACCGCCCGCGCGTCTCTAAACCTGCCTAGCTTTGCTGAGGAACAAACATCTAAGCCGCAGAGCAGTGGTCGTGCACCCTGGGCGCTCGCCTCCCTCAAAGAAGCCTGGGACGCTACCGTGCACCGGGTGAGGCGCAATATCTTCACCATGCTTGGTGTGGTTCTGGGTATCGCTTCGCTCGTGTTGACCGTTGGTCTGACCGCCACCATTTCTGGGCAGTTGGCTGACAGTTTCGACATTTTTAGGGCTAAGCACCTGACGATAAGCTCGACCCGAACTGAACCCCTGAGCCGGGCTGAACTCTTGAGCCTGGCGGCAAGTGAGAACTACCGGCGTGTTAGCCAGCTGAACGGAGTGACCGGTACCGCGCTGGTGGATCAGCTGTATGAATCCGCGGATATTCAGCGCGGTCCAGACAACTTCGGTGAGCGCGGTGCTAACGTGACGGCTGCCGTCCTTGCGGCAACCCCCAGCATCTTTAGCGTGCAGGGTCACGAGCTGGCGTGGGGTCGCACCTTCGACGAGGGGCACGTGGAGCGGAACGATAAGGTTGTGGTGCTCAGCGAAAGCGTGATGCGCCAGCTCGCGCTGCCCTATAGCCCCGGAGTTACGGTCTATATTCACGGTGAGCCGTACACCGTTATCGGTGTGGTGCGGGAGAACCCTTCGCTGACTCTGTCGTACGGTTCGGTCTACTTGCCTCTTGGTGCGAAGCCTGGTGCCGATGCGGAAGAAGCGCAGCCCGCTGCCGGTGGTGGCGCCGCTGCGGCGCAGACTGGTAAGCGTTCCACTCAGATTGTGGTGAGTACTGTTGCCGGTGCCGCAAACCAGATTGCGGAGGAAGCACCGTACGCGCTCTCGCCGGAACGTCCCGCACTGTATAGCGTGAGTGTTCCGCCGGAGCCGAAAACTCTTCGTGAGGCTGTTGACCAGCAGCAACGTACTATGCTTATAGCCATGAGCGTTATTACCCTCGTGATTGGTGCGATGGGCATTATGAATACGTTCTTGGTTGCGGTGATGGAGCGTCGCCGTGAGGTTGGTTTGCGTCTGGCTATTGGTATGCGCCCTTCGGGTATTCTGCTGCAGTTCTCGGCGGAGGCGTTGCTGACCGGCATCCTGGGCGCTGTGGCTGGTATTGTGCTGGCGGTTAACGGCATCTCGATTGTGTCTTTGATGAACCGTTGGACGCCGATTATTAGCGCTGACACTATCCTGCTGGGCCTGGGCGCTGGCGCGCTGGTTGGTGTGTTGGCTGGTCTGTACCCTGCGGCGAAGGCTTCGCGTATTGACCCGGCGCAGACCCTGGCGGCAGGCTAGTCGCGCTGAGTAGGTGCTGAGGGGCGGCGTTCGTCCTCGCCTCGCTGGCTGGTTGGGATGGCACGCCGTATGTTTCCTCCGCGCCTACGCAGGGGCACCCGTCACCCGGACGCTCCGCTTTCTCCTTGCTTCGCTGCGGAGAGCGTCCGTGTGACACCCTGAGGGCGCTTCCGGAAAAC
>NZ_JABZXW010000096.1 GCF_015265375.1 Rothia sp. (in: high G+C Gram-positive bacteria)
TATGGATGCCGGGCCCCTCTCTGCTTGCTGTGGCGTTAGCGGCTGATGGTTGCCGAAGCGCGCAAACCAGCCAGGTCCTGGAAGGTGTACTCGCCACCCTCGGTCAGCTGCATTGCGACGCTGCCGCTGGTGATCTGAGCGGTGGTGGTCAGGGTGTAGCTGGAGGTCACCTTGGTAAAGTACACCGGAACCAGCGAAGCCAGCACCTGCGCGTAGCTCACGCCGTCCTTCGCGGTGGCTTCCAGGTAGTCGGAGGTGCGGATATCCAGCACGCCGGTCCAGACGTTGTCCTCGATGACCGGCTCGTAGAACTTCGCAGTGTATGCGATGCCGTTGAACGCCGCCACGGCGGGGTTGTTGGTCTTTGCGCCGCCCGCACTCTTGGCGAGTGCCGGGATCTCAACGTCGTTATCGACATCCCACAGCAGCGGGTCGGTGACATCCTCGGCGGTGGGGAAAGTGAACTCGAAGGTCACCTGCAGATGCGCCTGAGGGTACAGCCAGGAGCTGCCCTGGAACTCGCCCTTGGAGTTGATGGGTGCGGAAATCCACAGACCCGCGCCACCGTACAGGCCGGCACCGACGCTACCTCCGGGGGTGAAGGTGCCGCCGCCGCGGCTCTGCGGGGTGGTGGAGGTTGCGGTGATGTTGGGAACCTGCACGGTGTAGGAGTCCAGACCGTAGCGGGTATCAAAGTCGTTGGAGGGGTTCGAGTTGAACGCCTGGGTGAAGACACCGAACTTCAGGGTCGGGGTTTCCTGCGCGTCGGTGGATGCCGCGTAGGCGGGTACCGCTGCGGCGGTTGCGATAACGGGGGCGCTCCAGACGGCACCCTTGATGAGTGCGCGGCGGTTCAGGCCATTAGTGGTGTTCGAGGAAGAAGTCATGGGATCTCTCTTGTCATTAAGAATGTGGTGATGCATGTGATTTGAATTACTGATACTCTAATGTAATTCAGCTCATCTTCAAAATTATCTCAACTTTTACCTCAATGTATGAACATTACGGCACCCAGCTCACCTAGCGCGTGAAACGGGAGCATCATGGAAACCGTGGAGAACGCCCTCCCGGAAAACTCCATCGAAACACCACCGGTCACCACACACTAAGGAACACAACATGGCATTTCTGAAGAGCGCACGCGTCACGCTTGCCTCCCTCGCAGTGCTCTGCCTGGGCACTATCGCAGCCCCCGCAGCAAACGCCTACAGCCCCGACATCGACGGCGACGGCATCCCCAACACCTGGGAGATGAAGGGCTACGACGCGGACGGCGACGGCAAAATCGACGTCGACTTCCCCGCAATGGGCGCAGACCCCAACCACAAGGACATCTTCGTCGAGATGGACTACATGGCAGGTCTGCTGCCCAGCGAAGACGAGCTGGACCGCATCACCAAGATTTACGCCGACCTGCCCCTGCGCAACCCCGACGGCACCACCGGCGTGAACATCCACCTGGACGCAGGTAGCGCCCGCAGCGCCAAGTACAACCTCGGCGGCGGCAACGAAATCAGCTACCAGGCACTCGACAGCGAATTCAAGGCGCTCCACCGCATCAAGGCGACCGAAGGTAAGTTCAACCCCGCCCGCGAAGGCACCTTCCACTACATGATCTGGGGCGACTACTACGACAACAGCTACTCCTCCGGTATCGCTAACTTTGGCGGTCGTAACTTTATGGTCACCGTCGGCCCGCACTTCTGGGGCAAGGCAAGCAGCAACATCCGCGTGGCAGTGTTCGTGCACGAGCTCGGCCACAACCTCGCACTGAGCCACGGCGGCTGGGACGAAATCAACTACAAGCCCAACTACTACAGCGTCATGAACTACCAGTACACCCTCACCGGCGTGCCCATGGCTGATGGTAGCCGCTACTTCGGCTACTCCACCGCCGAGTACCGCATGCTCAACGAGGCGAAGCTGTACGAGGCGCGCGGCTTCGGCCCCCGCGCGGCTGGCTTCCTGTACAAGGGCAAGCCCGCCGACCAGCCGATTGACTTCAACGGCAACGGCAAGATTGACACCGAGCCGGTGTCCGTGGACCTGAATGGTGACGGCATGATCACGAACCTGGGTGCGGCAAACGATGTGAAGATGATCCGCTTCCAGGCGACCGAGCACCCCGAGAAGGACAAGGGCCCCGAGCACATTGAGCCGAGCGGCATTACCGCTGAACACGCTCGTTCGCTGGGCCTGATTTAAGTGGGCTGACTAGGCGGCACGCCGCCGGTTGAGAGCCGTGTCAGCCCAATAAAATGGCATAGCAAAAGGTGCGGATACCGAATCATCATTCGGTATCCGCACCTTTACTCTATACAGCTTTTAGCTCAGCCTAGCGTTCAGCTCAGCAGCAGAATCTAGACTGCCTCGCTCACGCGGCCAGTATCCACCAGCACCTGCGCGATGTGGCCCAGCGCCTCCTCATTCTGCAGCGAAGAAACATCGCCCAAAGAACGGCCCTGGTACAGCTCACCGAGCAGACGGCGAGTAATCTTACCCGAACGGGTCTTCGGGATATCGGCAACCGCCACAACGTCCTTCGGCTTAGCAATCGGGCCAATGTGCTCACGCACATGGTCAGTCAGCGCCGCCTTCAGCTCATCCTCAGTCAGGTCCTTACCCTCATCGGTGAGCGTCACGTAGGCGACCGCCTGGTGACCGGTCAGCTCATCCTCCACGGGGCAGACACCAGCCTCAACCACAGCCGGGTGAGTCACCAGAGCCGACTCAATCTCAATCGTGGACAGGCGGTGACCCGAAATGTTGATCACGTCATCAATACGGCCGAGGATGTACACGTTACCCTCTTCGTCTTCCTTCGCGCCGTCGCCAGCGAGGAACCAGCCGCGCTCGCCGTAGTGACGCCAGTAGGAATCCAGGAAACGCTGCGGGTTCTGCCACACGGTACGAGCCATGGACGGGCCAATCTTATCGACCACGATGAAGCCCTGCTTACCGGGTTCGACCGGGTCGCCGTGCTCATCCACCACGCGGGTGGACACGCCGGGAACAGCGCGGGTAGCGCAACCGGGCAGGGGAGTGCAGTGCGGGGTACCCTCCGGGTAGGTGCCCTCGGGCGCGAATGCCGGGTCGTGCGGACGCGGCGAGCACACGGTCGAACCGGTCTCCGACTGCCACCAGGTGTCAATGAATGCCGCGGTGCCACCGCCCACGTGCTGACGCAACCAACGCCACGCCTCCGGGTTGATGGATTCGCCCACCGAACCGAGCAGACGCACGGTCGAGAAGTCGTACTTGCCGGGCTCCGGGCCGTTCGGGAACGCACCCATGAGGGAACGAATCAGGGTCGGGGCGGTGTAGTAGTTGGTCACGCCGTAGCGTTCGATGACCTCAAAGTGGCGGCCGAAGTGCGGGGTGTTCGGGGTACCCTCGTAAATCACCTCGGAGACACCGTTAACCAGCGGGCCGTAGATTTCGTAGGTGTGTGCGGTCACCCACGCCAGGTCGGCGGTGCACCAGTGAACGGTGGACTCAACCTTTTCCGGGTCGTTGACGGCGGACAGCTCGTCCGGGCGCAGCACGCCGTTCTCATTCACGTAATCCGGCAGCAGATCGTAGAGCAGCGCGTGGGTGTACGCGGTCTGCACCAGGTATCCAGCCATGGTGTGCACCAGGCCCTTGGGCTTACCGGTGGTGCCGGAGGTGTAAATAATGAACAGCGGATCCTCGGCGTCGTGCAGTTCGTAGGCGTGAGTATCCGGCTGGTCGTCCACCAGATCGTGGTACCAGACGTCGCGGCCCTCAGTCCACGGCACAGCGGCGTGCGCTACCGGGTCGGAGGCGCTGGTGCGGTCCACCACGATAACGTGCTCAATGTTGTTCTCGCCAGAGCATGCCTCGTCGGCGTTGACCTTCACGGGAACGACCTTGCCGCGGCGGTTCTGGCCGTCGGTGGTGATGAGAACCTTCGCGCCGGTGTCTTCCACACGGAACTTCAGCGCCTCGGCGGAGAAACCACCGAAGACGAGGGAGTGGATCGCGCCAATACGCGCGCAGGCGAGGGTGAAAATAATGGTTTCGGGGATGACGGGTAGGTAGATGACCACACGGTCACCCTTGCGCACGCCCAAGGACAGCAGGCCGTTCGCTGCCTTCGCGATGCGGCGCTGCAATTCGGCGTAGGTGATGGCTTCGCGGTCGCCGGGTTCACCTTCAAAGTAGAGGGCTACCTTGTCGCCGCGGCCCGCCTCCACGTGGCGGTCTACGCAGTTGTAGGCGACGTTCAGCTTGCCGCCCTCGAACCACTTAATTTCGGGGATGCTGAACTGTTCGATGCCTTCCTCGTCGAAGCCGAGGGACTTCGGCTTCTCGAAGCGGTGCGCGGTGTGCCAGGGCTCAGCCCAGGTGAGGCGCTGCGCCTGCTTCTCCCAGAACGCGACGCGTGCCTCGTC